>JANOBS010000457.1:0-14870 GCA_031411755.1 Luteolibacter sp. | reverse complement strand
GCCTGCGGCCACGCCTCAGCACACCGAAACCGCCTGCGCCGTCTGAACCGGAAGCCATCAAAGGGAACATACACATGTGTGTATGCTACCTATGCTACGGGAGCCAGCAGCCCGAGACGCCCATCCATTGACCGCTTACGTGTCGCTGCGTCTTCGGGCTGTTTTAGTTTCGGTGCTTTCCGCATGGCGGAGGAGCGATTGGCCCGCCAGTCCGAGAGCTGCAGGATACACACAATCTGGAGAACCAATACCACGCCCAGACACAGATTGGCCGGATCGAATCGGCTTTGGAGGAAATCCACTGGCGGGTTTTCTCCAATCCGTTCGCGATAGATGATGCGTCTGAACAAGCCGTGTCGCTGCCAGCGATCCACTTGCCCGGTTTCTCCAGTGATCGAGATAATTCCCTCGTTCCGGCGCGCGATGAGGATTGCGCAGGTTGTGATGAAAACGCCGAGCACGCAACTGGTGGCGACTGATCCCATGTCATCGACTGAAAACTCCAGCATCAATGGAATCATGCCAAAGCCGAGAGGCGGGATCAGCCAGACGATCCATGGGTTGCTTTCCCGATCCTGGACCACAAACTCATCGACCAGTTGGTTAACTGCTTCCGAACGCAGAGCCTTATCGAGCACAAACATCCTGGAGACTCGGCGGGCCTCGTGTTCCGTGGCGAAATGTTCGATGGTGAGCAGGCGCTGTCCCGACGCATCCAGTAAGCGGAGGGTGAAATCTCCGGCTTCTGCAGGATGAACTACAGTGGAGTGGATCTTTGACTTTGGAACAGAATGCCGGAACCAGGTCAATCCCAGCAGTCGAAGCTCCACGCGAATGAACTGATCAGGCTTGATCGAGAAATGTATTTCCCCGAATCCCAGCGCGATTGCGAGCAGCGCGATAATGGCCGGCACCCAGTAATGGGTGCCAAATGGATTCCATTGAAATGCAAGCCCAGCGATGGCAACGCAGCCGAGCGTCAGCCCTAGAAATTTGAGCTTAGAATGGAAGCTGTTGCGTGACGAAATTTTGATCCAAATCCCGTCTGGGCGGGGAATCGTCCTGATCTTCATGGTCGAGCGTCGATTCACGATGCCTGCACGCCTATCAGGTTCATTCCAGCCCGTCAGCATGACCTTAAAGGACAGTCAAAGATCTTTGCTCGCGAGATCCACTTCGTCGTCATCAATCATCTCCAACGGCCACGGCGTCGTGGAACTGCACGAGATCGTGAATGTCCACCTTTCGCGGTGGTGTGGCGGACTCTTGTAACCCGATCATGGAAACCAGCGAGTCGTTCGACTTCCATGTTTTTCCCGGCCCCACGCTGACCTCCAGTCCGATGCGAACCTGGCTGTGGAAGTGGGCCACTTCCCAAGCCACGCCGCTCTCAATTCCGCGGGCGGAGTCGCGTTCGTAGGCCATCAGTGAAATGCCACCCAGCGATTTGGCAAGATCCGCAAACCAGGCATCGCGCTCCGCTTCAGAAGCCCAGCCCACCGGCTTTCCAACCTGATCGAACCACACCGGCAGATCGGCGAAGACGGGGACCTCTTTGGCGCCATGGTTGTCCAGATAGCTGCGGACTTCCCGCAGGGTGTCGCGAAGCTGGAAAAGCAGGTTCTTGCGCGCATCAGGAGTCATCTCCTTCCATCCCGGCAGGCCATGCGGCTCGATGTCCAGATGCAGGGCATCGAAGCGCTGCTGCGGAGTTTTGGCGGCGCTGTTGAAGTCGATCAACTCGCGCTGGATGTGGGTCGTCAGGAGATTGGGGCGATTTTCCGGATCGATCCAGGTGTTCTCGGACAAGAGCAGTTGCGAGGACTTGCCGGATGCATGGACCCGCTCGTTCCAGCCTTGGATGAGTTCCGGTTTGGAAATGGCCTGCTTGCTGAAACAGGTGTAGATGCACCCGATTTTCCAGGTGGACATGAATCGCAGCAGCTCCGCTTCCTTGGTCGGATTTCCGATGACCTGCGCGCTGCCCCAGGGATGATCGGGAGAGGTCCACCACCAGATCCCGCGCGTCTCCGCGCCACTGGCAGGTGGGTTGATGGCCAGCAAGGCGGAGACCGTCGTGAGCCAGACCCAGAGTCGGCCAATGATTCGGAGTCTCACGGGAATGGCCTTACTTTTTCTCCAGCCGGAGGATTTCAGCGGCGTGGGCCTTGCCGAGGGCGATCTGGCCCTCGTGATTGAAATGGATCGCCTCGCCGGGCCGGGTGGCGAAGCCGTCGCTGTTGGCGAAGCCGGCTCCGGGAACGGTCTTGGCGACGGCCTCCTGGGCCTTGCGGACGGTGTTCCAACCGCTGCCCGGAGTCTTGATGCTCGCGTTCTGGCTGTCCGAGAGGCCACCGATGACGAAGGGCAGTGGCTTGTTTTCAAACAGGTCCTTCCGGACCCTGGCGATGAGGTCGGTTAGATTCGCCTGATAGGCGGCCGCAGCCGGACCGGCGGCATCGTTCTCGCCCTGCTGCCAGATCATGCCCCGCAGCTCATAGGTGTGGCCCGCCGTCTTCAGTGCGGCGAGGGCGGCCTGGGTAGTGGTGACGAAGGTCTTGTACATCGGCCCCTTTTCCGACCAGTTGGCGCTGAGGCTGGTGCCGCCGTGGGAGTACTTGATGAGCGCGATCTTTTCCTTCGGGTGGGCATCGGCCAGGGCGCGACCGAAGGAGACCTCGGGTCCGAACTCCTTCGGATACAGGGGCTTGGTGACCCCATGACCGGCTCCCGGTGCGAGATCGGTCCACTGGTCCTCCGGCACATGGCCGCCGTTTTCCGACTTCTGCGTGCGGTGCCAGTAGAAGCGGACGTCCTTCTGCGGTGCGGCCAAGGGCGCGGGCAGTTGGGCCGCGTCCGCGCGACCGCCGCCGTTGGATTGGCCACCGATCAGGTAGACGAGATAATGCTCGGCGGAGGCGGGAATGATCCCGAGCCAAAGGATCGCACAGGCAGGAAGAATCGTCCGGATGAGTGGAAAAAATGGCATGGCTGGATCAAGGTTGGAAGCGTTCCGGACCCATCATGCGGGAAGGTCGGCGATCAGCCTGACAAGCGTGCGGACGCCCCAGCCGGTCGGGCCTGCCGGATACAGACCCTCCCAATCGGAATCGCCCTCGCTGACGGCGGTGCCGGCGATGTCGAGGTGGAGCCAAGGAGTCGAGGGCATGGACTTCGGTGCATCGCTGCCGACGAAGAAGGAAAGGTAAGCGGCACCGGTACCGGCGTGGGCGAAGCGATAGGGAGAGGAGTTGTGTAGGTCGGCGATGGCGGATTTCATCTTTTCACGCAGCTCTTCTTCCAGTGGCAGACGCCAGACCTTTTCGTCGGCATGGCGGGCGGCCTGATCGAGTCGCACCATGAGTTCGTCGTTGTTGCAGAAGGCTCCGGTGGTGGTTTTTCCCAGCGCCACGAGCACTCCGCCGGTCAAGGTGGCGGCATCGATCACCGTGGAGGGCTGGTAGGTCTTCGTGCCCCAGGCGAGCGCGTCGGCCAGGACGAGCCGGCCTTCTGCATCGGTGTTGGTGATTTCACAGGTGACGCCGTTGCAGTGCGTGATGATGTCGTCGAGCCGGTAACAGTTCGCGTCGATCATGTTTTCGGCGACGGCGAGGATGCAGACGACGCGGGTGCGGAGCTTCTGCAGGGCGATGGCTTCCATGACGCCGAGCATCGTGCAGCCACCGGACTTGTCGGCCTTCATGCCCTTGCCGCCGTCCGACTTGATGGAGAGGCCACCGGAGTCGTAGGTGACGGATTTTCCAACGAGGAGAATCGGTTGGGTTTTCTTTCCGCCGGGATTCCATTCGAGGATGACGAGTCGTGGAGCGTCTGCGGAACCGGCACCGACGGCGAGCAGGCCACCCATGCCGAGCTTGGCGGCGGCCTTGGCATCGATCACCCGGAAGGTCATGCCATGGGTTTTCGCCAGGGCCTGGGCGTGGGAGGTCAACTGCGAGGGACCGGCCAGGTTCGGCGGCGTGGCGGCAAGACGCCTGGCGGTGTTGACCGCGCGACCGAGCAGCAGGCCTTCGCGGAAGCCCTTGTGGAAACGAGCTTCCAACTTCACCGTAACTTCGGCGTTGGAGGATTTGGTCGAGGCGGTTCCGGCGTAGGGTTTGGTGTCGAAGGTGGCGATCGAGACGCCTTCCGCCAGCGCACGTCCGACGGCATGAGCATCGGTGGCAGTTGTTAGAAGCGACAGATCGAAGACGAGGGTCTTCGCGTTGGCTGAGCGAAGGGACTTCACCGCCCGGGCGGCGGCGAGGCGCAGGGACTTCGTGGAGCCGGAGGCATCCAGGCCCAGCAGACAGAAGCGTCGGCCCTGGGTGTCGAAGGCCATGCGGACCAGACCTGCGGTCACCGGTGTGCCGGACAGCACCGTCAGGTAGGGCGCAGGTGGGGTTGTTCCGGCGGGAAGAAACAAAGCATGCAGGCTGTCCTTGGAGCTGGGCTTGCTGGTGAGAAGTCGAATGGAGGCACTCATGAGGAAGGAGATCGGCGACCGGGCTTGATCGAATCACAGGCTAGTGGCGAGCAGCGGTGGGATCACGCCTGAAATTTGAAAGGCGGCTCTGATCCGCTTGGTGCCGTGACCGATGGTGACGGATCACTTCACGTCCTTGAGCACCACCTGGCCGCCGCTTGGGAGCACCAGGTTGTCGCGCACCTGCTCGAAGAATTTCCCCTTCACCGTGGCGTGCATGTAGAGCTTCTGCCTGCGGGATTTCAGCTTGCTGAGAACCTTCTTCATCTCGCCGTCGTCCGTCTTGTCCATGAAGTCGGAGAACCAGTAGATGGTGTCCGCGTCCTTCACCTCATCGCAGAGTAGTGCGGTCTGGGCGTAGCGGATGCCGTTGAAGTCGATGAAATAGGTGTCGAGCCTTTTGGCCATCTGTTTGTAGATGTCTGGCAGGGGCATCGGCGCATTCGGGTCATACTTCAATTTATCGCGTTGATCCGCCGTCAGGTTCAGCGGGGTCTTTCCCTGCCAGAGCTGCCAGAAGCGGTCAAAGGAGGGACCACTCGCGGGTCTGGCGCGGTCATCGAGCCTTTCCTTTGCGGGTGGATTATCGACCCCACAGCCGAAGTACATGATCAGGGGTCCGCGTGAGGAAAGCCGGTCGAGCTCCTTTGCCACGATCGGCAGGTACTTCGTCATGGAACGTGAAACATCGATGACCACCGCGATCCTTTGGGAGTTCTCCAAGGTGAGGCCGAACATCTTCATCGGCTGGAGTCCGTTTCCGAGTCCGGCTCCGGTGCCCTTGCCGAAGCCTTTTCCACCGCCAGATCCGCCCAGTCCGCCGGACATGCCGCCCCCGCCGAGGGAAGGCAGCTTGGACATTTCTCCGAACGAGTCGCCGGGATCAGGGATGGCGTAGGAGGAAATGGCCCCTTCGGCGAAGACCCGTTTGACGTTGCTGGTCGGGGTGATCTGCGCCTGCTTTTTCTGCTGGAGCTTGTACTCGGGTCCTCGTTCGGAGCCACCTGCCTTGCCGTTTCCGGGCAGGAAATCCACGGTCTTCTCAGGTGGATGATGGATCTGGAAGACCCAGATCGCCGCGATCACCAGCAGGAGCATATGGAAAACCACCGCGATGGTGAGTGCCTTTCCGCCCATCCTGGCCCAGACGCCCTGCTTGATGCGGCGATCCTGGTCTCCAGTGGCTGATGCAGCGATTGGGACAGCAGGCAGATTCACCGGGGGCGGATCAGAGGATTGGGGCGTAGCTGAAAGGCTCATTCCACTTGGGTTTTGGACTTACTACAAACGGGCCGGGATTCTGCCGGGAAATCTGTCGCTGGAAGGGGGAAAAGGGGTTTGGCAACCCGTCGGGCCGGCTTCATCGGTTGGGTCCCATCCATTCCAAGAATGAACAACCAGTTGCTAGTAGCTGGAACGATGCGAGATTGAAATTGTTAGTCAATAAATCGCACGGAAATCATGAAAACTCAATTCCTCAAACCCGCCTTGATCCTCACAGGAGCCCTCACGATGATTTCCGCCAGCGCTTGTCGGAACACCGCCCATGGGGTTGTCAACGACACCCAACGCAACACCCGCAAGGTCGGCAACGGTGTAGGACACGTCGGCCACAAGATCGGCGAGGGCGTGGAAACCACCGGCGAGAAGATCCAGAACTCGACCCGCTAACTCAAAAAAGACGCTACTCCGCGAGTTCCGTCGGCAGGGCGGTGATGGGCCGGGTCTCGATGGCCCGGTAGAAAATCTCCGCGCCTTCCGACTGGAGGATGATCGGACCCGAGGTGACAGGCTCGGGTTTCTCTCCATCAATGCGTCGCGGCCCGTGCAGGCGCATCACCACCTTCCCATTCACGAGGTGAAGGCTGTCCTCGCCGAAGCAGATGACCTCGACTGTGTTCCATTCGCCAGTTGGCTTTTCATTGTCGGGCTGCTTCACGCATCGACCTTCTTTCCCGGGAACTTGGGAAAAGACGTGCCACTCGCCCTTCGGGTCGTAGTCGAAAATGGTTCGGCTACCGATTTTCCGAGATGTTGAGCGCACGGAAATTTCCGAGCCCACGGCATACAGATCGCCGACATCGTGCTCCTGAATCTGCAGCTCGATCGAACGGGCCCAGGTGCGACCTTCGGCTCCCGGAGCAGCATGGACGTGGTAGAGGATTCCGCTGTCGCGAGGGGTCGCTGCATCGTCGCGCGGCGGCCATTTCAACTTTCCCCACTTGAACTGCATTCGCAGCCGGTAGTTCTGGAATGAGTCCTTGGAGCGCAGCTCGCCAAAGACTTCGCCAGAGATCCTGATCGCGGGCTTTCCATCCTCCGCCACCACGGAGAATACCTTCAACGGATCGCGGTCTGCGCCGAGGGGTGAGGTGTATTTCCCATCCGCTCCACGAGCCATGCCCGGGACGTCGGAAGTGGACTCAGGCTTCTGCAACCACGTTGACCAGCCGCTGAGATCCTTTTCGTTCCAAAGGGATTTCCATTCATCTTCCGCACACAGCGTGGGGCAGAAGAGCAGGGAAAGGATGGCGAGTTTTGAGAGTGCGTGCATGAGGGTTCGCAGGGAACGCCACGAACCGGCAGATCCTTTCCAACAACCCCACCATTGGTTCCAGGAAAGGTCTCACCAACCGAGATGGATCGTCGGTATTACAATCACATCCATGATCTCGTGCCGCGGCTCGTAGACCCGGACAACACGATCCCCATACCAATATAGTCTGGTGTCCGGAATGACCTCCACTCCGGGAAACCAATCGTAAGGAACGGGCGCAAAGTCCGGCAACCAGTCAGCGGCGATGAGGGTGCCTGGCGCGAGCTTTGCCTGCCAACCCGGAGGCAAGGGCTTGCCGCGACGGAGGTTCTTCGCGAGGCCCGGCGGCAGTCCGAACTCCTGATCACGATAGCCTTCAAAGTATCCCAGCACACGAGTCCGCTCCGTGTCGTTGAACTTGGGGGCCTTGCCCTTTTCCCAATCCTTCACGGCCTGCTTCTCCTCCTTGGCGATCGCCTTTTCCACCTTGTCAGGCTTGCCCTTGTTTCCCTTTCCCTTCTCGGCCTGAGGGGGCTTGCCCTTGCCCTTTCCTTTGTCCGGTTTTGCTTCGGCGACCCCCATTAAAAGAGTGATGCAGCAGGAAGACGTGGTCAGCAGGAGTGATAAACTTTTCATCGTCTGGTCCAGTAAGGCCGCAACTGCCACTTGGCAAACGATGTTCATTCAGCGGGCTCCGGGCTTGATGCGGTCGGAGCATCGGATCCGCCGCCGATTGAAAAGTCGTTCGCTATTTCGCGGATGCGACCGGAGGGTTCCTGATGTCGTTAAAAAACAAGAAGCAGTTCGGCGTTTGGATGGACACCCATCACGCCACCATCGTCGGTCATGCCGACGCTGCCACGGAAGAGTTCTCGGTGATTGGCCATGCGGAGAACCCAACGGTCTCGAGCAACCCCGATGAAAAGACCGCGCACAATCAGAAACAGGCGGCGCTGCACCATTATTTCAAGGAAATCGCCAGTCATCTGACGAATGCCACCGGGGTGCATGTAACCGGGACCGGTACAGCCCAGGAGCAGTTCCTCCATTACCTCGCCGATACCGCGCAGTTCAAGAACGTCGCGGTCGGGGAATCCACCACCAACAAGATGAGCGATGACGGCCTGGTGGAGTTCATCAGCACGAAGTTCAACTGAAGCTCGGGGACAGCGCCGGGCCTTCAATCGGATGACTTTTAGAGGTTGAAGAAATCCAACAGCCGCGCGAAACTGAACCCTGGCTTGAACCTATAAACCCAATTCAGTCGTGAGCACCGGCCCGAACCCAATCGACGAAAAGAAACTCCGCGAGACCCTGTTGGATAATCCGACCGACTGGGACACCCGCAAGCAACTCGCCCACCTCCTCTACGATCAAGGCTCCTTTCAGGAAGCCGCGGACGTCATTTGGGAGGTGGATGAAATCCCGAGCATCGATGTCGAGCTGGCCTTCGCGGCCCGCATTCTCGCCAAGGCCAGTCCGAGAAAGGCGATCCGGCTTCTCACGGCCCTGTTGGAACACAACCGTGGGAAAGCGGTGCAGAATCTCGGCCTCGCCAATGCCCTGCTCCACCACGGCATGGTGCTCCAGGCGGCCCGGTTTTACGGAGCTGCACTCGAAGCCGATCCCTCGCTGGGGAATCCGGAGCTCGAACATTTTATCCTCTGGACCGACGATGAGGAGACCTTGTGGGGCGATTTCAAGAACCGCCGTCCAGTCCTCGGCGATCTGCCGTGGATGAAGCGCGATCCTCAGGAGGCCTTGAAACTGACAAGCAAGGTGGGCCATCACACCACGCCCATCCAGTTGCCAAACCTCAAGCCCGCTGCGGGCGAGGAATTGAAGAACGAACTCTATCAACAGAAGGCTGAGAAGGGTGCCGACCCGAGCCCGCCGCCTGCGGTGACGATCCCGCTGGATCGGGTCGATCCGAAGCACCGGCTCTTCGATGACAAACTGGGTGCCTCGACTGCTGTCGAAACGCCAGCTCCGATCGAAGCCGCGCCGAAGGAAGTTCCCAAAGCCATTCCGGTCGTCTCCGCCTCCCCGATCAAGCCACCCGCTCCATCCGTGAGGCTGGCGGGTCCTCCGACGGTTTCGCTCAATCCTCCTGCGGCCACCGTTCCCGGAGCGACGGTTCCTGGCCCGAAGAAGCCAACCTTGCCACCCCTGAAAAAACCTGACGCGGCGAAGTGAGACGAACTCTACGGCTCATGGCCTTGAGGATTTTCGTCAACGGAGCCGCGCTCAGTGCAGCCGGGCGAGGATGGCCTCGGTGATGGGCGCGGCCAGAGGTGCCGGCTTGTCGATTTCAAACGTATTGGGCATCCGGCGGGGATCGGTGCCCTTCAGTTTTTCGGCGACGTAGGCATGGAGGTCGTTCACGGCCACTCCGTTCGCGGCCATGACCTTGGCCGCGACGAGGTTGTATTCGATCTCGGAGCCCGGTTCAAAAATCCGCATCTGGGATTTTGCCACTGGAGTGGTGCTGGCCCAGATCAGGGTGGCTCCGGTTTTCTTCAGACGTGCGACAATCTCCTGCAGGTTCTTTTGGTAGTGCTCCGGATCCACGGCTGGAACTCCTCCCGCTTCTTTCGGCAGCACCCGGAAGTCTGCCATGCCGGGCGCTCGATAAATGAGGTCGCCGAGGCCGAAGTTGAAGTGGATCACGTCCCACTTGCCATTGCCGAGAAATCGCTCGAGCTCCTTCAGCGCGGTGGCCGTGTTGCGCACTTCTCCCGTCTGCATGGGAGGGTAAACAATCTCCACCTTGCCCTTCAGGTTCTTCGCCATTTCGCCCGCAGGTGCGGCATAGATCCCGTCGCCCAGGATCAGCACGCGCGGCAGGTTCTGGGCGGTGAGGCAGCCACTTCCGAACAGAAAGGCAGCCAGCAGGAGCAGACGATTTTTCCAGGATCCCATGGGTCAACTGATCAATTCGGTCATCGCGCCGGTGCTGTCGGCGAATTTCTCTGTCGGCACGTCGACCGCGTTGAGCATCGAAACATAGAGGTTCGAGAGGGGGACCTTCTTGTCACCGGCGAAGGTGTGGAGATTGCCGTGCTTGACGCCGAGCTTGTTGCCGCCCGCCAGGTGGATCGGATAGTTCTTGTTGCTGTGGGAGGCGTGCGGGTGGGCGGAGCCCCACAGGACGAGCGTGCGGTCGAGCATGCTGCCGTCGCCTTCCTGCGTATCGTTCAGTCGCTTGAGGAAATAGGCGTGCTGCTCGGCCCGCCAGCGGTCCCACTTTCCCGAAAAGTCCTCAGGCCGCTTGTGGGCGATGTCATGGGTGGCGCCTTTGTAGCCGAGGGCGTAGGTGGCGTAGTTCCACATCTCGCTGCTCTGTGAATGTTCGCTCTCCAGCATGAGCGTGGCGAAGCGGGTCGAATCCGTCTGGAAGGCGAGATAGACGAGATCATACAGGCAGCGGAGGTATTCCTGCGGATCCTTGTAGGAGACCTCCAGGTTCAGTCCCTTGGTCTCGATTTTCGCCAGGGGTTCCTGGGTCCACTGGCTGGTCCGCTCCACCCGTTGTTCGAGTGAGCGGATCGATTCAAGATACTCGTCCATCTTCTCCTGGTCCTCATGGCCGAGGCGGTTCTTGAAGCTGCGGCTGTTTTCCAGCAGGAGATCCAGAACGCTGGCATCGCGCTTCAGCCCCGCGCGGACCTGCTCGACGCCCTTGCCTGCATAGGGATTGAAGAGGCGGTTGAAAATTTCCTGAGGCCGGTGCATCGACGGGATGGGGCGTCCGGGGCCGCGGTGGGAAAGGGTCTTGCAGGCGCCGTAGGAACCGGTGCCGCCTTCGGTGCCGAGGACGAGGGAGGCGTAGCGGGTCTCGTGTCCGATGGCGTTCGCCGCCACCTGGTCGATGGAAATGTTGTTGGTCTTCTCGTTCCCGGTCATGTCCGCGCCGGTGGCAAAGACGTCGCCACTGCTGTGTCCGCCCATTTTCCAGCCACCCGCGTGATCCAGTCCCTGAAGGTAACTGACGTGGTCCTTCAGCGGCGCGAAGGGGGACGAGGAGGCATTGAAGCTGAGGGGACCCGCATCCTTGCAGGGCCACCAGCTCCAGTCGTGATGCGGTTTGTCCGCAGCGGTGATGCCTTCGACACCGGTTGGCATGTAGGCGCCGTAGGCGAAATAGCTGACGAGCATGCGCTTGGGCATGCGTTTCCCGCTGACCCCCATGGCCGAACCCATGCTGCTCAGAAAGGGTAGCGCGAGTGCGATGCCGCCGCCCTTGAGGACTTCCCTGCGGTTCAAATGCCAGGATTTCAGTTTCATGCGGTTCTCGTTCAGTTGCGGGTTTCGTTCCGGAAAATCTGGCTCTGGCAGACTGCGACGATCATGTCGCGCCATCCGTTGCCCTGCTTTTCCGATTTTGTAAGAAGGTCCTCGACGATGGCATGGTCGCGGGGGTTGAGCTCGCGTCCGAGACCGTAGCTGAGCAGCCTCTTGAGCACGTTGCTGGTGATCGCCTGCTTACGATCCCTGATGAGGTAGGCTTTCAGATCCTCCATTCCAGTGACGGCGGTTCCATTGGGCAGCCGCGAGTCCGAGTCGATCCGGACCTTGTTGATGGTCTTGAGGTATTCCTCGTAGCCGGCGAGATTCACGTGTTTCTCCCGTGAGAAGATGCCCACCTGCGTGCCGGCCATCGGCACCATGGGTTGATAGCGACCGATCGCGTTGTATTGCTCGAAAGGGATGCCCCATGGATCAAGACGCGAGTGGCAGTCGTTGCAGCTTTCCACCTTGCGGTGCTTCACCAGCAGATCCTTGATCGTCAGCGCCTTTTCCGCGGACGCCCCCGCCGAGTCGGAAAGCGCCGGCACCTCCGCCGGGGGCGGGGCCACCTCGTCGCCGAGGATCGCCTCGCGCAGCCACACCGCGCGATAGATCGGATGCGGCGCGGAGCCGGTGCCGTTGCCAATGAGGACCGAGCCCTGGGTGAGCAGCCCGCCGAGTCGTTGTTCGGGCTTGATCGGAACGGGACGCACCTCATCGCCCTGGACACCCTGAACGCCGTAGTGGGCCGCCAGCGTCTGGTTCAGGCAGGCGAAGTCGGAGTCCACGATCTGGAGCACGCTGGCATTTCGTTTGATCAGTTCCGCGACGAACGAAACCGTCTCATCGATCATGAAATCGCGGATGGTCGGACGATAGGGCTCCTCGGTCCCGGCCCTTTCGCCAAGTGGCACATAGTAGAGGAATCGCGGGAAGAGGTCGCGGTTGATGGGCACCGTCTTCATCTTCGAGAGGCTCAACCACTGCATCGTGAAATTCGTCACGAAATCCCGGGAGCGTCGATCGTCCAGCAGACGCCTGACCTGCGCGCCGATGACGTCCGGGTTTTCCAATGTGCCCGCTGTGGCCAGCTTCAACAACTCGTCGTCTGGCATGCTGCCCCACAGGAAATAGGAAAGCTTTGAGGCCAGTTCATATTGCCGCGGCACCTTTCCCTCCTCCGCCACGGTGTGGTAGAGGAACTGCGGAGAGATCAGCACCATCGACAGGGTCTCGCGCATGGCGGCTTCCATGGTGCCGAGGTCGGGGAGGATCAGCTTGTAGATCCCCGCGAAACGCCCGATCTCCTCTTCGGTGGCGGGACGCCGGTAGGCGCGCGACATGAACCGCTTCAGCACTTCCCGGACATAGTCTTCCGGCTGGCTGGTCCGAAGAGGGGAATCGAAAAGGATCCGCCGATGGTGCTCCGGTGGCCATGTTTCCGTGATCGGTGACTCGAACTCGATCCATTCCACCACGGCGCGGGGCATGGAGGCATTCCGCTCCCGACTGAAGACGTTCTCATCATTCAGGGTGCCATCGTTGTAGAGGTTTTGCGGCGTGATGGTCAGGCTTTCGGGCACGGGTTTGCCTGTGCCGATGATTCCGGGTTTGACCGGATAATTCTCGATGCGGCCGCGAAATTCGAAGACCTGTGGCTGGTCGGGCGAGTTCTTCAGCCGGACGGTGCCGACTGGCTCGATGCGCTGGGTCGAGCCGTTGACGTTGAGATCGTATCCCATCACCAGACGCAGCGGGATCTCCTGAACGCCGGGTGGAAGGATGGCAGAGGCCTTCATCCGGATGCGGTATTCGCCAGTGGCTGGGAAGCTCTTGAGGCCCATGCCAGCGCCCGGGCTGAAACGGGAATTCCCCCATACCGGGACCTCGTCATTTCCGAGCCCTCTGTCCACGCCGAGTGGCTTCCACTCCTGGCGGCTGGTGTGGACTTGAGGCTTCTCGGGATCGACGATCGCACTGGCCATCGCACGCCGTGCGGCTTCGAGGTAAAGGTCGAGCTGCTCGGGCCCGATGCGCATGAACTCGGCGGTATTGTTGAAATGATAGGGCTTCACCGGATCCTCGGGCAGGTTCTCAGCGAGCTTCAGGCGGAACCCGAGCAGATCGGCCATCGTGTTTTCATACTCGAAATTCGTGAGACGCCGCGCGGTCGGCGTCGCCTGAGGTGCCTTGCCGGCCTTCGCATTTTCAGCCCGCAAGCCGTCATCGACCCATTTGAGGACCGCTTCACGCTCCGCATTCGAAGGCTGGTCCTCGTCTTCGGGCGGCATGTCGTGGCTTTCCAGGACGTCGAGGAGCTTGTCCAGCAACTCAGGATCGCGAGCGCCGCTGAGATCGTCGCCGAGTTCGTGCAGGGTGACATGCCCCTTGCTCTTTTTCGGGCCATGGCAGTCGGTGCAATACCGGGCGAAGAAATCCTTCGCGGCGACGCGCGGGGTCTCGACCGCTTTCGCCGCAGGTCCGATCATTGCGGAGCCGCAGACGAACAATACGGCCAGCAGCTCACGGAGCACGTTGGGATTTGAATACGCGCTGAGGAATTTCATGCAGGGCAAATGCGCCGGAATGACCAAGGGTCTGGAGCTGGGCTGCTAAACGCGGGTGGAGGGGCTCTCATTTCATTGAATTTCCTTCCAGGGATTCGTCCGCTGGACGTCGTTTCCCGGCTCGTTCGGTCCTGAATTCTTGCGGTGAAATGCAAGGCTTGCCTGCCTGCGATCGTTCAAGGGCCGCACCTTATGGACTCGACTCGACGTGATATTCTGAAAACCACGGCCCTCGGTGGCCTTGCCTCCTCCCTCTCCGTCCTGCTGGGCGGATCCAACACGGCTGCTGCCGCCAGCGGCCCGATAACCCTGCCATCCGGCCTGACCATCCGGCCGGACATCGTGAATCCCCGTCCGCGCCCGGCCGGACAGAAACCCGTTCACACGCTCACCACCAAGCCGCTGGAAAAGGTCCGCGTGGCCCACATCGGCCTCAGCCGTGGCATGACCCACCTCAACGACTGCCTCAACCTGGAATTCGTCGAGGTCGTCGCGGTCTGTGACCTGAGGGCCGAGCGCGCCAACAACGCGGCCGACCGGTGCGAGAAGATCCGCGGCAAGCGCCCGGAGGTGCATGGCGGAACGGAGGACATCTGGGAAAAGATGGTGGCCCGGCAGGACATCGATGTCGTCTACATTTCCACCCCCTGGGCCTGGCATGTCCCCATGGCGGTCGCCGCCATGCAGCAGGGCAAGCACGCCTTCGTCGAAGTCTCCGCCGCCGTGACGGTCGAAGATTGCTGGAAGCTGGTCGATACCAGCGAGCGCACCCAGCGCCACTGCGTGATGCTGGAAAACTGCTGCTACGGCGAGAACGAACTCTTCGTCCTCAACATGGTTCGCGAGGGAGTCTTTGGCGAACTCACCCATGCCGAGTGCGCCTACATCCATGACCTGCGCGGCATGCTCTATGCCCTCGGCACCGAAGGCGACTGGCGGCGCGATTACCACGAGCAGTTCAATGGTAACCTCTACCCGACCCACGGACTCG
>JANOBS010000456.1:0-6832 GCA_031411755.1 Luteolibacter sp. | reverse complement strand
CTTCACCCGCGTCACCCTCTTCTTCATCGCGTTCATCATCTCGCTGGGCTTCTATGAGCTGGCGATCCATTTCCTGTCCGACGTCGAGCCCCAGACTTTCCAAGCAACGGAAGAGGTGATGGTCGATGTCGCCCACCTGCTCGCCGAGCTCGTCGAGGATGACATGCAGCACGACCACCTCGACACCGAACGGCTGAGAGCGGTCTTCGACGGCGTGCACGAGCGGACCTTCGATGCCCAGATCTTCGACCACCTGAAACAGCACGTCGGCATCAACGCCTACCTCACCGATTCCAAGGGCGTCGTCATCTTCGACTCCGAAGGTGGTCGCCGCGAAGGCAAGGACTACTCGAGATACAAGGACGTCGCCTCGACCTTGAAAGGCCTATACGGATCCCGCAGCAGCCGTGAGGTGGAAGGGGATTCCACCACCTCCATCCTCTACATTTCCGCACCCGTCGGAGACAAGGAACACCCGGCCGGCGTGCTGACCGTTTTCAAGCCAAAGGCGGACGCCCTGCCGATGGTCCGGAAGCGCAAGCAGATCATCTACTGGGCCTGCGGCATGATCGGCGGCGGGATTCTTTTCCTCATCGGGGTCGTCTTCCTCTGGCTCTTCAATCCGCTCAAGAAGATCACCGAATACGCCCGCTCGATCGAACGCGGGGAACGTCCCAAACTTCCCAAGCTCGGAATCGGCCGCGAGGTCAACACCCTCGCCCACGCCCTCGAATCCATGCGCGAGGCGCTCGAAGGCCGCAGCTACGCCGAGCACTACATCCAGACGCTCACCCACGAAATGAAGAGCCCGCTCGCCGCCATCAAGGGCGCGGCCGAGCTGCTCGATGAGGAAATGCCGACTGAAACCCGCAGGCGCTTTCTCGGAAACATCCGCGCCGAAACCGAGCGCACCGAACGGCTCATCAACCGCCTGCTCGAACTTTCCGCCATCGAGAGCAAGACCCACCTGGAAGCCGGAGAGAATCTCGATCTGCGCACGATCGTCGCGCGCGCCATCGATCAGGCAAAACCCCTCGCCGACCTCGCTGGAGTCGCCCTGGAACACACTCCGCCCGAAGCGGAAATTCGGTTACATGGCGACGCGTTCATCCTCCGAGCCGCCATCACCAACCTGCTCGAAAACGCCATCGACTTCTCCCCGCGTGAAGGGCAGATCGAAATCCGGATCACCCGTGACGAAGAATGGACCACGCTGACCATCCGAGATCACGGCCCCGGCATTCCGGACTACGCGCAGGGGCGGGTGTTCGAGCGCTTTTACTCCCTCCGCCACCACACCTCCGGACGAAAAGGTACGGGACTGGGTCTCACCCTGGTCCGGGAAGCCGCCGGCGTTCACGGCGGAACCATCAGCCTGGACGCAGCCGAAGGTGGCGGCACCCTCGCAGTGCTGAAGCTTCCAAGCTCACGTTGAGCCTGGAATGGAGCGACAAAAGAGCTGGCCTGATCGCGTATCAGGCAACTCCTTCTTCCCATGACGATTCCGCCCCAGATCCGCGCCCTTCCCTTGTGGACGGTGCTGCTTGTTCCCCTGCCTCTAGCGGCGGCGGAAAAGATCGCCTACAACCGTGATATTAGGCCGATCCTTTCCGACAAGTGCTTCCAATGCCACGGCCCGGATTCTGCAAAACGGGAGGCCAAGCTGCGGCTCGACATCCGCGAGGAGGCGATCAAGGCCAAGGCCTTCGTTCCGGGAAATCCGAAGGAGAGCGAACTCGTCAGCCGTCTTCACGAAACCGATCCGGAGGAGGTCATGCCACCGCCGAAGTCGCCACGACAACTCAACGCCACCGAGCGCGAAACCCTCGAACGCTGGATCGCAGAAGGCGCGGAATATGAACCGCTCTGGTCCTTCACTCCCCTGCCCGCCTCCGTTCCCGTGCCGGAGACGAAGCAAGTCGCGTGGGCGAAGAACGAGATCGACCGCTTCGTCGCGGCGCGACTCGATCTGGAAGCCCTCTCCCCGACCGCTGCCGCCAGTCCGGAGCGCTGGCTCCGACGCGTCTCCTTCGATCTAACAGGTCTTCCACCCGAGCAAAAGGACCTCGATGCCTTCCTCACCGACAAGTCTGCGGAAGCCCGCGAACGCGCAGTCGATCGCATCCTCGCCTCACCACGTTACGGAGAAAAAATGGCGGTCGATTGGTTGGATGTCGCGCGCTACGCCGACTCCTTCGGCTACCAGTCCGATCTTGAGACCAACGCCTGGCCGTACCGCGACTGGGTGATCAGCGCCTTCAACCAGAACCTGCCCTGGGACCAGTTCATCACCTGGCAGATCGCAGGTGACCTGCTTCCAAATCCAACCCGCGAGCAACTCATTGCCACCGCCTTCAACCGCATTCACCGCAAAACGCAGGAGGGTGGCAGCGTCGAGGCGGAGTTCCGACAGGAGGGGATTTCCGACCGCGTCCACACCGTCGGCACCGCCTTCATGGCGCTGACCTTCGAGTGCACACGCTGCCACGATCACAAGTATGATCCGCTCACGCAGAAGGATTACTACTCGATGGGAGCCTTCTTCAATTCCATCGACGAATGGGGCCTGCTCCACGGCAACGGCTCGATCCAGCCAAACCCCAGCCTGTTTCTAACAAGTCCCGAGCAGGACGCCAGCATTGCCACGCAGACCGCCGCGATCACGGCGGCGGAAAAGGCGCTCGCCGGCCAACAGGCAACGCGCGAGGCGGCGTTCCAGTCTTGGCTCGCCGCACCGACTGCGGAGCCTATTGATCTCAGTGGGTCCTACGATCTCGATGCAGCTGAGAAGAACAATTTCGCCAATACCATCGACCCGAAGCGCCCGGGAAATTCGAACGCCAAAAACAAGCTCGTGCCCGGACATCGCGGCCAGGCGCTTTCCTTCACGGGTGACGATCCGTTGGACCTCGGAAAACATCAGGCCACCAACTGCGAGGACAGCTTGACCGTTTCCTTCTGGCTGAAGCCCGGTGAGCTGACCAAGCGCACGCTCATCTTCCATGACAGCGCCGGATACGATCCCGGCTACAATGGCTTCGAACTGCTCTATGAGGACGGTCGACTGCGCTGGATGGTTTCACGCGAATGGCCGGGAAACTGCATCGCCATCCGCAGCAAGGACAGTGTGACGGTCAACGAATGGACGCATGTCGTCGTCAGCTACGACGGCTCCTCCAAGGCCTCCGGGCTGAAACTTTTCCTCAACGGCAGCGAAGCGCCGATCGAGATCGTCCGCGATCACCTCACCAAGAATTGTGGCAGCGGCAAGGGCATCACCTTCGGCGAACGCGTCCGTGATTCCGGGCTTCGGAATGGCGCGGTCGATGACATCCGGATCTACACACGACCAGTCAGCGCGATCGAGGTGAAGGCCCTGCATTCAGACAAGCCGCTCGCCGAACTCATCGCCGCCACGGCACGCGATGAAGCAGGTCTCGCCACGCTGCGGGCTTACTATTTTTCCGCCGTCGATCCGGAAATGCGGAAGGCGACGGCCAATTTGAAGAGCCTGCGTCAGAAGCTGCGTCAGACCATCGACGGCTTTCGCGAGCTGCCGGTGATGAAGGAAATGGACACGCCGCAACCCGCCAGGATCCTCGCACGCGGAGCCTATGATCAACCGACCGGTGATCCGCTGCCGCGCAGCACGCCCTCTTTCCTGCCGCCGTTTCCGAAGGATCAGCCGCTGAATCGCCTGGGCCTGGCCCGCTGGTTGACCGAGCCCAGCCATCCGCTCACCGGACGCGTGCAGGTCAACCGCGTGTGGCAGCATTTCTTCGGACGCGGGCTCGTGGCGACCACGGAAAATTTCGGCTCGCAGGGAGAAACGCCCTCGCATCCCGAGCTGCTCGATTGGCTCTCGCGCGACTTCATTTCCCACGGCTGGGATCTGAAGCGCCTCTGTCGTCAAATCGTGCTCAGCGCGACCTACAGCCAGGATTCGAAGGCCTCGAAGGAACTACGTGAAAAAGACCCGGCGAACATCCTCCTCGCACGCGGCCCGGCCAAGCGCCTCTCCGGCGAGGACCTCCGCGATCAGGCGCTCGCCCTTTCCGGCCTGCTCCAATCAACGCTCGGCGGCCCCCCGGCGAAGCCCTACCTGCCCGACTCCGCGAGCTGGCGCGTGCTCAACAACATGGTCCCAGAGTACAAGCGCGATGCGGCTCCCGGGATTTATCGCCGCAGCCTTTACAGCTTCTGGCGTCGCACTGCACCGCCGCCCGGCATGCTGGCCTTCGATGTGCCGGGGCGCGATGTCTGCACCGTGCGCCGCCAGCAGACCAACACGCCGCTGCAACCGCTGGTCATGCTCAATGACCCGCAGTTCGTCGAAGCCTCGCGTGGGCTCGCGATCCGGATGTTCAAGGAAGGTGGCACTGATCTAACAGCTCGAACCCACTGGTTGTTCCGTGAAACCCTTGACCGCGAGCCGACCGAGGCTGAGATGAAATTGCTCGCTGAACTTTTCAACGATCAGCTCGAAACCTTCCGCAAGGATGCCACCCAGGCGGAGGCTTATCTCAAGGTTGGCGATCTCAAGCCGCCTGCCGACATTCCCGCCATCGACCTCGCCGCCGCGACCGTGCTCGCCAATGCGATCCTGAACCTCGACGAAGCCATCACCCTCCGCTGACCCATGGCCTCCCCACTCGATCCCTTCTTCATCACCCGCCGCCACTTCTTCTCGAAGGTCTCCGCCGGGCTCGGCGGACTCGCGCTCGGCTCGCTGCTTTCCGAAAAGACCTTCGGAGCCGACGCCTCGCCGATCTCGATTCCCGGATCCGCTCCGAAGGCGAAGCGCGTCATCTACCTCTTCATGAGCGGTGGCCCCGCCCAGCACGATCTCTTCGATGACAAGCCGCTGCTCCGCGAGCGCAATGGCGAGCCGCTGCCCGACTCGGTCCGCGCTGGCCAGCGTCTGACAGGCATGAGCGGCAACCAGTCGATCCTGCCCCTCGCCGGCTCGCACTTCAAATTCTCGCCCTACGGAAAATGCGGCACCCAGTTCAGCGAACTGCTGCCGCACACCGGCGGCGTGGCCGATGATCTCTGCCTGATCCGCTCGATGTACACCGAGGCGATCAACCACGATCCCGCGATCACGTTCCTGCAAACCGGCTCGCAGATCGCCGGTCGTCCCAGCCTGGGTTCATGGGTCCACTACGGCCTCGGCAGCATGAACGACAACCTCCCGGCCTTCGTCGTCCTCGTCACCAAGAAGTCGACCGACCAACCGCTCTACAGCCGCCTCTGGGGCAGCGGTTTCCTCGATTCCCGTTATCAGGGAGTGCGCTTCTCCTCCGGGAAAGAAGCCGTCTTTTACCTGACAAATCCCGATGGCATCTGCGGCAGTGGTCGGCGTGCCATGCTCGACAAGCTCGCCGGGCTCAATCGCATCCAGTTTGAAAAGGAACTCGACCCGGAAATCGAGTCGCGCATCTCCCAGTATGAAATGGCCTACCGCATGCAGACCAGCGTGCCGGAAGCGACCTCGATCGCGGGCGAACCGAAGTCCGCGCTCGACCTCTACGGCCCAGGAGTCGACCAACCCGGAACCTTCGCCGCCAACTGCCTCCAGGCCCGCCGATTGGCGGAACGCGGCGTGCGTTTCATCCAGCTCTATCACCCAGGATGGGACAGCCATAGCAACGTCCCGCAAGCCCTGCCCAAGCTGACGAAGGAAATCGATCAAGGCTGCGCCGGACTCATCACCGACCTCAAGCAGCGCGGCATGCTGGAAGACACGCTCGTCATCTGCGGCGGTGAGTTTGGTCGCACCGCCTACTCACAAGGCACGCTCACCAAGGAAGTCTATGGCCGCGATCACCACCCGCGCTGTTTCTCGATGTGGATGGCTGGCGGCGGCGTGAAGCCCGGCATCGTCCACGGGGCCACGGAGGTTCGTTCGGTGATAGTGTGTGCACGATATGGATGATGGGCTGAGCGGCGGTGGCAAAAATCTCCCGCGTGCATCAGAAGGTCTGAAGACGGGAGCCGTGAAATTGGTGTGTCTAGCCTTACATTTCAAACAGCATCCGTGAAAAAGCCAACACAAGAATGCGGGGAGGCACTAAAAAATGACGAAAAATACTTGCGAAACCAATCAGATGGAGTCTAATTACTGTAATTCCCATACTTCCGACTCAGGGTCTTAAGTCTAATTCACGTCTGATTTCTCTTTTCACAACCGGCAATCGCAGCTAAAAACAAACGATACACGCACATGACTAAACCGATACTCCTCACCGCAATCGCGGCCGCCTGCTCTTCCATGGTGTTCGCCGCTCCGCCGGAAAAATCCGCGGCAAACATCTTTCAGGGATACGCAAAGAACATCGCACGCCAGCACTACACCACGACACTCGCCGTGTACGACGCGGCGAAGCAGCGCTACATCGCAACCGAGGCCGCGGCAGCTTGGCTCGACGATGATGTCGCCACCGGCTGGCCCGCGCTCTCCGGCAAACAGAACTACCTCCTCCAATTCGCCGAGCCCCAGCTCGTCACGAATTTCGAACTCTCTACCAAGGTGCCCAACGGCACCATCTCGATCTACGCCGGAGACCACGACGCCGCGCCTGGTGAGAAGGGCTGGACACTCGTCGCGAAGGACGTGCCTGTCGAGAGCGTGAACAACCGCAAGCTCGCCCAACGCATCAACAAATTCGCGAAGTATCTCCTCATCGAGTCAAACATCACCGAGCCCTCGCCCATCTACAGCCTGAACGTCTTCGGCGAGCGCTCCGCCTCCGCCACCGGCATCATCCCCCGCCCGCAGGCCGTCGACGTGAAGCAACTCCTCGGCGATTTCGTGAACAACCAGACCGCG
>JANOBS010000455.1:0-41944 GCA_031411755.1 Luteolibacter sp. | reverse complement strand
TGAAGAAGATCCTTGAGCTGAAGCCAGATCAATTGGTCGTCATTTTCACCGCCCACGGATCGATCCAGACCGCCGTGAAGGCCACCCGGCTTGGGGCGTTTGATTTCATGGAGAAGCCCTTCCTGCCGGAGCAACTGCGGGCGATCCTGCTGAAAGCCGGGAAGGCACTCCACACCCAGGGCGAGGTTCAGGAGCTTAAACGAACGGTTGTCGCCCTGAAAAGCGATGTCCAGACGAGCCGCGTGCCGATGCACTTCGATTCTGAAGACGAGCCGACCAAGGAGTCGATCGACAATCTTTTCCGCGCCGCTGCGACCTCGGCCTCGATCCTGATTCTCGGCGAAAGCGGCACCGGCAAAAGCGTGATCGCCCGCGAGGTCCACGAGCGCAGCCTGCTCGCGGAGAAACCGCTGGTAACCATCAGTTGCCCGAGTCTTTCGAAGGAACTGCTCGAAAGCGAGCTCTTCGGCCACGTTCGTGGAGCCTTTACCGGTGCTGTGAAAGACAAGGTCGGCAAGGTCGCTATGGCCGATGGCGGCACGCTGTTTCTCGATGAGATCGGGGATCTGCCGATGGACATCCAGTCGAAGCTGCTGCGTCTCCTTCAGGAACGCGAATACGAGCGCGTCGGAGACAACAAGACCTTCAAGGCCAACGTCCGCGTCATCGCCGCGACCAATCGCGATCTCAAGCAGTGCGTCATCGCTGGAACATTCCGTGAAGATCTCTACTATCGGCTCAATGTCATCGCCGTGACAATCCCACCCCTGCGAGAGCGCCGCCGGGATTTGAGATACTTCGCCAAGCGCTACCTCGACTACTTTTCCAACCAGGTTGGCCGGACCTTCGGCGGCTTCGACACGGGTGGCTGGGATGTCATCGTGAAACACGGCTGGCCGGGCAACCTTCGGGAACTGAGGAACGCCATCGAACGTGCGGCCATTCTCGCGAAAGGCCCTACCATTACCGCACAGGACCTTCCGGTGCCGGTGGTTGCCTGCCCCACGGACATCAGCGGGCAGGATTCGCCAGAAATGGTCCGGGTGGGGAGCAAGGTCACCATCGACGACCTCGAATCCGCCCACATCCGCGGGGTGCTCGACTGGGCACCGAGCCTCCAGGAAGCAGCGGAAATCCTCGGCATCGACAAGGCGACGCTTTATCGTAAACGTAAACGCCTGGACTTGGATTAATTCCGCGCCCCGATGCTTCGACAACGACTCCGACACGGCTTGAGCACCCTTGTAATCCTGCTCCTCGGAGTCGGATGCGCGGGGCTGTTGCTGCTGCGGAATGCCTCACTGGAGTTCGACTCCAAGCTGAAGCAGTGCTACTCGATGGTCGATGTGGTGCAGCGCTTTCCGATCCTGACGGCAACGATCGGCCGCGCCTACCTGTTGCCCCTGTCGAATACGGATGTGACCAACCTTCCAGACAGGCACCGCTACGACGAGGTCATGCAGGACATCCGGAACCGGGTGGAGGTGCTTCAGAGAGCGAAGGACGGTCGGGCTGCGGATGAGGCGGTGGATCGGATGACGGAAATCGTTTCCGATCTCTCCGTCGCCTATGAGGAACTCTTCAAGCATCCACCGGTAAGTGACGTGGAACGCCGGATGGTCATTCAGAAAATTTCCGGATTGAACCAGCGGATCGCCGACATCTCCGAAAGCATCCGCGTGCTCTACCAAGATCAGCTTTTCGCAACCACCGACAATCTAACAGCAAAGTCCTCCCAGAGCATCCTCTTCATCGTCTCGTTGATGATACTCGGCATCATCATCGCGATCCTCATTTACTTCCATCTCGCTCGGGAGATCGTCGATCCGGTGGTCAGCCTCTCGTATTCGATCGAGGAGCTGAAGCGGGGAAATTTCGAGTTCAGCCTGCCCACGCCCAGATCCGACAACGAACTTTCCGCGCTGATCCCCTCATTCAATGAGATGGCGCTTGAGCTCCGCCAGCATCGCCGTGAAATGGACGAGAGGCTGCTGAGGACCAACCTTCAAAACCGGGCGGTTCTTACTGCAATCCCGGCACCGGTGTTTCTGCTCAACGAGGATGCCACGATCGACCAGCTCAATCCCGCGGCGGAATCCTTGCAAACGAGGCTGGGGGTTTCGGGGCGTCTTCCTGGCACCTTGCTGTCGCTGTTTCACGACTGCGTGGAGAACAATCGGGACTACCTCCCGGATGACATCCGCGAGGCCGCCCTTTTCCGGATTGATGAGGAGGAGTTCTATTTCCTGCCGAGGATTTTCCGTTTCTCGGCGGAAAGTGGTGACGGCGTCTGGTGGGCGGTGCTGCTGATGGACGTAACCCGTTTCCGCTGGCTCGATGAAATGAAGACGAACCTGCTGGCCACCGTTAGTCACGAGATCAAGACCCCGCTGACCGGGATCCGGATGGTGCTGCATTTGTTGCTGGAAGGCCGCACCGGCGATCTCAATGAAATGCAGCAGAACATGGTGACCTCCGCGCGGGATGACTGTGAGAGACTGCTGGTCACGCTGAAGCGCCTTCTCGATTTGGCCCGCGTGGAAAACGGAGCCAGCCAGTTGCAACTGCGCCCGTTGAACCTCGCGGAAAGCCTGGAGCGCGCGAAGCGGCTCTTCGGCGGCACGGCCGGCCAGAAGGGTTGTCCGATCCTCATTGAAACCGGTGGCTCCCCGACGGAAATCATCGGCGATTCGGTCCGGCTCGATGAGGTGATCCACAATCTGCTCTCAAACGCCCTTAAGCATAGCCCGCCAAACAAGGCGGTCACCCTCCGTCTGAGCCGACGGCCCTGCGGAAAATTTCTTAGGATTTCCGTGATCGATCAAGGTGCTGGCGTGCCTGAGGATTCGCGTGGAAAACTCTTCGACAAATTCTTCCGTGTGCCCGGTCAGAAGACCGATGGCGTGGGACTCGGGCTCTCAATCGCGCGCGAGATCGTGCTCGCCCACAGCGGACGCATCGGCATGGCGGAAACGAAGGATGGCGAGACCGAGTTCGTGGTGGATCTGCCGATCACGCACGCTGACGAGGCTGCCGCCTGATCAGCGCTTTGTCGCCAGATGCACCAAAACGGCCTTCTGAGCGTGCAGTCGATTCTCTGCTTGTTGGAAAATCGTTCCGGCGTGCAGCTCGAGCACCTCCTCGGTGATTTCCTTGCCGCGATAGGCAGGCAGGCAGTGAAGCACGATGTGGCCCGGTGCAGACGCGGCGAGCAGGGCAGCGTTCACCTGAAATGGCCCGAACGCGGCTTCCTTCTCCGCTTGATCTTCCTGTCCCATGGACAGCCACACGTCGGTGTTGATGACATGTGCGTCCTTTGCTGCGACCGCTGGATCGGTGGTGACAGTGACGTTCGGGGCTTCGAGTTTTGCGAGGAATTCAGCAGGTGGCTGATACGCGGCAGGTGCTGCGACCGCGAGCTCGAAGCCGAGATGCTTCGCCGCCCACATCCAGGAAATGGTCATGTTCGAGAAGCCATCGCCGATGAACGCGATCTTCTTGCCTTCCCAGCTTCCGAGTTTTTCACGGATCGTGAGAAGATCGGCAAGGATCTGGCAGGGATGCTCATCGTCTGTTAGAGCGTTGATCGTCGGGATGCCGGAGTAGTGGGCGAAGTCCACCACGTCCTGCTGCGCGAAGGTGCGGATGATGCAGCCATGGACCATGCGGCCCAGCACGCGGGCGGTATCCTTGATCGGCTCGCCACGACCGAGCTGGATGTCGTTTTTCGAAAGGAACATCGGGAAGCCACCGAGCTCGCGGATGCCGACCTCGAAAGACACGCGGGTGCGGGTCGAGGACTTCGTGAAGATCATCGCCCAGGTCTGTCCGGCCAGTGGTTGCCCGGCATCACGACCGCGCACGGACTTCAAATGTTCGGCGGAGTCCAGCAGCCAGGTGATGTCCTTGGCGGTGAGTTCTTCGATGGAGAGGAGATTTTTCATGAGGAGGGAGTGGCCGGGGTTCGGGGGTCAGGGGCCAGGGAGAGAAGAGGGAGATCAGGAATTGCGACGTTCGAGGGCGTCCATCAGGCCGTTGAGCATGCGGCCGACTTCGGCGCATTGTTCGAGGAGCAAGTCGTGTTCGACAGCTGGGATGTAGTTGTATCGCATGCCAAGCGTGAGCTGGGTTTCGACCTCGTTGAGCGATCCTCGAGAGATCGAAAGAAAGTGAATGAAATCGGCGGTGGTCCGTCGGCCATGACCTTCCGCAATATTCGAAGGTACGGAAACGATCGCCCGATTGAGTTGCGAACTCAGCCCAAAGAGCTCGTGTTTTGGGAATAGCAGCGTCAAGTTATGAACCTCTACACAAAGGTCTATCGACTTCTGCCACACCAATAGATCGCGATAGGATTTCACATTCATAATCTTGTCTTCCTGACCTCTAGCCCCTAGCCCCTGGCCCCTCAAGAGAAGCAAGCACGTCGCGCAGGATGGCGAGGGCTTCGTCGACTTCGGCGTCGGTGACATTGAGTGGTGGAAGCAGGCGGAGGGTTTCCGGACCGGCGGGGACGATGAGCAGGCCGCGTTCCATCGCCTTGGTGACGAGGACGAGTGCGGCGGTTTTTCCGGCGGGGACTTCGACCTTGGAGGCATCAATGCCGATGCCGAGGAGCAGGCCTTTTCCGCGGACTTCGGTGACGATGGGAAGATCCCAGGCCGCGACGGTTTCACGAATCCGCTGCTCCTGCCTGCGGGCGTTTCCGGCGAGGTCCTTTTCGGTGATCTCCGCCAGCACGGCCAGCGAGGCGGCGCAGACAAGTGGATTCCCGCCGTAGGTGGAGCCGTGGGAGCCGGGGCCCATCAGCGAGGAAAGTGCGGTGCCTGCGTCATTGATTGCGCGATCAGAAACCCAGAAGGCTCCGATCGGCACGCCGCCGCCCATGCCTTTTGCCCACGAGATGCCGTCGACCTGGAGATCGGGCGAAATCGTCCGCCAGGCCATCGCTTCACCACAGCGACCGAAGCCCGCCTGCACTTCATCGAAGAACAGCAGCAGGTCGTGTTTCCGGCAGAGCTCGGCGATGGCTGTTAGAAATTCGGCCTTTACCACATTCACGCCGCCTTCGCCCTGGATCGGCTCCAGGAGAATGGCGACGGTTTCCGGCCGGATCGAATTCTTGAGCGTGGCGATGTCGTTGAACGGCAGGTGCCGGAAGCCGGGCAGCATCGGGTCGAAGCCTTCCTTGACCTTCTCCTGACCGGTCGCGGCGATGCCGCCGAGCGTCCGGCCATGGAAGGATTGGTTGAAGGTAAGGACCTCGTAACGCGGCGAGCCATCGGCCTGCGGGCGTTGATGGCCGAAGCGGCGTGCGGTTTTCACCAAGCCGTCGTTGGCCTCGGCTCCTGAGTTCGAGAAGAAGACCTTTCCGGGCACCTTCACATGCTCCTCGACGATCACGCGTGCGAGCTCGGCCTGCTGCGGGATTTGATAAAGATTGGAAACATGAAGCAGCGTCGCGGCCTGTTTGCAGATCGCTTCGGTCAGCCTTGGATGGGCGTGACCGAGCGAGCACACGGCGATGCCGGTGCAGAAGTCGAGATACGCTTTTCCATTCTCATCCCACAGGCGCGTGCCTTCGCCGCGCACGGGAACGAGCGGAAAGCGGCCGTAGGTGGGCAGAACGTATTGCTGGAGCGACTCGGGAACGGTCATGGGAAAGGGGCGGAGGCTAACGTGCATCTTGGAAATGGCAATGGGGGAAAAGTCAGGGTTATTTCGCCGCCACCACCCGCCAGGTGGCGAGGAGGACAATGGCGGCACCGATGAATTCATGGAGGTGGAAGGTTTCTCCCAGAAAGGCGAACGAGCCGACGGCGGTGACGATCGGCACGGTCATCTGCATGGCGGAGCCGCGCGAGACCGGCAGCTTCTGATAGGCGCGGGTCATCACGAGTTGCGCGAATGAAACCACGACGGCCGCCAGGATCAGCCCGACCCACGCGATTGCCGGCAGAGATGGCACTTTCGTCACCGCCGGAACTGCTGAGAGCATTCCGTAAAATGCCTGTGAGGCGTAGATCGTCGCCGGGTGCTCTTCATGGCGCAGCCGCCGGATCACCACGACCACCCAGCCCGCCAGCGCGGCACCAAGAAGTCCGAGCAGGTCATAGGGCGAGAGATGCGTGAGTTGCCCCTCGTTATTGAGGAAAAGCAGCAAGCCGCCGAAGCCGATGAGCATCCACACCACACCGGCGCGGCTCACGGTTTCCTTCAGCCACAGCGCGGCGATGATCGTCGCGAAGGCCGGGTAGGTCAGGTTCAGCACCACGCCTCTCGCGGCACCCACTTTCGTGACGCTGATGTAGAAGCAGAGGATGCCGATCGCGCCGACGACGCCACGGATCATCACGAGTCTGTTGCCGATCAGCCGCTTCGGTTCGAAGCCGCGACCGAATCCATAACACACCGACACCACGGCCAGGCCGAAGACGCCGCGAAACAACGACGCCACCCAGCCATCGGCGGCAGGCACGTGGTCGCTGACGGCGCGGATTAGCAGCGTGTTGGCGGAGAACAGCACGACGGACAGCAGCATCAGGAAAACGCTGCGCCGGTCGGACAGGGGCGATTGCTCGGTCATGGTGGTTTCGGGTGGTCCGAAACGGGCACCGCCGACGGGAAATGGATCTGCCTGAGCGTCTTCCGGAATCCCACTTGGCGGGGCGCGTTCCGGAGAGCTTGCGGGAAGATCCCATCATCACACTCCGTGCGCCACCGAACGCCAGCCCAGGCGGGCGGCGGCAAGTTTGGCTCGGAGTCGTGCGACAAGAATCACGGCGTCCGTGTGGCAGGGATGAGCGGATTCGTCAACTGTTCGTGAATTCACTCCAAGGCCGACCGCAGATCACTCGCCGCACTTCGCGCACTCGCATCCGGCACGAAGGTGAAATCATCTTCCGGATCCAGAGCCGCCGGTTCCGGTAGGGCGGCCTGAGCGGCGGCTTGCGGAAGACGGGAAAGTTTCTCCACCGGCTCCAAAACCGGCAGCACGGCGTTCTCCGGCGCGGCCTTGAGGTCCTCGAATTTCCGCGCGGCGGGAAGGACGCGGGATTCAAACGAGGCGACGGCGTTGTTGTAATTCTGCACCGCGTTATCAAGCGACTTGCCGACTTTCGCGAAGTGACCGGTCAGCGTGCCGATTCGCTCGTAGACCTGACGTCCCAGCGCGGAAATCTCACGCGCGTTGTCAGCCAGCGCTTCCTGACGCCAGCCGTAAGCGACCGCGCGCAGCAGGGCGATCAGCGTGGTCGGCGTGGCGAGGATGACGCCATGCTCGACGCCGCGTTCGATCAAGCCGGGATCGAATTGCAGGGCGGCGGAAAAGAACGATTCGCTGGGCAAAAACAGCACGGTGAACTCCGGCGCGTGATCAAACTGCGCGGTGTAGTTTTTCGAGGAGAGCTGCTCAATGTGCGTACGGACCTGGCGGCTGTGGCGGCGCAGGCAGTCGTCGCGGACGGAATCGTCGGAGGCTTCGAGCGCGTCGAGGTAGGCATCCATCGGCGTCTTCGAATCGACGACCAGGGTCTTTCCGCCGGGCAGTTTGATGATGAGGTCAGGTCGTAGGCGCTTGCCCTCGTCAGTGGTCGAGGTGTGCTGCGTTTCGAAATCGCAATGCTCCTGCATGCCCGCGAGTTCGACCACGCGACGCAGCTGGAG
This sequence comes from Luteolibacter sp., assembly GCA_031411755.1. Taxonomy (GTDB): domain Bacteria; phylum Verrucomicrobiota; class Verrucomicrobiia; order Verrucomicrobiales; family Akkermansiaceae; genus Luteolibacter. Next base: position 34,279 of record JANOBS010000455.1, on the reverse strand, counting down.
TTCCCCCCACTGGCCGCGACCGGTCGGCTGGCGCAGGGCTTTCACGAGGTTGGCGGTTTCCTTCTGAAGCCCGAGCTGGCCCTCGCCGAGCGTCTTCACCTGCTGCTGGAGTTCCGAGTAAGCGGCGAGCCGGGATTTCTCGATTTCACCCACGTGGAGCTCGAACTTTCCGAGCGAATCAGCGACCGGCTTGATCAACGCTTCAATGGCGGACTTCTTCTGCTCGATGTCGCCCTTGGCCTCCTCGGTCTGGGCGCGGAGAGAGGTTTTCGCGAGCTGGAGGAACTGTTCGGCGGAGGATTTCAGCGCATCGGCGGAAAGGGCCTTGAAGGTGTCGGACAGGCGGGATTCTGCACGATCCAACAGCGCCTGCTTTTCGGCGGCGGATTTTTGCTCCTCCTCCAAGCGCGTCCGCAGCTCGGCGAGCTGGGTGCGCAGCAGGCTGGCGTCCTGTTCGTTGCGACCTGACTCATCGGTCAAATGGGCAAGGCGCGCCTCGATCTCCGCTGCGCGGCGTTCCTCGGCCTTCAAGCGTTCGGCAGCGGCGGCCTGACGTCCCACAGCGATCAGTTTCGTGAACAGCCAGCCGAAGAGAAGTCCGGCGAGGGCGGAAAGGATTTGCGGCAGATAAGGCTGGAGTTGATCGAACATGGCAGATTTTGCCTTGCGGCAGGATGTATGCGAGCGAAGGCTGTGCCGTTGTCGCTCCGAAACGGCCTATCCGTCACCGCGATCCAACGCAAACCAAACTCCTCATTCCCATGGCCTTTACTCTCCCAGAACTCGGTTACGCCTACGATGCGCTCGAGCCCCACATCGACGCCCGCACGATGGAAATCCATCACAGCAAGCATCACCAGGCTTACATCACCAACGTCAACAACGCCCTTGCTGGCAAAGAGGGATTCGTTGAAAAGTCCGCTCTTGAGTTGATCACCCACCTCGCCGACGTGCCGGAAGACATCCGTGGAGCCGTCCGCAACAACGCCGGTGGCCACGTGAACCACTCGTTCTTCTGGAAAGTCATCGCTCCAGGCGGTGCCAAGGCTCCTTCCGGCGACCTCGCCGCTGCCATCGACGCCGCCTTTGGCTCGTTCGATGCCTTCAAGGAAGCCTTCGCCAAGACTGGTGCCACCCGCTTCGGCTCCGGCTGGGCCTGGCTCTGCAAGGGGTCCGATGGCAAGCTCGCTGTCTGCTCCACCGCCAACCAGGACAATCCCCTCATGGGCAAGGACTTCGGCGGCTGCGGTGGCACTCCGCTCCTCGGGCTCGATGTCTGGGAGCACGCCTACTACCTCCACTACCAGAACCGCCGCCCCGACTACATCGCGGCCTTCTGGAACGTGGTGAATTGGGACGTTGTCGCCGCGAATTTCGCCGCTTGATCGAACCCTTCTGACACTTCATTCCATTTGAGCGGGGACAGCGATGTCCCCGCTTTTTAGTTTTCATCCTCGTGCGCCGGTTTTCCATCAGTCTCTTGCTTGCTGCCCTGCTGGTCACCGCCACTGGAGTCCTCTGGCGGCATCGCTTCGAGCATGCGGGGCCGTCGCTTTCGGAGCCCTTCAAGCCCGGGCTTCCCGGCTGGAAATGGATCGAGGGAAATGGCCGCGAGAACAATCCCGATGCCACCGGAACACTCGTCCTTTCCAAGCGGGATGGCGATCCGGCGATCAACGTCGAACGCGTCCTCGGCCAGCTCGATGGTGTGCGTTTCCTTCACATCCAGGCGGAGGCGAAGTGGACCGATGTGAAACAGTTCGGCGAGGTTCGCTGGGCCAACGCGCGCGGTTTGATTTACGGCAGGCTGCCAAGTGGCACCAACATCTGGCCGAAGGATCACTGGCTGATCAGCGCCTATGGCACCAGCGACTGGCATCGCGAGGAAAGCGTCTTCGATCTCGTGCCCGACATCGGCGAGGCCCGCTTCGCCCTCCAGCATCTCGGCGAACACGGCACGCTCGAAGTCCGGAACGTGAAAATCCACGTCGTACGGCAACGGAGCTGGTATGTGCCTGCCACCGCGTTTCTAACAGCCCTGTGGATCCTCTGGGCCGCATGGACCCTCGCCCCCGCGCTGCCCAAGGCAGTTCGCTTGAGACCGATCCGCAGCCTGCTCGGCGGCTCGGCCGTGATCGCGGCCTCCTGGTTCCTAGTCTTTCCCCAGCCGCGCTTCTGCGCCCGACCTCTCGTCGGAGGATTCGAACTCGGGCAGCCGATCCCGATACCTCCACCGCCTGCGCCCCCACCCGCTCCGCCTTCCATCCCGCCTCCGCCGACACCTGTAGCCCCGCCCGTGGCAATCCCGCCGCCGGTCGTGCTGACACCCGCCCCGCCTGCACCGCCCGTTACCGAAAAGCGCGAGGCCAGGGCCATCGAGCAGGAAATCCGGAAGCTCGATGACCGCTTCAATTTCCTCCACCTCCTCGCCTTCGGGGCCTTGGGGCTGGCCTTGTTTTCCATCACGAGTCTCCGCACCTGGCCGATGGCCGCCATTGTCGCGCTGGCCTCGGAAGCCCTGCCGAACTGGCAGCTCGAACAAGCCTGGGACCTCGGCGACCTCGGTGATCTGGCCTCCGATTTCTCCGGCCTCGCCCTCGCCGCGCTGGCCGTGACCCTCGTCAAATGGCTGTGGCGGACGCGCGTTTCCCGATCGACCGATCCTGGAACATCCGCGTCACCAGCACCGCCGTGAACGCACCGATCAGGCAGGCGAACATGTCCTCCTGCGTGTCCCAGGGATCGCCCTGAGTCCCGAGAAAAGACTCCGCCGCCTCCTCGGAAATCAGCGCTGTCGCCCACTCGAACAACTCATAGACCGCGCTCACCGCCATGCAGAAGCAGACGGTGAGAAACTCGCGCCAGCCACGCCGCGCGATGACGCGGTTCCGGATCATCACCTCCCGGAACAGCACCGCCGGCACGAAGCCCTGCGCGAAATGCCCCAGCCGGTCATAGTGGTTCCGCGAGAAATGGAAGACCTCCTTCGCCCACTCTCCCGCCGGCACCAGGGCATAGGTGTAGTGCCCGCCCACGATCAGCACGACCATGTGGAACACGATGCAAGCCTGGGCAAAGTTCGAGAACACCCAGCCCTTTCTTCGCGCGATGATCAGCGCCGCAAATCCGATGAACACCGGGGCCACCTCCAGCCACCAAGTGATCCAGTCAAACGGCTTCCACGCCGACCAGACCAGCACCGGCAGGACGATCAGCAACACGGGATCCCATTTCCACACCCTCATCCGCCAAGTATGCCAAGCCCACCACGCAACGCCACACCCAATCCAATCCAATCCACCAATCGGAAACGTTCTTAGTCCCTCTTTCAGAAGGCCTCTTCCCGGCCAGCGCAGAGACCAAACACTTGAATTTCGGGACCGACCCTTTCTTGCTTTCCCGCGCAAAATTGGGGGACATTGCCCAACAAAAAACCTGGAATCCCGGGCGAGCTTCCCCGGCCCCGCTTTTGGAAACGGCCACCATGGTCGATACCCCGGCTTTCCATCTTGCGCGGGAAAGGATCGGTGCATGTTCTCTGTCTCCGCCTACCCAATAGAAGCTCCTGGAGCGCTGAATCCATCGGTTCATTGAAGAGGTGAGGAAACTGGATCATGACAAGGCCGAACAAGGACGATGTGGAGCGGCTCAGCCGTGGCAGGCCGACCCGTGCGCGGATTGGCAGCCGCCGGATCGGGCATCGGCTGACGCAGAAGGAACGGCAGCTTTTCGAGGCCGCGCAGCGTCAGGGCTTTCTCAAGATCCCCGTCACCGGCATCCGCCCGAATGTAGTCAACGTCTATCGACTCTGGTGCGCGGCGGAGGGACGTGAGTTCATCGTCAAGGGTGGTCCGGAATCTCCGTGTTAGAGCCTGTTGGACGAGATGGATGGCCTCGACGGAGACCGTCGAGACACGTTCCACAAAGCCTGGACAGGTCGAAACGAGGCAGAGCCGACATCACGGGCGAGCCGCCCGTGCCCCTCTTTCTCCAACCGACCCCTGAATCCTGACCCCTAGCCACTCTTCAAAAGGAAGTCACCCGTTCAGCTTCTCCAGCGCCTTCACCAGGAACTTGCCGTTCTTGCGGATGAGCTTGCCGTCGAACCAGATCTCGCCGCCACCGCAGTCGGGGCGCTGGATGCAGACCATGTCCCAGTGGACTTGTGAGCGGTTGCCGTTGTCCGCGTCCTCGTAGGCCTGACCGGGAGTGAAGTGGAAGGAGCCGGCGATCTTTTCGTCGAAAAGGATGTCGCGCATCGGCTGAAGGATGTGCGGATGCAGCCCGAGGGCGAATTCACCAATGTAGCGGGCGCCTTCGTCGCTATCTAGGATCTTGTTGAGCTCCTTGGTTCTGGCACCGGCGTCAGCCTTGATGACTTTTCCTTTGGAGAACTCGAGGCGGATGGAGTCGAAGGGGATGCCCTGATAGATGGTCGGGGCGTTGTACTGGATCACACCCTCGACCGAGTCTCGCACCGGTGAGGTGAAGACCTCGCCATCCGGGACGTTGTAGTTTCCAGCGGAGATGAGCGCCGGGATGCCCTTGATCGAGAACCGCAAATCGGTGCCGGGTCCCTTGATGTGGACCTGGTCGGTTTTGTCCATGAGCTTCTTCAGCGCGTTCATCGCCGGGACGAGCGACTTGTAGTCGAGCAGGCAGACCTTGAAATAGAAGTCCTCGAAGGCCTCGGTGCTCATGCCGGCCTGCTGGGCCATGGAGCCGCTGGGCCAGCGCAGAACGCACCACTTGGTCTTCTTCACGCGATGGTCGAGCACCGGCCGCATGTGTTTCATGGCGAGCTTCATGCGCTCGGCCGGGACATCGGAGTTTTCGGCGATGTTGTTTCCACCGCGAATCGCGATGTAGGCGTCCATGTCCTTCATCTCCGCGAGCAGATGTTTGCTGATGGCGCCGTACTGGGCGTCTTCCGCACCGGACAGCATCTCACGAGTGATGCGCGATTGATGGATGCGGACGAACGGCAGAGCGCCTTTCGCACGAGCCTCCCTGATCAGGGCGATGCCGATCGAGTCCGGCACATCGAAGAGGTCGATGAGGACCTTTTCTCCTTTTTTCAACGAGGTGGAATAACGAACCAACTGGCGGGCAAGGGCGTCGATGCGGGCGTCGTGCATGCGGAGGAAAATGAAGTTCCAAATTCCAAAGGCCAAGTTCCAAAGAAGAGACAGCGTACGAAAGTGGCAGGCGCGGAAACGCCATCCTGTTTGAGTTGGAACTTTCTTCAGTTGGCCCTTGGCACTTGCCACTTGGAACTTTCTTCTCCCCCCATGCGCCTCGGGATACTCGGCTCCGGCTCCGGTTCGAACATGCAAGCCATCCTTGATGCGATCGAGGACGGCACGTTGGAGGCAGAGATCGTGTTGGTGCTTTCGGACAATCCGGGGGCCTTCATTCTGGATCGCGCGACCTCCAACGGCATTCCCGCCGGGATCATCGACTGCCAGGGTTTCAAATCGAAGTTCCCCGACGAGGTGCAGGCCGAGACCGCGCGACGCTTGCTCGAAGCCGGGGTGGACATCGTGTGCCTCGCCGGCTTCATGCGGCTGGTGAAGCGTCCGCTGCTGGACGCATTTCCGGGCCGCATCCTGAACATCCACCCCTCGCTGCTTCCGGATTTCCCCGGAATCGATGCGTGGAAACAAGCGCTGGCCGCTGGAGCGACCGAGGCCGGCTGCACGGTCCACTACGTCGACGAGGGCATGGACACCGGTCCGGTCATCTGCCAGGCGAAGGTCCCGGTCTTTCCGGATGACACGCCGGAGTCGCTGCACGCACGCATCCAGATCGAGGAGCACCGGCTTTATCCGGAAGCGATCGAACTGGTGGCCGCGAGCCTTTGATCACTCGAGCCCGCGTTCCTCGACGTCCTGCTCGTCCCAGCCGAAGTAATGGCCGAGCTCGTGCATGAAGGTCGTGCCGACCTCGTCGCGGTAGTCCTGTTCGTCCTCCTCGACCCATTCCCAGAGATTCTGAAGAAACAGTCGGATGCGCGGCATTTCCCCGGCGACCACACCCGGCTCCTCCATCAGTGACTGGCCCTCGAAGAGCCCGAGCTCGTCGCCCTCCAACTCCTCGTCGTGGGAACCTTGACCGGGACGCTCCTCAAGGGAAATCGCACAGGCCTTCGCGGGCTTCGTCAGCTCCGGAGGCAGCGCGCCGAGCACGCCCTTTACTTCCTCATCCGCCCACTTCGACAGCGTTTCAAAATCCATGCGGCGGTTCTTAGCGGGGAATGCGCGGTGTCGCAAGTTCCGTCGTTTTTCCTCCCGCGCTCATGAAACTCTGGAAGACAATCGAACCGCGTTCTTGAAGGAAAGTGAAGGCTCCCGCGTAGTAGTGCCCTTCTTTCCAACCCTCATGACCAAGAAACCTGCCTCCATCCCCTTCGCCGCCCTCGCGCTGGCGGCCCTTGCCTCCGGCCCATTGCGGGCTGAAGTGAAACCCAACCCGCTGTTCACCGACGGTGCGGTCCTCCAGCGCGGCCAGGCCGTTCCGGTTTGGGGCACCGCGCGCGATGGCGAAAAGGTGACCGTCGAAGTCGGCACCCAGAAAGTCTCAACCACCGCCGCCAATGGCACCTGGAGCGTCAGCCTCAAGCCCCTCAAGGAAGGCGGCCCGCTCACCATGAAGATCACTGGCGACAATGCGGTGACCGTGAACAACCTCCTCGTCGGAGAGGTCTGGGTCTGTTCCGGCCAGTCGAACATGGAATTCAAATTCAACGGCGCGGCAAACGCCAAGGAAGAAGCCCCGAAGGCCTCCTATCCGAAGATCCGCATGTTCACGGTGACCAAGAGGGTCGCTGCGAAGCCCCAAACCGAACCGGTCGGGAAATGGGTCGACTGCGCTCCGGAAACCGTCGGCGGCTTCTCGGCGGTCGGCTACTTTTTCGCCCGTGATCTCTATCAGAAACTCGTCGTGCCGGTCGGCATGATCCACACCTCCTGGGGTGGCACTCCGGCTCAGGCCTGGACCAGTCTTGAAGGCTTTGGAACCGACCCGGAGCTGAAAGGCTACGTCGACGGAGCGAAGGCACTCCTCGCCAACTACGAGGCCAACGCCCCCACCTATCCCGCCAAGCTTGCGGAGTATCAGGCGAAGAAGCAGGAGTGGGACAACACTGTCGGCAAGGCCTTCAACGAATCCGTCAAGACCTGGACCGAGGCCACCGCCGCCGCCAAGGCCGCCAATCAACCGCTGCCGCCAAAGCCTTCCCCGTCCAGCCCGCCACCCAGTGCGCCGGCCAGTCCCGATGGTTCGTCCGGCACCCCGACGGCCCTCTACAACGGCATGATCGCGCCGATCATTCCCTACGCCATCAAGGGAGCCATCTGGTACCAGGGCGAGTCGAACGCCGGCCAGTCGAAACAGTATCGCACGCTCTTCCCGGCCATGATCGCCGACTGGCGAGGCAGGTGGAAACAGGGCGACTTCCCCTTCTTCTTCGTCCAGATCGCGCCCTTCAACGGCCAGCCGCCGGAAATCCGCGAGGCGCAGTTCCTCACGCTTTCGAAGTCGAAGAACACCGCCATGGCCGTGACCACTGATGTGGGAAATGCCACCGACATCCACCCGACGAAAAAGGAGCCCGTCGGCCAGCGTCTCGCCCTCGCCGCCCTCGCGCTGTCCTATGGCGAGAAGATTGAATACTCCGGCCCGCTCTACGCCTCGATGAAAGCACAGGGCGACAAGGTTGAGCTCAGCTTCACCCACACCGGCGGCGGACTCGTCGCCAAGGATGGCGAACTGAAAGGCTTCACCCTCGCAGGCGATGACAAGAAATTCGTCCCCGCGAAGGCGACGATCAAGGGCGACAAGATCATCGTTTCCGCCGAGGGCGTCGCGAAACCCAGCGCCGTCCGCTACGGCTGGGCGAACGTCCCTGACGTGAACCTCTTCAACAAGGAAGGGATCCCCGCCTCGCCGTTCCGCACGGACGTGGATTGAAGAAAAGTCGAAATCTGAAATTCGAAATCAAGATCTGGCCTCCGGTTGATTCGTCAGCCGGGGGCCTTCGGGTTTCAGGGCTTTGCTTCACCTCCCGCTTCTGGGCTTGCGATGGGTGGAGTGATGTCGAAAATTTAGATCGCTTCAGCTTCAAGATTGACGTTAAAACCAAGAACTGTTCATATTATGCCATGAACAATATCCGATCGATCAAGCCGTTTACGTCAAAAAGGCGTCGATATCATTTAGGTGGGACATGTGGTCGCGTGAATTATGAATCACGGCATTTATTCCGACCATAAATTTCACAACCATCTATTTAAATCCCCGAATGAAACAAATCATTTTTGAACTAGGTGAATTGTATGCGCATGACGACATCATGAAGCAGCTAAAGGTGGGGAATTCTGGCGGAATCCGTGTCTCAACCAGAAAGGACAATGAGGTTGCACGAGTAGTGCTATTCTCCACGGCGGAACAAGAATCAAACCCCCTAGAAAATCCTTACAAAGATCGAACTGATGGAAATATCCTCACCTACACTGGGACTGGTAAACACGGAAATCAGAATTTATCAGGACAAAACTTGCGAATTACACAGCAAAGCCAAACATTTTTTCCGATTTATGTATTCTCATTATTTAAACATCGAAAATCAGCAGGAGCCCCCGATAAGCGCTGGCGATTTGTGGGTATCTATAAATATTTAAATCATTCACGGGAAATCCAAACCGATTTATTGGGACTAAATCGAAATGCATGGATTTTCAAGTTGGTCAGACTAAATATCTACGAGGCACATCCAGAGCGAGAGAGCAAAATTGTGGAAGAGGTCGCTCAAGCCTACAGAGACCCTATGCTTGGGGCGCAAATACTCTTGGAAAATAGCGGGAGCATTTTGGCCGAGGACCTCGATAGAGTAGTCTGCAAAATGAACCAGCTAGAACCTTTTACCTTCGAGCATTTTGTTAAATCCGCATTAGTTGCGTCGCGCTTTCGAGAGGTTTGTGTAACAAAAAAATCTTCTGACGGCGGTGTTGACATAGTTGCACGTATGCCGTTGTTCATTTGGCCGATAGAAAGTCAGATTATCCATGTTCAAGTAAAGCGATGGCAACGCCCCGTTGGTCGCCGTGAAGTCGCAGAACTCCGAGGCAGCTTAATTCCTAGGGCGCTTGGAGCTCTGATTACGACAGGCAATTACGCTCGGACAGCAATTGTCGAATCCGAACGTCCTCACATGCTTCCAATTTCGCTGGTTGACGGCCAACAGCTTGCAGCAGTAGCTATTCGACTGAATCTTGAAATATCCTAAATCAAAATAATACCATGTTGGGAAATGACTTTCATTCGGTGATCCTCTACAGCGAGGATGTAAAATCAATCTATAACGCTTTGGTTTCATCAGGACACAGTGAACTTGCGTCCAAGGTTTTGAAAAAATCAAGGCGGACAAAAGCAGACAAAAGATACATTGATGCTGCCCTTTTTGAAGGCGACTCAGAGCATGAGTATGACAACGACCCAGTCGTATCCAAGGCTAACGATGGTGCTTATGTGATGGCATGGAAGTGGATCAATAAAATCGATATAGAGTGCAAAGAATCAAATTTTCAGAATAAGTAATCCGGCAACTGGCCTTCAATGACTAGCTGATGCAGTTTCTTATCTGGTTCCCAACTTCATGTCCTCTCGCTTTGGCCAATTTTTCTGGGGACTGCTGTTGGTGGTCCTCGATTTCCGGATCAACAATTTCGACCTGCTGCCGGATCTTGTCGGCTACATCGTGATCATGCTCGGCTGCGCTGGGTTGAATGGGGTGTCGGCGAACTTTTCGAAGGCACGGGTCTTGGCGGGAATCCTAGTTGTACTTGAGGTGATCCAGTTGATCAACCCGACCCACTCCATTCCGTTCAACCTTTTCTGTACTGTGGTGGATGTTTGCATGATTTGGTATCTGCTGGGTGGAATCATGGACCATGCGATGGCGCGGGAGCGTCTCGACCTTCGGATGCGGGCCTCCAATCGCCGGGTGGTCTATGTGGTTCTCATAGCCCTGTTGACCCTGCTTGGGCTCGCTCAGATCGAAAACCGGGATTTCGGCTCGGTGCTCAGCGTCGGATTGGTTGTCGGCGTCCTGTCTGTCGATGTGATGATCCTGCATCTGATCCATCGGGTGCAGTTGGATCTTTCCGGCGGGTCGTCCTCATAGTGACCGGCCTCACTCTTCTGGGCTTGCGATGGGTGACGTGATGTCGAAGGGTGGAAAGAGACCAACCGCATGCCTTCCCCGCCCTCCGTCAATGTCGCCCGCCTGACCTACCTGCTGGTTTGCGGGGCGGCTGGCTCCGCGATCGCGCTGAGCACCAAGGGGACGGATTTCGAAGTGGCGCTGTGGGTCGGACTGACCTGCGGGCTGATCGTCGCGGGGTTTTTCATTTTCGTCGAGACACTGATCCGCGGGTTCTCGCTGCGCGGGTTTTCGACCGCCACCTTCGGACTCGGTGTGGGCCTGTTCTGCGCCTGGCTGCTGACGCAGGTGCATTTTTCGGCTCTGTTCGACCTTGCGTTCCGGGACCGGCTGGCGAGTCAGGCGGACTTTGATACGGTCACAAATGCGCTGCGGCTGTCGCTGGACGTCGCGCTCTACGCCAGCTTCGGGTTCATCGGCGTGGTGCTGGCCTTGCGCAGCAGCCGTGATGATTTCGCCTTCATCATCCCTTATGTCCGCTTCCGCCAGGATGCCTCGTCCGGCCAGCCGATCGTCCTCGATGCCGAGGCGGTGATGGACGGTCGCGTGCCCTCGATCCTGCGTGCCGGCTTTCTCCACGGTCGCCTGATTGTGCCGCATTTCGTGCTCGATGAGCTGCACGTGCTGGCAAACTCCCCGGTTCCGGCGAGCCGCCACCGGGGCGAGCGAGGGCTGGCCAGTTTGGAGCAGATGCAGTCGGCCAAGGACATCCAGGTTTCCATCCACGACGCCAACGGCCTGCGCGGCGAGGAGACGATGAACACCCGGCTGATGGAGACGACCCTGCTGCTGGGGGCCAGGCTGATGACCGGCGATGACACGCTGACGAAGGTCGCCAAGCTCCAAAACATTCCCGTGCTGAACATTCACGAGCTGGTCGATGCCCTCAAGCCGGTGGTCGCCATCGGCGAGCGCCTGCGCATCCCTCTGGTCCGTGGCGGAAAGGAAGACCACCAGGGAGTCGGCTACCTTTCCGATGGGACGATGATCGTGGTCAACCATGCGGTGACGAAGATCGGTTCGTCGGTGGATGTGATTGTGATCAGCACCATCCAGACCAGCGCCGGCACGATGGTCTTCGCGGAGCCGATGGAGTGAGCTCAGCGACCCTGCTCGCGCCAGTCGAGAAACGCGGCACCGAGATGGTCCAGCGTGTCTTGGGGCAGCAGGGATTCCTCGCTGAGCGTGCGCCTTGAAAGGGCGATCTCCGAGGCACGTCCACACAGCCAGGCCCCGCGCGCAGCGGCTTCGAGTGCCGTCGATCCCGACGCCAGCAAGGCCCCGATCACTCCGGAAAGCACATCGCCCTGACCGCCGCAGGCCATGCCGGGCGTGCCGGTGGAATTGCACCATAGCGGCTGGGCGGCGGCGGTGACGAGCGTCCGCGCGCCTTTCAGCAGCAGCACAGGCGAGGTGCGGTCGGCAAAGGCGCGGGCGGCTGATTCGCGTGGGACTCCATCGAGATCCGGAGCCAACCGTCGGAACTCCCCGGGGTGCGGCGTGATCACATGCGCGGCGGGCAGGCGGGCCATCGCTCCGGCACGCGCCACGGCATTCAGCGCATCGGCATCGACGACGCAGGGAACGTTTCCGCGCTCCAATAAGCGAAGCAGGGCAGCGCTTTCCTCCTCATTCAGGAGACCGAGCCCCGGCCCCACGACCCAGGCATCGCAGGAAATTTCCATCAGCTCATCGAGCGCGTCGTAGCCGCGCACGATCACCTCCGGCGGGCATCCGGTGGCCACCCGCGCGACGATTTCCTGCGGCACGTGCAGTGTCACCAGTCCCGCGCCGCCGCGCAGGGCACCGGTCGCCGCGAGGATGGCAGCACCACTGTAGGCGGACGAACCGGCGAGGACGTTGACGCGACCGGCAAGGCCCTTGTGAAACTCGAAGGGACGGGGCCCGCATTTCGCCGGAAAGGTCTGCGGAGAAATCAGGCCGAGATCGCCCACGATCGGCACCGGAAGTTCCGACAGTGGCACCAGAACGATCGCGCCGACGGCATTGACCGCCTGCGAGGAAAGCAGGCCGCGTTTCGGCACGCCGATCGTGAAGGTCGCCTCCGCCAGCACCGTGCCGGGAAAGAGTTCGCCTGAGTCGGGATCGATGCCCGAGGGCAGGTCGACCGCCGCGATGCGTGCACCGGAAGATTGCCGGAGCGCATTCATTTCCTCGGCCAGGATCGCCAACGAACCGCGCAGTGGCCCTCGCGATCCGATGCCCACCAGCCCGTCGATCAGCACCAGCGGGCGCTTGCAATCGACTGGATCCAGCGGCTGCTCCACCACCTCGACCTCCCCGAGCGAGCGAAACACTGACCGCGTCAACGAAGCCCATTCCACACTTGGATATGCGGCCCGCACCACGATTCGCCAGCCTGCGGCCCGCAGCTCCCGGAGGGCGATGAGGGCGTCTCCGGCATTGTGGCCTTTTCCAAGGTAGGCGACGGCGGTTCCTGGAATCGGGAAAAACCTCGACATGGCCAGCCCCAGGCGTCGTCCGGCCGTTTCCATCAGACCTGCCGGAGTGGCCCCTGCACGGAACGCCACCTCCTCGATCCGCCGCATTTCCTCCGCTGTCACCGCACCCATGTTGCCGACCCTATCGGAACGGCAGCCGCGTGGCAGCGAGAAAATCTCAACCGCTCTTGCGATAGCGCATCACCGATTCCGCGATGCCCTTTGCGAGCGAGTCGCGATACCAGGCGGTCTTCATGCGGTTGCGCTCGGAGGAGTTGCTGACAAAGCCGCATTCCACCAGGATCGCGGGGATCTTGGTGTGGCGGATCACATAGAAGCGCGCGAACTTCGTGTGCCGGTCCGTGGCTCGGACTTTCCTGCAGATGTTCTGCTGGACGTATTGGGCGAGCGTCTGGCTTTCCGTGCTGTTGCAGTAAAAGGTCTCGAGCCCGCAGGCTTCCTGGTTCCAGGTGAAGTTGTAATGCACCGAGACGAAAATCGCGTCGGAATAGCGGTTGGCGATGGCCACGCGTCCGGGAAGGGACACGAAATTGTCGCTGCTGCGGGTCATCACCGTCTTGAAGCCCATTCCCTTCAGGTAGGCTTCCAGGCGGGTCGCGGTGTCCAGGCAGAGGTGCTTCTCATAAACCTGGCCCCACTGGGCCCCCTTGTCGTGGCCGCCGTGACCGGCATCGATCACGACGGTCTTGAAATAGCGTGCCTCGGCCGGAGCGGCGGAAAGCAGGCTGATGGCCGCGAGGGCCAGGATCCGATTGAAAATGGTTCGCATGATGCTTCGCTTTTAAAGACGATTAGGAAGAATTAAGAAAAACCCCATGAAAGTAAAGGGATTTGGGGGCTCTGCAGCACCTTTCGGAGCTTAGAAACCGGCGGGTCGATCCGAGGCCTTGCGGACCTTGGCCTTGGCCTCCGCAGCGGCTTTTGGATCATAGGGGATGCTGTTGGAAATTCCGATGCTGCCGTCCGTCATGGCCAGCAGTTGGGGGTCGCCCTGGGAACCACGGATGTGGAATTCACGTTTCAGGAGCTTGCCGCTGGTGTCGACCTGGACGTGGGTCCACATCGTCGGGCCGGAGAGGAAGAAGACATGGAGGACCTGGTTGCGGTCGACGGTGATTTGCGGTTTCCGGAACATCAGCACATCGCCGATGGAGTAGGTCTGGATCGGGGTGCCGGTGGCGCAGTCCATCACCTGGACGTAGAGCTCGGTTTTCTGGTTGCCGGAGAAGTTCAGCACGCGGAACTCACGGAGTTTGGAGGAATTTCCCTTCTCGCCGACCTTCTGGGTCCAGTAGGGACGGGCGGCGGTGAGGTTGAAGAGCAGGCGGTTGGTGCTGTAGCCCTCGTTGGTCTGGCCGGGGGTGCGGACCACGCCGTAAACCGAGTAGCTGCCGGGATCGGAGAGTTGGAAAAACGAGTTGAGCACCACCTCGCGGGCCATCGTCTGGCCGGCTGGAATCTTCACCGCCCCAAAGGCTGCACGGCCTTTCGGAATGGTCGGCTCGCCCTTGCCGTCCTTGATCACGAAGTCGAGCCATGGCATTCGGCTGGTGGTCTGGAAGATCTGGTCCTGGCCGGAGTTGTTCGTGATCGTCACCACGCCGATGACCGCCTCGCCCGCCACATACTGGGTCTTGTTCAGACGCAGCGTGCTGGTGATCTGGCCATGGGCCGCGGTCATGGAAATGAGAGCGAGGCCGCAGAGGCGGGAAAGAAGGCGCAAGTTCATGGCTCCGGAGGCTTAGCCCCACCCTGCGGGAGAGTCAACCCGGGGGACCGACCGTTAGAAGGTTGTGGCCGCGGGTGACGAATTGCGAAAATGCGGTTTCCCGTCGGCGGGGGGCATCTGCTAAGCGGTGGGCGTGACTGAGACCCGGATCATTACCGCCAGCGAGGACGACATGAAGTCCGCCGTCAGTGCGGCCGCCGAACTGCTGGCCGCAGGCGAGATCGTGGCGCTGCCTTCCGAGACCGTTTACGGCCTCGGTGCGGACGCTTTCAATGCCGATGCCGTGGCGAAAATTTTTGCCGCCAAAGAGCGCCCGTCCTTCGATCCGCTGATCGTCCACATCAGCCGCAAGGGCGAGATGTACGACCTGGCGAATGTCGATGAATCGATCAAGGACACGGTTGAAAAGCTGGCCTCCACCTTCTGGCCGGGTCCGTTGACCCTGGTGCTTCCGAAAAAGGACGTGGTGCCGGACATCGTGACCAGCGGGCTGCCGACCGTGGCCATCCGCCAAAGCGCCCACCCGATTTTCCGCGCGGTCTGCAAGGAGCTGGGCCGACCGATCGCCGCCCCGAGCGCCAACCGCTTCGGCCGCATTTCTCCGACCTCCGCCAGCGCCGTGATGAAGGAACTGGAGGGCCGCATCCCGCTGATCGTCGATGGCGGGGCGTGTTGCGAGGGACTGGAAAGCACGATCATTTCCATCGAGCCGCGTGAGGGAAAAAAGCCGCTGTTCTGGCTGCTGCGGGCAGGCCCGGTGACGAAGGAACAGCTCCAGCCCTTCGGACGCGTCGAGAAGGTCAAGCTGAAGCCCGGCGAGGCGGTCCAAGCCCCCGGCCAGCTCGCCAGCCACTATGCTCCTCGTACTCCGATGATCCTGCTGACGAAGCCCTCCGACTTTGTCCCGGAAGAGGGCAAGCGCTACGGCCTGCTCAGCTATCGCGGCGAGGAAAACGACGGCTACCTCGACCTCCACGAGTGGGAAATGGTCGAGTCGCTCAGCCCCGGCAATGGCAAGCTGGCAGAGGCCGCCATCCGGCTGTTTTTCCTCATGCGCCAGCTCGATGAAGCCGGACTCGATGCGATCGTCGTCGAGCCGGTTAGCGAGACCGGACTGGGAGTCGCCATCATGGACCGACTCCGCCGCGCGGCTGCGAAATAATCCGCTCTTTCGATGTCC
Source organism: Luteolibacter sp. (assembly GCA_031411755.1). Classification (GTDB taxonomy): domain Bacteria; phylum Verrucomicrobiota; class Verrucomicrobiia; order Verrucomicrobiales; family Akkermansiaceae; genus Luteolibacter. Next base: position 18,665 of record JANOBS010000455.1, on the reverse strand, counting down.
GCCAAAGCCACTTGGAAAGTCAGCGCCGCCGTGATGGCGAGCCGCGTGCTGGGGCTGGTCCGCGATCAGATTTTCGCCGCGATGTTCGGCTACGGTGTTCTAACAGACTGCTTCAACATCGCCTTCCGCATCCCGAACCTGCTGCGCGACCTCTTCGCGGAGGGCGCGCTGTCCCAGGCCTTCGTCACGACTTTTTCCAAGAAGATCAAGGAGACCGGCCCTGAAAGCGCGTGGCCGCTGGCGGCGCGGATGATCACGATCGTGGCCATCGCGATGTCGGCCATCTCGATCATCGGCATCATCTTTTCGCCGCAGCTTGTGCACCTGCTGACGGCCTTCGGCCACAAGACGTTCTCGCCGGATGACATCGCCCTGACGGTGAAGATGACACGCATCATGTGGCCCTTTATGCTGCTGGTCAGCCTGGCGGCTCTGGTGATGGGCATCCTCAACGCCCGCGGCATCTTCGGCATGCCCGCGCTTTCCTCCTGCTTCTTCAATCTCGGATCGATCATCGCCGGCACCGGCATCGGTCTCTGGCTCGATCCGCATCGCGGGCCGATGACGATGGTCGGCATGGCGATCGGCGTGCTGGTCGGCGGGCTCGGCCAGTTCGTTTGCCAGTTTCCCGCGCTGCGTCGTCTCGGGTTCCGCTGGCGTCCGGACTGGCATTGGCGCGACAGTGATGTGCGGAAAATTTTCTCCCTGATGGGACCGGCGGTGATCTCCGCTTCGGTGGTGCAGATCAATGTCGTGATCAACTCGCAGTTCGCCACCTCCATCGGTCAGTCCGCCGTCAGCGCGCTCAACGGGGCCTTCCGCCTGATGCAGCTTCCCATCGGCGTTTTCGGCGTCGCGGTCGCCACGGTGACGCTTCCCGCCCTTTCACTCGCCGCCACCGGCAAGCTCGGCGGCGAATTCCGAGGACTGCTGGCAAAGGGCATCCGGCTGGTGACATTCCTCGTGCTGCCGTCCGCCCTCGGGCTTTGCTTCCTCGCCGAGCCGATCATCAGCGCGTTGTTCGAGCATGGTCGCTTCACTCCGGAAAACCGCCTCGTCACCGCCGCCGCGCTGCGTGGCTATGGCATTGGCCTGCTGGCGTATTCGTGGCTGAAGGTCCTGCAACCGGCCTTTTACGCTGCCGACCGCCGCTGGGTGCCGATGTTGGTCAGCTTCCTGGCGATCGCGATGAGCGTGACCTCGAACTGGTACTTTGTCGTCGTGCGCGGCATGGGCGTCGAGGCCCTGGCGATCACCACCAGCCTCGTCGCGACCACGAACTTCATCATCCTCTACCTCGTCATGTCGCGCATGACCTCCGGCCTGGAAACCCGCGCGCTTCTGATCCTGATCGCGAAACTGGTCCTCGCCGGGGCCGCCATGGCGGGCATCTGTCTGGCCTCGAACCGCTACGTCTTCCACGATCTCAGCCAGATGAGCGCCCTCGCCCGAATCGCCGGGTTGTCGCTGGTGATCCCGGTCGCGGGTGGGGTTTACTTTTTCCTCGCGAAGCTCTTCCGCGTCGAGGAGGCCACCGAGTTCCTTGCCCTCGTTCGCAGGCGGATCGGCAAGCGCGCCTCCTGATCGGAAAACCACCGTCGTTCGCTTTCTCCCATCGCAGGCTCTTGCGCGACGCCAATTCCCCGCTAATTTCGCCTCCGTCATGGGTCGCCGCGCCATCATCATCAGAGCTCTTACCGTCCTGGTCCTCGTCTGGATCGGCGTCTGGGGAATCCGCGCCTGGGCCTCGTCGCGACGCGTCACCGCCACCATGCTCGAACGCACGGTCGCCAAGGCGAAGCTCGACGACTGGTCGAAGCTCGAAGGTGATCCCGATCCCGCCGAGGCCGCACGCCGCGAAAAAGAGATCCGCAACATCGCCGGGCTGGTCAACCGCCTTGACTTCCGTGAGCGCGAGAAGAATCGCGAGGACCATTCCAACGAGGTCTTCTTCAGCAAGCTCAACCAACGTGAGCGCGAGTTGTTCTTCGACCTGACCATCCGCGAGACGATGGACACCTTCATGGAGGCGCTCGATCAGATGTCTCCGGAGCAGCGCAAGAAATTCGTCGAGCAGGGACTGAAGGAGATCGAAAGCGGCCGCACCGAGGCTGAAATGAAGCGCACCCGTGAGCTCGGCGATGACCTGCTTGCCAAGGCCAGTGAACAGGGCATGCGCGCCTATTTTGAAAAAGCCAACGCCGACACCAAGCTCGACCTCGCCCCGCTGCTGGAGGCGATGAATGAAACGATGCAGGGGCTGCGCGGCGGAGAATTCGGAGGGAGAAGAAAATGAAACCGCGTCGAGGATTCACCCTGATCGAGCTGCTGGTCGTGATCGCCATCATCGGCACACTTGCGACGATTTCCTATCCCTTCCTGCGCAAGAACATCGACAAGTCGCGCCAGGTTTCCTGTCTCACGAAGATGCGCGGCCTTGGGGTGGCCCTGGAATCCTATCTTCAGGAAAACAACCGCCGCATGCCTGATATCGCCTCCTCCCGGGCCTCGAAAAACGAGGATGTGGCGGTCCTTGAAACCGCGCTGATGCCCTACCTCGGCAGTGAAGAGGCCTTCCACTGCCCGGCCGATGGCAAGCAGTTCGCCAAGACCGGCAGCAGCTACCTCTGGAACTCCACCCAAAGCGGCAGGCTCGCCACCAACCTCGCGTTCCTGAACCTCGAAAACAAGCCGCAGGCGATCCCGCTGATCGCCGACAAGGAGGGCTGGCATCCTGGTCCGAAGAGCACCAACATCGTCTACGCCGATCTCAGTGCTTCCAGCGACCTTCGCTTCGTCACCTCGCCTTGAACATGGACGCCCGGCCGATGCTCGAAGTCTCCGGACTCTGGAAACAATTCGCGGGGAAACCGGCGCTCGAGGATGTTTCCTTCAGCGTGAAGAAGGGTGAGATCTACGGTCTCCTCGGCCACAACGGTGCCGGAAAAAGCACCACGCTCGGCATCATCCTCGGCATGGTCGAGCCCCAGCAGGGCGGCGTCAAAATCGGTGGCTTCGACGTTGGCCGGGAACGTGCCAAAGCGCTTCGGAAAGTCGGCGCGATCTTCGAATCCCCGGCCTTTTACGAATATCTCAGCGGCTGGGAAAACCTCCGTATCCTGACCAGCTATTCGGATGGCTTCAATGCCGCTGCCGCCCGTGAGGTGGTGGAGCGCGTGGGACTGACGAAGCGCATCGGCACGAAGGTCCGCACCTACAGCCACGGCATGCGCCAGCGGCTCGCACTCGCCCAGGCCCTGCTGCCGGAGCCCGAGGTGCTGCTGCTTGACGAGCCGACCGATGGACTGGATCCCGAAGGCATTCACTGGTTCCGCGAATTCATCCTCAACCTGCGCAAGGAACGCGGCATGACCGTGCTGTTCAACTCGCATCTGTTGGGCGAGGTCGAGATCATGTGCGATCGCGTGGCCATCCTCCGCGAGGGTCGGCGGATCCACGAGGGCAGCGTTCGTGAGCTCTCCAGCGACGTGCCGGTTTTCAATGTCGATCTCGATCCCTGGGACCGCGCCTCGTCCGTCATCGCCGCCTTCGGTGGCGAGGTGATGGAACCCGGGAAAATCTCCCTGACGCCGGATGCCGATCCCGCAGCGCTCGTCACCGCACTTGTCGCCGCAGGCATCGCCGTCCGTGCGCTCACGCCGGTAAGGAAATCGCTGGAAGACTTCTACCTGGAACTCCGCCGCAACGGGACTCCCGATCCCCACGCCATCGACCGATGATCTTCTTCGAACAACTCCGCGGCGAACTCCGCAAACTCTTCTCCCGCCCCCGGACCTACATGGGGTATGTGGCGTTTCTGGCGTTGGAAGCACTCATTCTGTTTGTCTACAAGCTCGATGGAACCCAGCGTGCCTCGCGCACGATGATCGAACAGAACGGTCTCGATTTCGGCACCTTCTACAGCTCGCTCTCGATCAGCTTCATGATGATCCTGCTGAGCATGTTCACCCTCGGCTCGATCTTCTTTGCGCTGGTTGGCGGTGACATCGTGGCGAAGGAGAACGAGGACGGAAACCTGCGTCTTGTTTTCGCCCGACCGGTCACCCGGCTGCGGCTGCTGCTGGTGAAATACACCGCCGTCGCCATCTACACCTTCACCTTCGTGATCTTCGTCGGCATCACCGGCTATCTGATGGCTGGAGCGGCGGTCGGTTTCAACGGCGGCCTGTTTGTCTTCGAACCAAAGATGAAGATCTTCGCCGCCTTTCCGAACTGGGCGGATGGCATCACGCGTCTGGGCATGGGTGCCGTCGGCATTGGCATCAGCATGATCACGCTGTCCTCGATCGCCTTCATGTTTTCCTGCCTGAGGATCAAACCGGCGGCGGCCACGATCGTCACGTTGGCGATCCTCTTCGTGGACATGATTTTGCAGAACTTCCCGTTCTTCAAACCCTACGAGGAATACTTCGTCACCTACCGGATGAGCTCGTGGTTGTTCCTGTTGGAAAAGCACATCGACTGGCCGAAGATCGCCGAGTCCTACATCCTGCTCGGTGGGCTGAATGCCACCCTGTTCATCATCGGCTGGCTGGCCTTCCAGACGCGGGACTTCAAGACCTGATCACTTGGAGAGCACCTCGACGTCTCCCGGCTTGGTGTAGACGACCGTCAGGTTGCCCAAGCGGTAGGTCGCCTCCCCGGTGATGCGGACTTTCTTCCCCAGCCAAGGATCCATCCACTTCCTGTCTTTCTCGGCGTTCTCGGGAGACGTGGCAAATTCGCCCCGGGCCCACTTCTTGTCGTAAGGCAACTTGAGGTTCAGAAACAGGGTCTTCTTCGATTCGGAAAGACGAACTTCCTGGACCGTTCCTTCGAGAGCGACCGTCGTGCCGACGAGCTTGATCAGTTCATCCGCATCCTCAGGACCGTAAACCTTCGCCGTTTCCTTCGGAGAGACCTTTTCCGTCTCCACGCGTGGCGAGGCAACGGCTGGTTTCACCGTCCCGGGTGTCGGATCGCCAATCGCTTGCCGGGTATTGGTCTCGCGCTCGTCCTTCTCCTTCTTCTTGGGCAGGTTCACCTGATCAAGTGCGCTCTTGGACGCCTTGGGCTGATTCGCTTCCGCCTCCTCCTGTGCGGCTGCGATGGCCTCCGGGGATTTCTCCTTATGATTCCGGTAGTAAAGCAATCCGCCGAGGCCCAGCGCCGTGAGTACCAGCACGGCGATCACCACGCCGCCCACCCAAGAGGTCTTCGGCTTGATGGCGACCACGGGCGGACGCCCCGCCACGGCATTCGGCGGGCGCACCCTGCCGGTTGGGGCCGGAGATGATGCTGTCGTGGTGGCCGCCGTCAGCTTCTTGCGGGCCTCGGCCAGAGTCGCCGTCTGTGCGTTTTGCTTCAGCCAGTTCAGCCAGCCGCCGAGTCCGCCGCCTTCTTGATCCTTGATTTTATCGCCCTGCCAGCCCATCGCCGCCTCCAGCAGCTCCACCAGCGGCATCAGGCCGGGTCGGGCTTCCTCGGTGCTCAGCCAGCGAAAAGGAGAGATCCAGAAGGTGATCCCGCGATCCGACTGGCCGCCGCCGATGACGATGGCGGAGGGGGCTGTTTCCACCCAGACCTCGTCGTCCGCCAGCACCTGGGACAACAGTTCGGAGACCTCCAGCGCCTGGCTCATCAGCAGGATCGCCGACTCGGAGGTCAGCGTGCCTTGCTCCAGCAACTTGGAAAGTTGGTTGCCCTCCACCCATTCGGTGACGAGGAAAGGCATGCCGTCCACCGGATCGCAGCCGCCGGTCACCACCGCACGCAGGGCCGGGTGGAACACTTCAGCGAGTCGTCTGACCCCGATGTCGTAGGCCGCGCGCTCTTCCGGCTGAAGGCCGCCGCCTTCTGATCCGAACGGGAAAAAGCGCCGCAGTGCCACGTGTCGGCCCGTTTCGCCATCCACCGCCGCGAAAACCACCCCGTGGTGATCCTGCTCAAGAATGTCCTCGATTTGAAAGCGCTGCGTCAAAGTCACAGGCTGTTAGCAGATTCCCCGCCCCTTCGCCAACCCCTCAATCGCCTCCAAGGCGGTTTTTGCGTGTCTTTCTTGCAGTTCGTGGTTCTCTTCCGCCCGCTCCGGCCCGTTTTCCCAATGTCCACCTCGCTGACACGCAACTTTTCGATCATCGCCCACATCGATCACGGCAAGACCACGCTGTCCGACCGCCTGATGGAGGCCACCCAGACGATCACCCAGCGCGAGAGCAGCGCCCAGATGCTCGACTCGATGGATCTGGAGCGGGAAAAGGGCATCACCATCAAGTCCCACCCGGTCGCGATGGAGTACAAGGCCAAGGACGGGATCACCTACAAGCTCAACCTCCTCGACACCCCCGGCCACGTCGATTTCTCCTACGAGGTCGCCCGTTCGCTGGCCGCTTGCGAGGGCGCGATCCTGATGATCGATGCCGCCCAAGGCGTTGAGGCCCAGACCGTGGCGAACCTCCACCTCGCGCTCCAGCAGAACCTCGTCATCATCCCGGTCCTCAACAAGATCGACCTCCCCGCCGCCGACGTCCCGCGTTGCAAGCGTCAGCTGGAGGAAATCCTCGCCATCCCCGCCGAGGACGCCATTCCCGCCTCCGCCAAGGCCGGCATCGGCATTGAGGACATCCTGGAAGCCATCGTCGCCCGCGTCCCGGCTCCCGTCGAGAACCCCGACAAGCTCCTCCGCGCCACCGTTTTCGACTCGATCTACGACACCTACCGCGGCGTCGTTTCCTACGTCCGGATCTTCTCCGGCACCGTGAAACGCGGCCAGCGGGTGAAACTGTTCGCCACCAACAAGACCTACGAAATCAAGGAAGTCGGCGTCTTCACCCCGAGGATGAACGCCCGCGACAAGCTCGTTGCCGGCGATGTCGGCTACGTCATCGCCAACATGAAGTCGGCCGACGAGGCGAAGATCGGCGATACCCTCACCGACTCCACCCACCCCTGCGCCGAGGCCCTGCCCGGCTACAAGGAGATCCAGCCGATGGTCTTCTCCGGCATCTACCCGATCGACGCCTCCGACTACGAGGCGCTGAAAATGGCGATGGGCAAGCTCCAGATCAACGACGCCGCCTTCACCTTCATGTCGGAAAGCTCGACCGCCCTCGGCTTCGGCTTCCGCTGCGGCTTCCTCGGCCTGCTTCACATGGAGATCATCCAGGAACGACTCCGCCGCGAGTTCAACATGGACGTCATTTCCACCTACCCGTCCGTGATTTACGAGGTCACCAAGACCAACGGCGAGGAGCTCATCGTCGACAACCCCTCGTTCTTCCCGGATTCCCAGATCATTCAGGAAGTCCGCGAGCCGCTCGTGAAGGTCTTCGTCATGATCCCCGGCGAGTACATTGGCGACATCATGTCGCTCGTCATGGAAAAGCGCGGCGAGGTCAGCAACACCGAGACCATCGACGAATCCCGCGTCATGCTTTCCTGCCTGCTGCCGCTGGCCGAGATCCTCGTCGATTTCAACGATCGCCTGAAGTCCTGCACCCGCGGCTACGGCTCCATGGACTATGAGCACGCTGGCTACCGCGCCGCGAACATGGTCAAAATGGAAATGATGATCGCGGGAGAATCCATCGAGGCCTTCGCCACCATCGTCCATCGTGACAAGGCGGAAGGCTACGGCCGCGCCCTCGCCGGACGCCTCAAGGACGTCATTCCGAACCAGCTTTTCGTCGTCGCCATCCAGGCCTGCATCGGTGGGAAAATCATCGCCCGCGAAAGCATCTCCGCCATGCGCAAGGACGTTACCGCCAAGTGCTACGGCGGCGACATTTCGCGTAAGCGGAAGCTGCTGGAGAAGCAGAAGGAAGGTAAGAAAAAGATGAAGGCCATCGGCAAGGTCAACATCCCTCAAGACGCCTTCATCAAGGTGCTGAAGTCGGGAGACTGAAGTTATCTGAGACGCGGTCGCCACCCTCCACTTCTTCCCATGGCCCGCGGACTGGTGATCTCCGACCTGCATTTGTTTTCGATCCGATCCATCGGCGAACGACATCTGCACGACCTGCGTGAAACCTTGCTGGCAGCCGACGCCATCGTGCTCAACGGCGACACCTTCGACTTCCGTTGGAGCCACCACCCGGACGAGGAAACCAGCATCGATGCCGCGCTCGAATGGCTGCGGAATTTCGTCGCCACCCACCCTCGGGCAGACATCCATTTCGTCGTCGGCAATCATGACTGCCTCGCCGCCTTCACGGCACGGCTCGATGCCCTCGCCGCCAGCCTGCCGCGCTTCCACTGGCACGAGACCATTCTCCGGCTCGGTGGGAATCTTTTCGTCCATGGTGACTGCGCCCACTGCCCGATGGATGCGGACGGACTCGACCGCTACCGATCGATTTGGAAGCACGACCGCCCGCGTCATTCGCTGTTGGCACGCGTCTATGTCGTCTCCGACCGGCTCGGCCTGACCTGGCTCGCCCATCGTGGCCATTTCACACGGCAAAAAACCCTCTCCCGCCTGACCTGGTATCTCGACCGTGCCCTTCCTTATTGGAGAAAGGACACCCACGACTGCTACTTCGGCCACACCCACCTGCCGCTGCAGAATGTCGAATGGGAAGGCGTGCGATTTCACAACACCGGTTCCGCCATCGCCGGATCGCCGTTCGCCCCGGCGGAGTTCTGAATCCAAGGCGATAGGACGATCAAAGCTCCCTCCTCAGTCCTTCGGCGTGTTCATGAGTGAATGGATCGGGAAAAAGATCATCCCACTGGCCATGCCTCCTTTGGAATCGCTAGGGCGGGGGAAATGGTCCACCACCTTCCCATCCTGACAAGCCGCTGCCGAGAGGGACAGCGCCGCCACCGCCGCCGCCTGAGCCACTCGGATGGAGCCGCAGATCGGGCCGTGCTTCTTCTGAAGCGCATCGACCTCCTCCAGCGAGCAATCTGTTAGATCAAAGACCTCCTTGCGGCAACGGTCGCAGAAGCGGCCATTATCCGAGGGCGTCATGCCTTCAAAAGACATCGGGCATTTGAACGAAAAATGGCTGTCGTTGAGCTTGTTCATGATGGGCGCTTGTTGGAGGCGTGCCGGATTAAAACCTGATTTCAATTCCGCTCGATCATCGAAGGAATGCCATGGCTGCCACCGTCAATCAATTCCATAGTTCCCGCTAGAAGCCCGCCGCTCCGAGAATTCACCCGCCCTAATCCAGCCGGGGATTGATCCGGGTTCCAGTTGTTGAGAGAAACAGACATGCAAAGCCCCGTTGGCCGACACTCCACCCTTGAGCGGATCGAACTCGAACCAAACCTCAGCGCTTGGCGCTGCCCGGAGTCCGGAGGACTCTGGATCCCTGCCGAGAGCTACTGGAGGTGGCGTCATTCATTGCCACCGGAACTGCTGGAAGACCACTCCACCGCAACTCCGGCTCCGACCGGCGAGTATGATGAAACCGTCAAGCTCTGCCCTGAGTCCGGCACGATCATGGCCCGCTACCGGGTGGGCCACGGGCTGCAGTTCAGGATCGACCGTTCGAACACCGGCGGCATCTGGTTGGACTCCGGCGAGTGGGAGGCGCTCAAGGCCAGTGGTCTTCACGGCTCAATCCACAAGATTTTCACCGCCCCCTGGCAGCAGGCAGTGCGCGATGAATCGCGCGATGCCGTCCATCGCGAGCAACTGCTCAGCCGTCTCGGCCCCGACCTCGTCTCGAAACTGGAGACCCTGCATAAGGAGCTCTCCAGTCATCCCGATCGCAAGCTGGCGCTGGCCTATCTCCAAGGAATCAAGTAGCGGATCACCCCTGTAAAGTCGGCATGCCAAAGCGCCATCTGGCGGGCGGAATCATTCACTGAAAAGGATCTCAAGCATCCGTTCGGGATTGGTCAGGAAGCTCCGTGTGATCCGGTAATGCTCGGTATCCTCGTAGGCAACGCGTTCCACTCCATCGGGAGTGAACTGGTAGATATAGGCATCCGGATAGGCCATCAGGATCGGCGAATGGGTGGCGATGATGAACTGTGATTTTTCCTTCACTAGATCGTGCATGCGGGTCAGCACCGCGAGTTGACGCTTCGGCGACAGGGCTGCTTCCGGCTCGTCCAACAGGTAAAGTCCATGGCCGTGGAAACGGTTCATGACCAGGGCGAGGAAGGACTCACCGTGGGATTGCTCGTGCAGCGGGCGATCACCGTATCCTCCAACTCCCAGCCTCTCAATCTCGGTGGCAACATTGAAAAAGCTTTCCGCGCGGAAAAAGTAGCCGCCATGCGGTCTGGGATGCCCTCGCGAGACCCTAAGAAAACGATGAAGCTCCGAGTGGGATTCACGGGTACTGAAGTTAAAGTTTTTCGAACCCCCTTCTGCGTTGAATCCGCAGGCCACCGCGATGGCTTCCAACAAGGTGGATTTCCCCGAGCCGTTCTCGCCGACGAGGAAAGTGACCGCCGGGTGGAATTCCATGATGCCCAGCGATTTTACAGCCGGGAGAGAAAATGGAAAGCGCTCGAAAGACTCCACCTTGTCCCGCTTCAACTCAATCTCGGCGACAAATTTTCGGGTGATCATGTGGGCGAGACCGACGGTGGAACAGGGCACTGAATCGACCGCATCTTGTATGGCAGCCGCGGCCACGTCAATCGGCGGGCCACATCTCCACTTCGCCTCTGGTTGAAAGGACCGCTGATCGGCGATCGCTCGGTGCGGATGGCGGCGCGAAGGTCGAGGCCTTTGTGAAGGCGGGTGTTGCAGGAGGGATCATGCCCGGCATCCCCGCCATACTCGCCGGAACCTTCGGAGACGGCCGGTATGTTCTCTTCAGCACACGCCCGGAGTTCATGAAGCGCTATGGCAACCAACCCATGGTTGCCGATGCCGCCCGATGGGCCGTGCGCAGCAAGCTCCCCACCAAGGAGAAGATCGATTACCGGCCCGTGTTTCCGGCCATGCTTCCGATGGAGGAAAGGCAAGATAGGAAGGTGTCTTGGATGTCTGGAATTAGCTTCGTGCCGGGGGAATACCGCCATGAAATGGAAAGCATTCCCCTACGTATCCACTCGAGTGACCCTCCGCATTCTCACCGCGCTTTCCCTAATCCATTCGGCGCTCGCAGTCGATTTCATCACCATTTGTGGCGGAGATGAGATCTATCAGATCGACCCTCAGGCATCCCCGGTGACCAAGCTGTGGTCCTGGAGGGCGAAGGACCGCCCGGAAATCCCCGCCGCCTTGAAGGGAGCCTTCGCCACCACGGACGAATGTAAGCCGCTGGACGGAGGCAAACGGATGCTCATCTGCTCTTCCAGCGGAGGCTGCGCGCTTTTGGAGATGCCTTCCGGAAAGCCTCTGTGGTGGGCCAGGGTGCCGAGTGCCCACTCGATCGAAAGCCTGCCGAACAATGGAATCGCTGTCGCGTCATCGGTCGGGACGGGCGGAAACAAAGTCGTCTTCTTCGATGCGGCAGTGCCTGAGAAACCGGTGGCGGAACTCCCGCTCCCCTCCGCGCATGGCCTGGTCTGGGACGAAGATCGCAACGGCCTGTGGGCGCTCGGTTTCAAGGAGTTGCTTTTTCTCCAAAGTCGGAAGACTTCCGCGCCGATGGCGTTCCAGGCCACAGCCCGCTTTCCTCTGCCCGATGAGGACGGCCACGATCTCCGGCCGGTTCCCCGTTCCTCCGAGCTCATCGTTTCCACCCATGCGCACGTCTGGCGCTTCGACCGGGAGAAGCATGTGTTCAAGCTGGATTCCGAACTGAAGGACCGGGTCGAAACTAAGAGCATCGACACCCATCCCAAGACGGGCCGAATCCTACTCACCCAGGCGTCGGGCGAAAACTGGTGGACCAACTTCGTCGAGTTGCTGAACCCCGCCGCAAAGGTGGTTCTGGAAAAGGAACGGATCTACAAGGCGCGTTGGTTCGTCACCGATGACTGACGGAGAACGGAATGATTCTTCCGGGTGAAAGGTGTCCCACCGCTCACTTGCCGTTCGGGCTCTGATCCGGTTCACTTCACGCCGCTTACCGCCTCTTCATCAGGTCTGACTTCACTGAAACCACTTCCGTGTCCTCATTTGGACGCATCGGTCGCTCGATCAAGGGATCCTCTTCGGAGCCATCCTGTTGCCGCTTTCGATCGTCCTCCACCCCCTGCAATGAAGGCCGCGCGGTGACGACGGCTGGAAGCCTGAAAGAAGGCGCTCTGAAGGGATCGGGTGCGTCTGGAGGGCGAATGGGGGATAAGTGGTCATCGAAGACCGCCCCAGCTGGCTGGCGCGGTCCTCGCGAGCCAGCTCACTCCTCCAGCAACTTCGGCGAAAGTTCTGCCAGCCACCCTGCAAGTTCTGCGGCGGCGCGGGTTTCGGGGAGCTTGTCGAGGTCGGCGAGGTTCCAGCGATAGACGTTCTTGTATCCGTCCCAGGTGCCGGTGGCTCCGGTGCGGCGCATCCACTGGGCGGCGGCGCGGTTTTCCAACAAGCCGTGACCGACCAGTGTGGTGATCCCGGCGCGGAAGGCGGTGACCCACATGATGGCTAGCATCAGCGTGCCGATGCCACGGCCGTGATCGCGGTCGAGCACGGTGGCGGAAATTTCGGCCTCGTCGGGGTTCTCCGGATCGCGCCACCAGCTCGCTGCGGCCATCGGCATGAACTCGCTGCGCGAGGGATCATAGACGGTCCAGATCTCGTGGTTTCCGGGATCGACCTTTAACAGTCGGTCAAGCATGCGCTCGCCGATCATTTCACCGCTCTGAGTCCAGAAGCGATGGTAACGCGCCTCCGGCGACAGGCGTCGATACGCTTCGGCGACCAAGTCTCGATCCCCCGGCAGCAGGCGTCTCGCCCGCACCGACGTGCCATCCCTAAGGGTGAGATCGAGTGGTTCGCTGGAGGAAGACATGAACGAGACTCGCAGCTTCGTGATGGGATGGCGAGCCGATCTAGGGGACCGGCTGGATTCGGAGCCGGAAAAACAGCTTGGATTTCGCAAGAAGGACGGGATCGATGATGCGAACGCCGACTCGCTCCAGTCCGCCCGGCAAGGACTCGCGGCGGGTGCTCCATTCCACGAAGGCAATACCTGACTGCCAGGAGGTGCCGAGTCCGTTTGAAACCTCCACGATGTATCTCAAGCCTGCTGCCGCGTAGTTGACCCCGATGCTCCCGCTGCCTCCGGAAAATTGTTGGAAGACGAACTCCGCACCCGTGGAAGCAGGGTGAAGAACCGCGACAATCGGCATCACGCCGCCGGAAGTGACATCACTGCCGGTGGCGTATTCGAGAAGGTCGGAGGCGCCATCCTGATCGGCGTCCTGTGAGCCGTCCGACACGCTGACGGCTCCCAGTTTTGCGACCTCCCAAGAATCTGTTAGATGATCGCCGTCGAGATCGGGCGCGGTGGCGGGCGTGGCTGTTAGAAACGTGGCGGCTGGTTTCTGGTTGTCGTAGCTGGCTTTGACCCAGTTCGCTGAGCGGGCCGCCTGCGAGAGCCGGACCTCATCGAGCGTGCCAGGAAAGAAATTGGCCGTGGTCGTTTCCATGCGACCGATGAAGGCGGAATTGGTCATGCCAGACCGGAGGCTGCCGACAAAGGCGGTGGAGCCGGACTGCGTGCCGTCGACATATACGCGGACAGTCGACCCATCCCAGGTGCCACAAACGTGATGAAACTGGCCGTCGTTCACGACCGCTGTGCTGGCCACGCTGGCGTTGGTCGTGGCATTGAAAGGAATGAACTCGACCTTTCCGGCATTCACCCGGAACTGCCAGACACGGTTCACCAAGCCGGAATTGTCCTTGCTCAGAATCGAACAGAGGCCGGTGGAGGTGGTCTTGATCCAAGCCTCCACGCTGATGAACGAGGGGTTCAGGGCTGAGGCATTCGGGATCGTCACGATGGACGTTGTGCCGTTGAGGATGGCTGCCTTTGGAATGACAGAGGTGCTGGCGTCTGCCATCGCGGTGCTCGTGCCCGTCAGTGCGTTGGGTGAGGAGTCGGTCTGGAAGCCGAGGCTCTGATTGAGATGCCAGACGCCGCCGAAGCCACCGCTCCAGGTCGCGGCGCGGGCGGTCGTGGAGGGCGCGGATTCGCCCGACTTTCCCCACCACAGGCGGAGCTTCGATTGGGCTGTTAGGGAAGGGACCCTGACCCAGATGAACGAGGTGCCGGAGGGGTCCCAAGTCTCAATCTCATGATCATAAAGCTGCGCGCCATCTTCCGAGGTTAACGCCAGATCCGCACCGCCGGTGGAGAGCATCTGCGTGTAGGAAAAGCCGGGCACCTTCGTGGAATCGAGCCGGACCAGCAGCGGGAATCCGGTCAGCGTTTCTCCTGCCGAATAACCACTGGCCGTGATGAGCGAGGTGTGAGCCCAGGTGGCAAGCGCCCGGTCTGCTGCGAGGGTTCCGGCTGAAGACCATGTCGAACCATAGGCATTCGTGGCGCGAAAGCGGAATACCAGCGTGCCGGACGGAACCGGCAAAGAGGGAGTAACCAGACTGCCCAGCGGCCTTGATCCAAGTTCAATGGACTGTTGCCAAGCGGACTGGTTCGTGCCGCCGTCCGTCGTGCCGATGAACAGGATGACCGTGGCGTTTCCTCCCGTCACCGGATCCAGCAAGCCCTGGAAGGTTGCGGCCCCTCCGTAGGCACGCGCAGCGCTGAGCACTTCGATCAGCGGAGTCAGCGGCCGGGTCGTGAAGGACCACACGCGGCCGGTCGAAACCACGCCACCGGGGTCGACGGAATCAACCCGCCAGAAATAGCTGGTCTCGCTGGCGAGGGCACCGGGTGCAAAGGTCGGGGAGTTCACCCGGCCCCGATACTCGGCGGACGACAGGCTGGCCGATTCCACTGCCGCCCGGCTTGTGCCAAAGTAAACATCATGCTGCACGGCCCCGATTCCTGCGGTCCAGGTCAGGCTGGCCGGAGGCAGGGTTGGCACGGATAGGTTGGCGGGGGACGGGAGGACCGCCGAATTGGAGACATGGTAGTCCATCACGTGTAGCGGGGTGGGACCGGTGCCGCTGACGTTGGTTTCCTGGCCGTAAAGCGAGAGGATGCGGTCCTGGTCCCAGCGACTGGTGTCGGTGACGAGGTTCACGCTCAACGCCTTTCCGGCAGGAAGCGCACCGCCTACCAGGTTCAGGGTGGACCAGGTGCTCCAGCTTGAGGCCGGGCTGGCCTCGGGATTCGCGGCTGGGCTGGCGGTGGCGATTTTCAAATTACTGGCATCGCCGTACATCAGAAACAGCCGACCGTCGTCATCCACTGCCAGCTTGGCGCGGGAGCCGGTGAGGGTGGTGGGGTTGCGACGCCAGATGCCATCCGTGCCGCGCCAGTAGTGGTGGTAGCGGGACGGCGAGGTGACGGCCTGATTGAAGGCTTGGTTCGGCTCGGCATCCGGCAGGTGCCAGGCGACAACGTGGACACGACCCTGGCGGTCGGTGGCCATCGCCGAGTTGTTGATGTAGTTCCGGCTTTGGGGGATCGACCAGCCGAGGATGCCGGGCGAGTTCACCCCGATGAAACTGCTGCCCGCGACACCGATCTGCGCGCCGAGCTGGTTCTTCCAGGTGCGTCCGGCGTCATCGCTGTAGGCATACAGGAGGTCATGGTTGCTGGAGGCATCACCCGTCTCCCGCCAGCACCAGGTCGCATGAAGGCGGCCGGCGGAGTCGAAGACCGTCATGTCGAAGTAGGCATTGCGGTCGGTGCCGGAGGCAAAGGTGCCAGTGTAGGAGCCGCTGCGCGTGGTGTATTGACCGACCGTGGTCCAGGTGCCGGTGGTGCCGCTGTATTCGTAGAGGATCTCATCCCCTCCGCCGGAGCCGCCGATGCGGTAGGTGAAAAGCAGCTTCCCCGATGGCGTGGGAATGAAGCGCGGATAGGTCACCTGGGTCAGCGCGGTGCTGCCATTCAAGCGGTTCTGCGTGAGACCGAACATCGAGGCGTTCCAAGCGGTGGTGGTTGGTTGATTGGCCAGCCCAACGACGGACGCCCGGTATTTCAACGTGGCTCCGTGATGATCGAATGAAAGATGGATGGTCCCGTCTTCCGCGCAGATCCCGATCACCACGTCATTGTGGGAATCGATAATCGTAAAATCGTAGTCGGTGAACGTGAAGGTCTGCCACGTTCCCCCAGGCAGCGGCCGACGTCCGACCGACACCCGGCCGATGTTGCGGGTGCCATTGAAGAAGCTCTGGTAGTAGGCTGCATACTGCCAGCCCTTGTAAGTCACCACGCCATCCTGCTGGAAGGTCACGCCATGGACGGTCGCGACGCCGAAGGTGACGCTAGGAAAATTGTAAGCCTGGGAATCGACGATCGAGTCACTCACCAACACGGCGTCCGCCGCCCGGCCGATGGAGCCGAGGGAGAGCAGCCCGAGGGCGATGGAAACGATGATCCTGCGAAGACGCATGGGTGAAAGCTCCGTGTAGGCACGGAGCGTCGGGTGGGTTTGTGTCGTTGGCGGGAAAACTCCAATGCCAATACCACGCATAGCTAGGCTGGAACTCAGGGCGGGTCAATGACGCGAAGGGGTGAGATCATCCACTCCCGCCGCTGCATTGACGGCCAGCCGATCCCACACCAACGTCGTGGTTCGATGCGGAAACACCTCCTTTTCCTGTGTTCGCGCAACAAGCTGCGCAGTCCCACCGCCGAAGCGATCTTCGCCGATCATCCGGCGGTGGAGGTCGATTCCGCCGGACTCAGCAGCGATGCCGAGGTGCCGGTTTCCCTGGAACAGATCGAATGGGCGGACCTGATCCTCGTCATGGAGCCGGTGCATCGCCGGAGACTGAACCAGAAGTTCGGTCGGGCCCTGGCCGGCAAGGAGGTCGTGGTGCTCGACATTCCAGACCGATTTGAATTCATGGAGCCAGCGTTGGTTGAGTTGTTGAATCAGCGTTGTGGAAAGTATTTCCCTAACATCTGAGAATTGCCGTCGATGGTTCTGATAAATTCGTCAAATATCAAAAATGAAACGTTGGCTCTTCTGCATTCTGTTAATTTTCGGATCAGCTGGTTCCTGCTCGAAGTCTGATCCAAAGAAAGCCGAACCTATGCAGTCGGTTTTGGGAGATAACTTCAAAGCGGTTGGAAATTTCAAGTGGAAGGAAGAGCGGAAAACCGTATCGATTTTTTCAATCGGTTCAGAGGCTACATCAGACTGGGTTGGTCATATTTCGATCCACGAAAATTGCATTCTACTGAGCGGACCCGTTTCGAGGGTCGAGAAGGGCTACCGGATCAAAATCGAAAATGCGGTGCCCAGGCCAGACCAAGTGGGATTGCTCCCCTTGGAGCACGTCGATCTGCGGAGGTCGGGAGCTGGGCTGGAAATCGTGCTTTCCAACGGAAGTGATCATCCGATTGTGATTCCAGCGAAATGATTGGCTTGGCGGTTGGAAACCGCCGCCACGATCAACGTTTCGCCGGGGCCTCGATGATGCCTTCCTCGGTCTCCTGCTTGAGGCGAAGCTGGCCGCAGGCGGCGTCGATGTCGTGGCCTTTTTCGAGACGCAGCATGGCAGTGACGCCGGCGTTTTTCAGAATATCCCGGAAGGCGCGGCACTGATTCTCCGATGGCCGCTTCCACTCCAACCCCTCGACGGTGTTGTAGGGGATCAGGTTGACCTTGGCCTTCAGGCGTCGCGCGTGCATCGCGAGGATGCGGGCTTGATCGAGGTCGTCGTTGACGCCTTCGATGAGGATGTATTCCAGCGTGAGGTGCTGCTTTTTGAGAGCGTTCCATTCGTCGAGCGCGCCGAAGAGTTCGTCCACGCCCCACTTCTTGTTCACCGGCATGATCTGCTGGCGGACGGCGTCGGTCGCCCCGTGCAGGGAAATCGCCAACCGGATCTGCTGCGGGTGCGCGGCGAGCTTGCGGATCTGCGGGACGAGGCCGGAGGTGGAAATGGTGAGGTGTCGCGCCCCGAGGTGCAGGCCCCAGGGAGCAGTGATGATCGAGACGGCGGCGAGCAGGTTGTCGAGGTTCGCCAGTGGTTCGCCCATGCCCATGAACACGAGGTTGTCGACGCGCTCGCCGCTGAGCATTTCCGCCGCGAGGACCTGGCCGGCGATCTCCGAGGCATCGAGATTCCGTGTGAAACCGGCTAGGCCTGAGGCGCAGAACTTGCAGCCATAAGCACAGCCGACCTGCGAGGACACACAGAGCGTCCGGCGGTCGGATTTTTCGCCGTAGAGCGCGGGGTTCGCGGGGATGAGGACGCTTTCGACGTAGCGGCCGTCGTGGAGCTTGAAGAGGAATTTGCGGGTGGTGTCGCCCGCACCCTGGGTCTGCGAGTGCTCCAGCGCATGCAGGCGGAAGGTTTCCGCCAGCTTCGCCCGCAGCGGTGCGGGGAGGTTGGTCATCGCCTCGAAGCTTGCGGCCTTCTTTTTCCAGACCCAGTCCAGGATCTGCCCGGCCCGGAACGCAGGCTGACCTTCGGCCGCAAGCCACTCCGAAAGAGCATCGGGCGTCAGGCCGGTCAGGGCAGGGGATGGAGAACTCACGGCGGGAAGGGTCGGGCGGGAAGTTCCAAGTTCCAAGTGCGAAGTTCCAACGAAGAGGTCGAAAGTCTGAAGGTCTCAAAGTCGAAAGTCATTCAGGTTCGAGCTCTTCTCTTCGGACCTTCGACTTTCAGACTTTCGACCTTGAGACGGAGTTCAGAGCTCTAGAATCAGCTCAGGATT
>JANOBS010000454.1:0-3396 GCA_031411755.1 Luteolibacter sp. | reverse complement strand
CCATGAAGTCCCCGTGTCGGTGCTTTCCAAGCGCCAGTCCCCACAGTCACCGGAAGACGTCGCCATCCTCACCGGCTTCACCACCTTCGATCCCGCCAGCGTCCGCGCCGACTTCGGTCTCGCCATGTCCACCGAGGACGTCGCCTTCTGCCAGACCTATTTCCGCGATGAGGAAAAGCGCGACCCGAGCCTGACGGAAATCAAAATGCTCGACACCTACTGGTCCGATCATTGCCGCCACACCACCTTCCTCACCCGCATCGAGGATGCCACTTTCGACGAAGGCACCGAAGTCATCCAGCGCGCCTGGAACACCTACCTGGAGACCCGGAAAAACCTCGGCCGCGAGGACAAGCCCATCACCCTGATGGACATCGCCCTCATCGGCATGCGCGAGCTCCGCGCCTCCGGCGAACTCGACAACCTCGAAGTCTCCGAGGAAGTCAACGCCGCGTCCATCGTGGTGCCGGTGAAAATCGACAACCTCCCCGAGGAGGAGTGGCTCGTCATGTTCAAGAACGAGACCCACAACCACCCCACCGAGATCGAGCCCTTCGGCGGTGCCGCCACCTGCCTCGGCGGTTGCATCCGCGATCCGCTTTCCGGACGATCCTACGTCTATCAAGCCATGCGCGTCACCGGCGCGGGCAATCCTCTAACAGCTTTCGCCGACACCCTGCCTGGCAAACTTCCGCAGAAGAAAATCTGCCAGGTCGCCGCCCACGGCTACTCGTCCTACGGCAACCAGATCGGCCTCGCCACCGGACAGGTCGCGGAGGTCTATCACCCCGGCTACGTTGCGAAGCGCCTTGAAATCGGGGCCGTCGTTGCCGCAGCTCCACGCTCGCAGGTCTTCCGCGGCACCCCAGCTCCCGGAGACGTGATCCTCCTCATCGGCGGCCGCACCGGTCGCGATGGCGTCGGCGGCGCCACCGGTTCCTCGAAGGAACACACCGACACCGCCCTTGAGAATTCCGCCGAAGTCCAGAAGGGCGACGCCCCCACCGAGCGGAAAATCCAGCGCCTGTTCCGCAATCCCGAGCTCACGAAGAAGATCAAGATCTGCAACGACTTCGGCGCCGGCGGCGTCTCGGTCGCCATCGGCGAGATCGCGCCTTCGCTTGAAATCAACCTCGATGCCGTGCCGAAGAAGTACGACGGACTCGATGGCACCGAGCTCGCCATTTCCGAATCCCAGGAACGCATGGCCGTCTGCGTCGATCCGAGCGAGATCGCCTACTTCATCGCCGAGGCCAACAAGGAGAACCTCGAGTGCGTCCACGTCGCCAACGTCACCGACAGCGGCCGCCTCATCATGACCTGGCGCGGCAAGACCATCGTCAACCTTTCCCGCGCCTTCCTCGACACCAACGGCGTCCAACAAACCGCCAAAGTCCACGTCCTGAAGCCGTCTTCCACCGATCACCGATCACCGATCACCGATCACTCCATTTCAAAGCACCTCGCCTCTCTAACAGTCTGCTCCCAAAAAGGCCTCGGCGAGCGTTTCGATGGTTCCGTCGGAGCTGGCACCGTCCTCTGGCCCTTCGGCGGCAAGCGTCAGATCACGCCGCCCGATGCGATGGTCGCGAAGCTTCCTCTACTCGAAGGCAGCACCGACGTTGCCACCTTCATGAGCTGGGGCTTCAACCCCTATCTCTCCGAAAAGTCCCCCTTCCACGGCGCGGTCTATGCCGTCACCGAATCCGTCTGCAAGGCCGTCGCCGCCGGAGCGCGACTCTCCGATGTCCGGCTCACGCTTCAGGAATATTTTCCGAAACTCGGCAACGACCCGAAACGCTGGGGCCTGCCATTCGCTGCGCTGTTAGGAGCCTTCCACGCCCAGCACTCGCTGCGTCTCGCCGCGATCGGCGGAAAGGACTCGATGTCGGGCTCCTTCAACGACCTCGACGTCCCGCCGACCCTCGTCTCCTTCGCCCTCGCCCCCGGAAAGGCCAGCCTCGCGCTTTCGCCCGAGTTCAAGCAGGCCGGCTCCACGGTCTCGCTCGTCGAGGTCCCGCTCGATGCCGATCAGCTCCCGGACTTTGAAAAACTGAAGTCCCTCGCCGAGCAGCTCCATCAGCTCAACGTGGAAGGCAGGTTCCTCTCCCTCCACCACATCGGCCACGCAGGCCTCGCCGCCGCCCTTGCGAAAATGGCCTTCGGCAACCACCTCGGCTTCCACTCAAGGAGCGTTGGCGTCTCGCCAACGAGTCACCTCTTCTCCGAACGCTACTTCGCCTTCCTCATCGAGCACACCGATCCCCTTCCCTCCTCCCTCGGTTCCCAGCCCCTCGGCCACACCACCGACGAACCGAGCCTGATCCTCAACGGCGAAACCCACACTCTAACAGATCTCCTCGCCGCCTGGACCGGCACCCTCGAGCCCGTCTATCCGACGAAGCCAGAGTCCCAAGGTCTTGGCGACTTGGCGGTGAAACCCTTCTCTTCCACCGATCACCGATCACCGATCACCCGGCACACTTCAAAACCCACGGTTTTGATCCCCGCCTTCCCCGGCACCAATTCCGAATATGACTCCGCCAAGGCCTTCCGCGAAGCCGGGGCCGAGGCCGAAATCCTCGTCTTCCGCAACCTCAGTTCCACCCACATTGAGGACTCGCTGAAGCAGCTTGCCGAACGCATCCGCCAGTCGCAGATCCTGATGTTCCCCGGTGGCTTCAGCGCCGGCGACGAGCCCGATGGCTCCGCTAAATTCATCGCCACCATCATCCGCAATCCCCGCGTGGCCGATGCGATCATGGATCTTATCCAGAACCGCGACGGCCTCGTGCTCGGCATCTGCAACGGCTTCCAGGCCCTCATCAAGACCGGCCTCGTGCCCTACGGCGAAATCCGCGACGCCCAACCCGATGCGCCGACTCTTATCCACAACACCATCGGCCGACACATCTCCTGCTACGTCACCACCAAGGTGATCAGCACCCTTTCTCCCTGGCTCGCGCTCAACCAGCCCGGCGACCTCCATTCGGTCCCGCTTTCCCACGGCGAAGGAAACTTCCACGCCTGCCCGGAAATCATCGCCGAACTCGCCAGCAACGGCCAGATCGCGACCCAATACGTCGACGCCTCCGGCCAGCCCTCGATGGACCACTTCGTGAACCCGAACGGCTCGCGCTTCGCCATCGAAGGCATCACCAGCCCCTGCGGCCGGGTCTTCGGAAAAATGGCCCACACTGAACGCGCCGGCCATCAGGTCGCCCGCAACATCCCCGGAGAAAAGCACCAGCCGATCTTCCGGGCAGGGGTGAGGTATTTCCTCTGAATCTCACGGTTTCCCTGGAAAGCAGGGTTGGTTCGCCCTCCAAAGCTCAAGATGCCACCGACCGGACTCGAACCGGTACGCCCGTTGCCGAGCAACAGATTTTAAGTCTG
>JANOBS010000453.1:0-1655 GCA_031411755.1 Luteolibacter sp. | reverse complement strand
GAACGCCAAAGGGCAACCGATCCTCGTCGGCACCGCGAGCGTGGATGCGTCCGAGACAGTGTCACGCATGTTGAAGCGCGAGAAGAT
Organism: Luteolibacter sp.; assembly: GCA_031411755.1. GTDB lineage: Bacteria > Verrucomicrobiota > Verrucomicrobiia > Verrucomicrobiales > Akkermansiaceae > Luteolibacter. Next base: position 1,568 of record JANOBS010000453.1, on the reverse strand, counting down.
TCCGCACGCGGTGCTCAACGCGAAGTATCACCAGCAGGAAGCCGAAATCATCTCCAACGCCGGCCAACTCGGTGGCGTGACCGTCTCCACCAACATGGCCGGTCGCGGCACCGACATCAAACTCGCCAAGGGCGTCGCCGAACTCGGCGGACTCTTCGTCATCGCCACCGAGCGCTACGAATCCCGCCGCGTCGACCGCCAGCTCCGCGGCCGTTGTGCGCGTCAGGGTGATCCGGGCCGCTCACAGTTCTTCATCTCCTTCGAGGACGACCTCATGCGCAACTTCGCCGCGGCGGACCGCATGACCGCGATGATGGAACGCTTCGGCATGCAGGAGGGCGAGGCCCTTGAGCATTCCTGGCTGAACAAGTCGGTCGAGACGGCCCAGAAGCGGGTCGAGCAGCGCAACTACACCTGGCGCAAGCGCGTGCTGGAGTTCGACGACGTGATGAACAAGCAGCGCGAGGTCGTTTACGGCTATCGCAATGAGGTGCTCACCACCGAGACGCCACGTGATCTGGTCAACGAGACGATCGAAAAGGTCATCCCGGCCAAAGTGGAGGAGTACCTCGCCGACCGCGATGGCGAGTCCCCGGACTACACCGAGCTGCTTCACTGGGTGAATGCCACTCTTCCGATCCGCTTGGATCCATCCGAGCTGGTCGACACGCCACGCAGCGCCGAAGAGATCGCCCAGATGCTCGTCGACAAGGTCAAGGAAACCTACCAGCTCCGCATCGAGAACCTTCCGCCGGAAGTGCTCGATCAGGAAGAGCGCCGGATGGTGCTCGTCGCCATCGACAAGCAGTGGCAGGCCCACCTTTACAACATGGATGCCCTGCGCGAAGGCGTGGGCCTGCGTGCCCAGGGCCAGAAGGATCCACTCATCGAGTACAAGACCGAAGCCTACGATCTCTTCGTCCAGTTGATGGCCAGCATCGACACCGAGGCCCTCCAGAACCTCTTCCGCTCGGCATCCAACCTGGAAGCCTACCTCCGCCAGCTCCAGAGCATGCCCCAGGAACTGCATGGCCCGGATGAAAGCGCGATCGGCTACGACAACATCGCCAGCACCGGCAGCTCAGGGAATGTCAACCCACAGAGTCTGCCCTCGCCCGAGGGCACGGTGCTGAAATTGAACCTTCCAAAACGCAAGCCGAGCTTCGACATTGAGACCACCGGTCGCAATGCCGTCTGCCCCTGTGGCTCCGGCAAGAAGTTCAAGCAGTGCTGCGGCCGCGAGGCCTGAGACTTGTTCGTCGTTCCGCCTTCAGGCCAATGCCTTTAAGGATTGGAATTTGCGCGCGTCTCAAATCTATATCCTGAAGGGATTACAGCCAATAACCCGGGGTCGAGGAGCTATCGCGACGACCACCCCGGGTTGGGTGACTTCTTGGATTTGCACCCTGAAGGGTGTGCCAGAAGCGTCGTAAATCACAGGCCGTCGCACGCTGCTACGACCCACTGCCGGGGTCGAATTGCGTTTGGATAAGAACCCGGGGTGGTCGCTATCGCTCGACCCCGCGCTACTGGCTGTCATCCCTGCCGGGATATGGATTTTTCGCGCG
>JANOBS010000452.1:0-4662 GCA_031411755.1 Luteolibacter sp. | reverse complement strand
TCAGTCGCCCGGGAGCTCCGCAAGGCTCCGTAGAGAAGCTCGGCGCGGATGAGTTCCGTATAGCAGAGATCTGCGGAACGGCAGGCTTTGATTCGACGGACCAAGGCCTCGTTTGGTTGTCGCAGCAGGTAGGACCAGATGTTGGTACCGAGACAGAACATCAGGAGTCGAGGCTGGGAATGGGGCGATGGGAGCTATCACGTGAGGGGAGCTCGAATGAATTGTCGAGCGTTCCCGAGAACGCGGAAAGGTGGTCCCAAGCGGAGGCCGTTTCGGAGTCTGCAGCTTTCGCAAGGTGCTCACGAGCCCAGCGCGACAAGGAAATCGATTCCCGACGTGCGGCGTTTTCAACTTTCCGTTGGGTCTCAGGATCGAGGTAAATAGTGAGTTGAGGCATGAGAGAAGGTTCACCAGATATCGGCTTTAGGCAAGTATATTTGCCAAGTATGAGCGGAAATTGTTGGGAGGTGCAGATGGAACGGTATTGGGCTAGGTTGCTCACCAAATGAAGACAAGGACCTCATTTTTCGCCTGTGTAATCGCCATTCCTGCTCTGCTTTGTAGCTGTAACGGCGGCTCATCGGTTCACCATCCCGTGACCAGTCGCTCATCCCCAAACCGCGTGTCCGTCAATGAGGCCGCTGGGCGACCGGATCCTGGTAAGGAGTATCCGGTGGCCGAGCGGGTCGACGGGCGTCCGGACCTGATTCGCAGCCCCTACACGCAGGAGCCGATCGAGATCAGGCGTTTGAAAAAGGGCCCGCTGGTGGAGGATCCGACGGTGCGGCTGGCGAAGCGCTATTTCCTGATGCCGGCGAACTGACCGCTCAGCGTCCGGCCATCGTCTCGACCGTGACGCCCTTCAGATACTCGGTTTCCGGGATGGAAAGCACGACCGGATGGTCGGCGCGCTGGCCGTGGTTGGCGACGAGGCGGAGCGACTTCTTCGCGTCGACGGCGGCGTCGATCAGGTTGTCGACGAAAAGTTCGCGGCTGGCGTGGTGGGAGCAGCAGAAAGTGGAAAGCATGCCGCCCTTGTCGAGGAGCTTCAGCGAGCGGAGGTGGATCTCCTTGTAGCCGCGCATGGCGTCCATGAGGGTCTTCTTGTTTCGGGTGAAGCTCGGTGGATCGAGGATGATGAGGTCATACTCGGGCTCGGCGCTTTTCAGGAAATCAAAGACGTTGGCCTCGATGACCTCGATTTCGAGACCGTTAAGCGCGGCATTCCGGCGGGTGGCCTCGCAGGCGCTGGCGGAAATGTCGACCGCCGTGACCTTGGTGGCTCCGGCCTTGGCGCAGGCGAGGGCGAAGCCGCCCTGGTTCGTGAAACAATCGAGCACACGCTTGCCCGCTGCGAATTTCGCGACCTCGGCGTGGGATTGGAGCTGATCGAGGTAAAGGCCGGTCTTTTGGCCGTCGAAGAGGTCGACTTCGAAGTCCAGATCGTTCGCCCGGACGGTGAAGGGGCCCGGGTTTTCGCCGTGGATGATCTCGATGACCGTCTCCAGCCCCTCGGCCTTGCGGACGGGGGAATCGTTGCGGAGCAGGATCGACTTCGGGGAAAACACGGCGACGAGGGCATCGCGGATGATCTCCTTACGCTGGTCGAAGGCGAGCGTCAGGGTCTGGACGACAAGGTGGTCGCCGTAGCGGTCGACGATCAGGCCTGGGAGGCCGTCTGACTCGCTCCAAACGACGCGACAGAGCATTTCATCGACCCCGTGACGCTGGCGGAGTTCAAGCGCCTGGCTGATCCGGCGGGTGAAAAAGTCGAGATCGAGATCCTGGCGGCGGCGTGAAAAGCGTCGCGCGACGATTTGGGAATTCGGATTGTAAATGGCCGTACCCATCGGCCGGTCGCGGAAATCTTTGAGCGTGATCACATCGCCTGGCTGCGGGTCGCCGAAGGTCTTTTTGACCTCTGTGGCGTAGACCCATTCGTGGCCGTGGAAGATTCTGGCGCGTGGGGCGATGATGAGTCCGGGCATGTCGAAAGGGATGACTGACCGGGCCGTCGGGGATGTCCAATGAGAAAAGTAAGGATTTCCCCTTGATCGTCACGTCGGACACGGGTTAAAGCCCTTGCCAGCAACCATGGGACAACAATCCAACAAGGTCATTAAGCGCCGCCGCCGTCAGGACTACCTCAAGCGTAAGTCCGAACAAGCCAAGCTCGGCGGAATCGTCAAAAAGAAGTCGGTCGTGAAAAAGTCGTCCGACGACTCCACTGCTGCCAAGAAGGCTCCAGCCAAGAAAGCTGCCGCCAAAAAGGCTCCAGCCAAGAAGGCCGCCAAAAAGGTCGCTTCCGAAGCAACTGCGGCTCCTGAGGCTGTCGCGGCTCCTGAGGTCGTCGAGACCACCGAGGCCGTCGTCACCGAAGGCGGCGAGGCTTGAGCCCCGTTTCCTGATTCACCCTTTAATCAACAGGTCGGCTGCCATGTGCATCCGGCCTGTTTTGTTTTGGCGGTGTGAGCGGGGTTCTTTTCCCTTGGCCCCGACATTCCGGCGTCCGATGGTCGGAGCATGCCCGAGCGGAAAGCCAGCTTCAGCGTGATGTGCGTGGGAATCGCCCGGGCGATCCTTCACGATCGTGCGGCGCGGCGGAAATTACTTGCCCAGATGCTGATGGGGGCGCTCGGACTGATGGCTGCTGGTCTCTGGCTGCTGAATGGCTGGCTCCAGGCGAATGTGCTGCGCTTTGTCCTCTGGTGGGGGGCGTGTGGGCTAATCACGTTCTTCGTGATGCTGTTCGCGCTCTACGACGCTCTGGCGGTTTTCCGGGAGGAGCGGGACAAGACCGATCAGGACTGAACGGCGGGAGAGAATTCATTGGCGCATGGCATCGAATGCGCTTTCATCGACAATCCCGCCGGGAGCATCCCCGAATTTTCCGAAATGAATCCCGAAATCCAGGAATGGCTGCATCTGTTGGTGCGCATGGCCCATCTCATCGCGGGGATCATGTGGATCGGCTCCTCGTTTTACTTCGTATGGTTGGATTCTGCCTTCAAGCCGATGGTGCCCGCGCCGCCTGGAGTCGATGGTGAACTTTACATGGTTCATGGTGGATTCTTTTACCGGGTGGAAAAGCGCCACTTCGGGGCAGGGGAGGCACCGCCCGGACTGCATTGGTTCAAGTGGGAAGCCACCTTCACCTGGATCACCGGATTCCTGCTGCTGTGGCTGGTGTATTACAGCAATCAGGGTGCCTACCTGATCGACCCGTCAGTCAAGGCTCTCTCACCGCATGCGGCGACTCTGGCCGGGCTCGGATTTTTGGTCGGTGGCTGGCTGGTGTATGACCTGCTGTTCCGCTCGCCGCTGGCGAAAACCAAGCTCATCAACCCGATCGCGCTGGCCCTGGCCGGTGGGCTGGTCTGGGTGCTGACCCACACCTTCAGCGGTCGCGGAGCCTTCATCCACCTCGGCGCGGTATTCGGAACGATCATGGTGCTGAACGTCTGGGTCCACATCCTGCCGAACCAGCGGAAGATGCTGAAGGACGCCTCAGAGGGAAAGACTCCGGATCAGAGCCTGGGCCTGAAGGCGAAGCGTCGCTCCATCCACAACAGCTACATGACCCTGCCGGTGCTGTTCACGATGATCTCGAATCATTTCGCGAACCTCCACGGCCATCCGCAGAGCTGGTTGGTGCTTTCCATCCTGATCGTCACCGGGGCGCTGGTGCGGCGAACCATGATCACCGGCCACAAGCTGCCTGCCTCCATTGCCGCCGCGATGATCGTGTTCCTGGTGATCTACACCGCGCCGAAAGCCCCCGCTGCGGCCGTCTCTTCGGGTGGTGAAAAGGTGCCGTTTTCCGAAGTCCAGACCATCATCGCGGCGAGGTGCACGAGTTGTCATGCGCCGAAGCCAACGGATGAGCTTTTCATGGCGGCCGGGCCGCCGCTGGGCATCATGCTGGATACGCCGGAGCGCATCAAGACGCTTGCTCCCAGGATTTATGAAAGAGTCTGCGTGCAGAAGACCATGCCGCTGATGAACCGGACGGGAATCACTGATGCTGAACGCGACGTGCTGGCGAGATGGGTTTCCCAGGGGGCTGGAATGTAAACATATTCCTCTTGCTGAACCATCATTCTAACGGAAGCATTCCACCCGTGACCCCTCAGCTCGAAGACCTGTTTTCATTTCTCCGTTACGCCAGCATTTCGACCGACTCGGCCCACACCGGGGATGTGCGGGCCTGCGCCGACTGGCTTCTGAACAAGCTCAGCGGCATGGGACTTTCCGCGAGCCTGCATGAAACATCCCGCCACCCGATCATCGTGGCGAAAAACGAGCACATCAAGGGTCGCCGCACCGTCCTGATTTACGGCCACTACGACGTCCAACCTGTCGACCCGCTCAACCTCTGGGACTCCGAACCTTTCGAGCCTGTCATTCGCGACGGAAAGATCTGGTGTCGTGGTTCGGCCGACAACAAGGGCCAGATGATGGCCCACGTTCTTGGAGTCGAGAAGACGCTGCAGGAAAAGGGTGATCTGCCGGTGAACCTCATCTTCCTTTTCGAAGGCGAGGAGGAAATCGGCAGCCCGAACCTCGCGCCCTTCCTGATCGAGCATGCCGATTTTTTGAAATGCGACATCATCGCCGTGTCCGACACCGGGATGGTCGCTCCCGGCGTGCCGACCCTCGGCT
>JANOBS010000451.1:0-1211 GCA_031411755.1 Luteolibacter sp. | reverse complement strand
CGGAAGATTCCCTGGATGGAAATGACGTTGGTGTTCAGGAACTGCCCCTGCCAGTCATCCGGGAAATGGCGGCTGCTCAGGATCGCCGTACCCGGGCAGGGACGCGACGGACGATTCCAGAACTGGTTCATGCCGGGATGCGAGCCAGTGTCGAGATGGCCGCTGAATGCCGGCCCGAAGTAGTTGGCATTTCCGGTGGCATCGGTGATGAGGTCGTTGCCCCAGTAATCGAACACGCGGCCGTGTGGATTCGCGAAGCCGTAGGGAATGTAGCGCTCGAACTTCGAAGTCAGCGGCTCGAAGCGGTAGATCGCGCCGTTGGTGTTCCGGATGGGGCCATCGAGGGTTTCGACGTTGGTACGATGGAAAACGCCATCACTCAGGTAAACGGCGCCGCCGGGTTCATAGCAGATCGAATTGGTTTCGTGATGCGAGTCGGCCGCATCGAGTCCGTGAAGCACGCGCTCCTTCGTGTCGGCCTTGCCGTCGCCATCGGTATCGCGGATCCACCAGAGGTCCGGCGACTGCATGACGAGCACGCCATCCTTGTAAAACTGGAAACCGGTCGGGCAGTTCAGGCCGTCGGCGAAGGTCGTGATCTTCGCCGCCTTGCCGGTCTTCGGATCGAGATCGACGATGAGCAGCTTGTCGAAATTCTTCGTGGTCGGCGTCGTTTCCGGATACGTCGGCCAGGCGGCGATCCAGAGGCGACCCTTGGTGTCGAAATTCATCTGCACCGGATTGATCAGCTCCGGAAAGGTCTCTTCGGACGCGACCAACTCGACCTTGCAATGCTCGGGCAGGGTCAGGTACTTGATCGCCTCTTCGCCACTGACGTAAGGCACCTCGTCCTTGCGGTTCGGCGGCACGAGATCCACTGCGGGAAGATTGTCATCCTTCACCTCAAGCGAGCCACCTTTCGCCACCGCCCAGACGAGCTTGTCGCGGTTGGCCGTCTTCACGTCGCGCTGCGCGAGTTCCTGGCCGAGGATGAAGGCGTTGGTCACTCCTTCGTAGGCGATGCGCGAACGGCTGCCGAAGATGTTGTACTGGTCGACCGTGCGGTAGCGGTGGTGCCACTGGAGGTTTTTCTCGATCACTGCGTCGCGGATTTTTCCAACCTGCGGGTCGGTGGTGGCGTAGGCGTCCTGACCGAAGAGTTCCTTGAACTGGATCGGGGCCAGCGCGCGGTCACCGTCATCCGTGAGGTG
>JANOBS010000450.1:0-3386 GCA_031411755.1 Luteolibacter sp. | reverse complement strand
TTCGGCGTTTCCGCAGAAGCGACTCCTGGCATGGCCATCGGATTGTCGGGGGCGGCGATCGCTTGTTTCGCTCCTGCGGCGGTAAATTCCCCGCGCTTCGGATCCATCAGCGACTTGATCTGGCTGCGGGTCAATGGACCTGTTAGATAGCTCATCGCCCAGCGGACGTGGAACAGCACGGGCGAATCCTCGTGGACGTTGTTCATCAGGAACACGCGGTTACCGAGACCGGAGAGGAGTTTCTCCATCGAGGCGCGATCAAACTTCGCGTTCTGCGAACCGGCGGCGCCTTCGAGTCCGTCGAGCACGCGGAGCTTGTCGCGCTCGGTTTGCAGGCGACCGAGGAACCACGTGCCGATGTTGGACAGCGCCTTGTAGTCGAGGTCCACCGGGTTCTGCGTGGCGAGAAGGCAGCCGACCCCAAAGGCACGACCTTGTTTGAGAAGCGTCATCAGCGGCTTCTTCGAGGGTGGGTTCGCCGTCGGAGGCAGGTAGCCGAAAATTTCATCCATGTATAGCAGCGCCCGCAGCGAGGTGGTGCCGTTCTGGGCGCGCATCCAGGCGAGCGTCTGGTTGAGGAGGAGGCTGACGAAGAACATGCGCTCGGCATCAGCGAGATGGGCGATCGAGAAGATTGCGATGCGGGGTTTGCCGGAGTCGGTGCGCAGCATCTTCGCGAGATCGAGCGGCGTGCCTTCCAGCCAGGTGGCGAAGCCGGGTGAGGCGATGAGGTTGTTGAACTTCAGCGCTAGGCTTTGACGGTTCTTCTGGGGCAGGAAGGACTCGAGATCGATTACGCCGACCTTGTCGAAGCCGGGCTTCTGGATTTTCGAAACGAGGGTCTCGAGGGTGAGTCCGCGCTCGTTCGACCATTCGCTTTTGAAGATCGAGGACAGCAGGATGGCCTCGGGGCTCTGGATTGGATCGGCATCGACTCCGACCAGGGAGAGCAACGAAGCGACGGTGCTTTCGATGCGCTCGCTGAACAGTTCCCCGTCATCGACGATCTCGAAGGGCGGTGCCTGCAACGAAGCGAGGATCGAAACCGGGATGCCGGCCTTGCTTCCCGGAGTGAAGATCGTCATGTCGACCTTTTCCCGGAGCTGTCGGATGCGGTCGCCGGACTGTCCCCAATCATCGAGTCCCTTCTTCCACGTCTCCGCGGTCTTGGCGGCGAAATCGTCGGAGCTGAGCTCCTTTTTCGCGGCATCGTCCTCATTGATCCACGGGCGGAAATCCTGACCACGCAGTTCGGGAAAGGTCAGCAACAGGTTTGAGATATCGCCTTTCGGGTCGATCACGATGGCGGGAATGTTGTCCATCGCAGCTTCCTCGAGCATCGCGAGGCAGAGGCCGGTTTTTCCGGAGCCGGTCATGCCGAGCACCACACCGTGGGTGACCATGTCCTTCGAGTCGTAGAGCACGAGGTCGTCGTGGATCGTCTTCGTCTCCAGATCGTATTCGCGACCGAGGTAGAACTGACCAAGCTTTTCGTAGTCTGCGGGAGTGATGCTCATGCGGTTTGATTTAGGACAATGGATGGCGGCGGGGCCAGCGGGAACATGGCGGGCGGAAAGGTTTTTGAAGCGCTCCTTTGACGACGCTTGCCGGGATGGGCGGAGGCGATACGGTTCGTGGTCGTGAAGCATCCTGTTGCCGTTTCACCGCCCCGGGCTTGGGCGGAGATTGATTTGAGCGCCCTCCGGCACAACCTCCGCGTGGCGAGGAAAGCGGGTGGCTGCGAGGTGATGCCGGTGGTGAAGGCCTGTGCCTATGGCCATGGGCTGGAGGAAATCGCTCGCACACTATCGACCGAGGACATCGCGTTTTTTGGTGTGGCGAACGTTGGTGAAGCGCGGCGAATCCGGCATGCCGGAGTGAACACCCGGATTTATCTGCTCGGTGCAACGTGGTCGGAGGAGCGCGAGGAAATCGTCGCCCAGGACTGGACTCCCTGTCTTTCCTCGCTCGACGAGGCCCGTCATTTCAACGAGCTGGCAGCGGACGTGGGCACGTGTCTGAAGGTCCATCTGGCAGTCGATACCGGCATGGGTCGCGGTGGCTTCGTGGCAGAGGATCTACCGAAGACGCTGGCCGAATTGATGACGCTGGAGCATCTGGAAATCGAAGGCCTGGGCTCGCACCTGCCATCGGCGGATGAGGATCGCGAGTTCACGCTGGGACAGTTCGCTTGCTACGAAAAAGTCCTCGCGGAGCTGGGCGGAGCCGATCGCTTCCAATGGCGGCATCTCTCGAGCAGTGCGGGTCTGCTCGGCTACGCGGCAGGCTCTTGCAATCTCACCCGACCAGGACTTCTGCTCTACGGCGTTTCTCCGCTGCCGGAGCATCAGTCCAAATTGAAGACGGTGATGACCTTGAAATCGCGAGTCACCTTGATCCGAACCCTACCTGCCGGGCACGGGGTTTCGTATGGCCGTTCCTTTGTGACCACCCGTCCGACCCGTGTCGCGACCGTCGGGATCGGCTACGGCGACGGCTATCCGCGGCATGTGTCCGGAAATGGAGCGGAGGTTTGCATCCGTGGGCAGCGTTTTCCCCTGCTCGGCCGCGTGACGATGGACCAGGTGATGGTCGATGTGACCGATGGGCCCTCGGTGAACGAAGGAGACGAGGTCGAAATGTTTGGGCCCAACATTTCCGTCGCGGAGCTGGCGACGAAGGCGTCGACGATTTCGTGGGAGATCTTCACGGGGATTACTCCGAGGGTGACGCGGGTGTATCTCTGAATCGCGGCTCGATTGGCCTTTCTGCGATCGAGGGGGCAGCGGCAAATGACGAATGTGGAATTTCCGAATGACGAAGTAAGAGGCTGGAGAATCGCGCTCCACTCTGCCGGAGCCCTGGCCACTGAATCCTGGTCCCTCAAAAGCGGACCGGCCGAATGGCATTCATTGCCCAAAAAAACACCCGGCCTCTCGCGAAGCCGGGTGTGGGAAAAGTTCTTTGGGTGTGCGTGTCAGGGATCAATCCCAGCCACCGCCGCCGCCGCCGCCTTTGTAGCCGCCACCGCCGCCACCTTTGTAGCCGCCGCCACCGCCGCCGCCTTTGTAGCCGCCGCCACCACCGCCGCGACGATCACCGCCGCCGCCGCCGCCGTAGCCTGCGCCACCTCCGCCCGGTCGTAATCCGCCTGGTTTGGCTTCTTTCGGTTCCGAGGCGTTCACGCGGAGAGCGCGTCCTTGGTATTCGTAGCCGTTGAGTGCCTCGATGGAAGCGTTCAGTTGGCTCTGGTCGCCGAGAGTCACGAAAGCAAATCCCTTGGATCTGCCGGTTTCGCGGTCGGTGATGATTTTGACCCGCTCAACGGGCCCGTAGTTGGCGAAGAGGCCTGAAACGTCTTCTTCTGTCGCGGTGTAGGGCAGGTT
>JANOBS010000449.1:0-2776 GCA_031411755.1 Luteolibacter sp. | reverse complement strand
GCGGCAGCAGCCTCACCCTGACGGGAAACAATGGGTACAGCGGCAGAACCAGAGTTCATGCAGGAACCCTCTCGTTCAACTCCATCGGCAACGTCGGTGGCGGAACCACCGCGTTGGGCGCCCCCGACTCTGTCACGAATGGAACCATCAACATCGGCTCAGGCGGCACCGCGGGAACCCTCACCTACACGGGTAGCGGTCATGGCAGCGACCGTGTGATCAATCTCTCTGGTTCAAGCGGAGGCGCGACCATTGACTCATCAGGAACCGGCCCGTTGACCTTGACCTCGCCACCCACCGCCGCCGCAGGAGCCAAAACCCTCACTCTTGGTGGCACCAACACGGGGGCGAATTCTCTGCCGACAACGTCCCTGGCCAGCTTTGCCGAGGTTCTCACCGTTCAGAAATCAGGCGCGGGCACCTGGCGGATCAACGGTTTCTCCTCCCCGAAAAACGCGTGGTCGGTCACTGCGGGCACCTTGCTCGTCGCTGGAGGAATCACCACGGGCGACCAGAATGTCACGGTATCCGGCGGCACGCTTGCCGGAGTGGGACCCATCACGCTTCAGTCCACGAAAAGCTTGACGGTCGGCGCGGCGGGAAGCCTGTCCCCCGGAATCTCCGGAGCTGGCACCATGGCCGTTACCGGCATCCTCAACATTTCCGCCATGGTCGGAGGCACCGGCAAACTCAATTTCGAGATGTCGGCTCCAGCTGCCAGCGACAAGATCGCAGTCACCGGCACTGCGCAGATCGGCACCGGCCTGCTCGGCCTGAACGACTTCGTCTTCACCGACCTTGGCGGCATGACCGCCAACACTTATGTCCTGATTTCCACCACCGGCGGCATCACCGGTACGCTGGATCCCGCCAACCGTCTCGGCTCGATCGGCTCGATTTCCGGAGCTCTTCAAATCAACGGCAACAACCTCGAATTCACCGTCGATTCGGACCTTGATGGAATTCCGGATAGTTACGAATTGGCCAATACTACCCCGCCCTCTGCCACCGCCTTCAATCCCAGCGACGACCTCGACACCGACGGTTCTACCAATCTTCAGGAATATCTGGCAGGCACCAATCCAAACAACTCCGATTCCGATGCCGACGGTTTCCTGGACGGAGTGGAAACCAAGACCGGCACCTGGGTCAGTGCGTCCAACACCGGAACCAATCCTCTTGTTTTCGATACTGACGGCGACTCCATCCGCGACGGCTATGAAACCAACACCGGCGTCTTCGCAAGCGTCACCGACACCGGCACCAATCCCAACAAACGGGATTCGGACAACGACGCACTGAGGGAAAACTTTGAGACCGGCACCGGCATCCTCGTCAGCAGGACCAACACCGGCACCAATCCCAACCTCGCGGACACCGACAACGACGGGGCAGGGGACTGGTATGAAGTCACCGCCTCCTTCACCAGTCCCTTCCTGGCGAGCGAGAAACCTAACATTCCCTATCCACTACCGGACCCTGACGCCTCCACCGGTGTCACCAACAAGCCGGTCAAGGTTTACATCATGTCCGGCCAGTCCAACATGGTCGGCATCGGCTACATCTCGGGTGGCGCGGGTTCGCTGGATACCATCGCCAAGACTGAAAACAAGTTCCCCAATCTCGTCAATGCTTCCAATGCCTACACCACCCGCAACGACGTGCGCTACCGCGGCGTGGTCACCGCCACTGGCAACGCGCCCCTAACGGCCGGTCAAGGTGCAAGCTCTTCCCAGATCGGCCCCGAACTCGGCTTCGGTCACGTCATGGGCTACAAACACGACGAACCGGTCATCCTCATCAAGGCATCCCAAGGCAACCGCGGACTCTTCTGGGACATCCTGCCGCCCGGCAGCCCGAGTTTCACCGATAGCGGCACCGTCTATGCCGGCTACGGACAAAGTCCAAACACTTGGGCGGTCGGCAGCGGTCCTTCGCCTTTCATCTGGTATGCCGGCAAACAATACGACGATTTCTTCAAGGCGGAGAGCGACATGGGGGTTTCCGCATGGGCGGCGGGTGTGAACTATCAAGCCAGTGGCGCGCTTGGCACACAGGTTTTCAACAACGGCGTGCACTACATTTGCAAACTTGCGCACACCTCAGGCTCGATTTCGGAACCAGGCGTCGGCTCACTTTCTTCCACTTACTGGAGTGTTTACTCGATCGAGAACGTGGCTGATGTGCTCGACAACTTCGCCACCCAGTATCCGCAATATGCAGCCCAAGGCTTCGAGATCGCCGGCTACGTCTGGTTCCAAGGCAACTGGGATATCGCGAGCGGTTCTCTTTCCGCCAGCCGTTACCAGACCAACCTGGTCCGGTTCATCAAGCAGACGCGCTCCTACTTCGCCAATCGCTACCCCGGCAAGTGCAGCACCACGACACCCTTCGTGCTCTCCACCGGCTGTGGAGACCCCGGCACCAGCGGCAACGGGCTGACGGTTGCCAACGCGCAACTGGCCATGAACAACGCCACGACTTATCCCGAGTTCGCCGGCAACGTCAAAACCATCGACAACCGCAGCTACTGGCGCGAAACCTCGGAATCCCCCGGCGTACAGGGCTTCCACTACAACAACAACGCCGAGACCTACGTGCTCACCGGCGATGCCCTCGGCCGTGCGATGATTGACCTGCAGGCGGTCACGGCTGGCAACACCTTCGCCAACTGGATCAGTGGCTATCCTGCCGTCCCGGCAGAACTCGCCGGCTTCGATCAGGATGCGGATGGTGACGGGATTGGGAACGGTGCGGAGAACTTCTTCGGCACCAA
>JANOBS010000448.1:0-2434 GCA_031411755.1 Luteolibacter sp. | reverse complement strand
CGGCTGGAAAACCACCTCATCGCCATCGCGAGGGAGTGGACCACGCCTGAGAAAATCCATTCGCTCATCCACGGCTGGATGCGGGATCAAGCAAACGCTGGCGTTCCGAGATAAAGTCTAATTACTAGAAGATTTTGGTATCAGAAATCCCAAACGAAGAAGCGGTCCCTCCCCTGTCGCCCCTAAAGCGCCGGCGAAGTGACTGGGAAACGCAAACACCCCGCCTGTTTCCAGACGGGGTGTCGTGAGGTCTTTCGGTCCAAGGCCGAAACTCAGGGAGCCTCAGCCACCTTCAGGCGGATGAAGTCGCTGGGATCGATCGAGGTGCCACCGTCCGTCCGGAAGGTGTGCCATTCCCAATCCGTATCGAGTGTGGGCAAGGCCGGAGTGATGGCAGCCTGAACCGCCGCGGCATCTCCACCGGTGACTTCAGAGACAACAACCGTGGTCCAGCCCGTGAGTTCATTGCTGGCTTCCACCGTGTATTTCACCAGGTCCTTGGTGGCTTCCTGCTTGGAACCGTTCGCCGCGAAGGTCGCGGTTTTGCGGGAGGCGATGGTGTAAGTCAGGACGTTGTCTCCGCCGAGACTGTGCATCTTCGAATAGACACGGGCTCCGGAACCACCGTTGGTGGGGTTCGAGTTCGTCGCGAACTCCATCAGGTTGATCACGCCGTCACCATCGGTGTCGCCACCTTTCCCACCCGTGGCACCGGTGAGTGTCGCCCAGGCACTGTAGGGATCTCCGCCGGTGACGATGCTGACCACCCCGGTGGAGGCAAACGTCGAGGTATCCCAAGACAGACCGCCGCCGAGCGAGGGTAGTATCAGGTCGGTGCCGACAGTGAAGTTCGTCAAGTCGATCGAGCCGGTGAAGTCGATCAGGTCGAACGACTGGCCGCTCGCTGGAGTGAGGCCGTTGAGGGTGACGGTGATGGTGCCGTCCAGAGCGAGAGGCCCAGAAACCGTAAGGGCATCATAGTCCACTCCCCGCGTGCCGACATTGGCAAGTTGAAGCGCGATGGACGAGCTGGAGGCCACGGTGGCGGAGGACATCGTGAGGAGACCGCTGCCGGAACCGCCGGGAGTGACGGTGCCTGCAAGGGTGGCCGCACCCGTGGAGCCGCTGCCGGTCAGGGTGCCGCCGGTGGCGACGCTGACGGCATTGGTGATCGTCTGGCCGCCGAGGTCGAGCGAGCCGCCATTGACGGTGGCGGGAGCCGTGCCGAGAGCGGAACCATTTCCAAGAGTCAGGCGACCGGCATTGACGGTCGTTCCACCGGTGTAGGTGCTGGCAGCCGAGAGCACCCAGGTGCCGGTGCCGGACTTCTGGAGTGCGGTGTTGTTGGTGCCGGTGAGGTTGTCGACGATGGCTCCCGCGATTTCACCGGTGCCGGCGGTGGAGCCTGTGAGAGTGAGTGTCTTTGTGCCAACGCCGGTGGAGGTCGTGGCGCTGATGAACTTCAGCAGACCCGTGCCGGATTGATTGATCACGCCGCCGCCGGTGGTTCCGGCGAGGCTGAGGACGCGGTCCGTGGTTTCTCCTGTGCCGGTGTAATTGAGGGTGCCGGTGGTGCCGAGCGCGCCCAGCGCGATGGTTCCATTTGCCCCTGTGACAGGTGCTCCGAGATTGCTGGTGGCCGTGCCTCCGGAGACCGAGTTGATCGAGGCAACAGACAAGATCCCCTCACTGATGGTCGTCTTGCCGGTGAACGTGCTGGCGCCGGAGAGGGTCCATGTGCCGCTGCCTGCTTTGGTGACGGGCAGGCTCGTCGGGGAAGCGTAGGTTCCATCCGAAATGATGCCGCTCACTGTTCCGGCGGCGGTGCCTTGGAGAGCGACAAGACGGCTTGCGGCAATGGCGGTGATATTTCCAGCCAGGTTGAGTGAGCCACCGTTGCTGACGAACTGGGTGCTTCCGTTGCCACTTGTCATCGAGAAGTTGCCGTTGATGGTGTTGTTTCCGGCGACGTTGATGATGCCGCACCCGGTGCCTCCGAGACTGGTGGTGAAGGAGAAGGTCGAGGGCAGAGTAATGTCCGAACCGGTCCCGGTGTTGTCGAGCGTAAGGTTGGCGGTGCCGGTTGTGCTGACAAGTACCTGGATGGTTTTGGTCCCGGTACCCAGCGAGTTGCTGTTGGTGACGATCAGGTTCCCGTTGTTCACGAATACATTGCCCGCAGTCCAGCCGCTGTTGTTGCCGCCAAGCTTCAGGCTGCTGGTGGCGCCGACCGTTGTGGTGGAGACACCAAGAGTCAGGATTCCAGTTCCCGCGACCTGGCCATTCATGGCAAGGTCCGTGCCTGCGGTGGGGAGCAGGAAGGTGCCGTTTCCGGCCAGGGTGAATCCACGATCGCTGGCGACATCGCCGCCGGTGTATTCAAGCTTGCCGCCGCTGAAGACGAGCGAGGCGGTGTTGGTGGCGGCGCTGGTGG
>JANOBS010000447.1:0-6802 GCA_031411755.1 Luteolibacter sp. | reverse complement strand
CGGCTGGAAAACCACCTCATCGCCATCGCGAGGGAGTGGACCACGCCTGAGAAAATCCATTCGCTCATCCACGGCTGGATGCGGGATCAAGCAAACGCTGGCGTTCCGAGATAAAGTCTAATTACTAGAAGATTTTGGTATGAGGCGCCTCCCATTTCGAGTCACCTCGATCCGAAAACAGTTGTCCGCTGAACTTTCGAGCCTTCCTCCCTGAAGCCCGGGAGTTCTCGGAATCGCAAAAACCCAACCATGCGAATAAACCCAGCCCCGTCGTGCGGATCATCCCGTGCGGTGGGGTGCTTGTTTTCGGGGCTTTCACTGCGCCACTGCTTCCGCCACGCGCATGCCATCGAGCGCGGCGCTGACAATGCCACCAGCGTAGCCCGCGCCTTCGCCACAGGGAAAGAGGCCGCTGATTTCAGGATGCTCCAGGGTGTCGTCGCGACGTGGGATTCGAACTGGCGAACTGGTGCGTGTTTCGAAGCCCAACAGCAGCCCCTCTCGACTGGTGTAACCGTGCATCTGCTGGCCGAACAAGCGCAGCCCCTCGCGCATGCGACTGACGATGCCCTTCGGAAGAAGCTCATGGAGCGGCGCGGAATTCGCCCCGGGGAAATAGCTCATCCCCGGGAGGTCCGGGGAAAGGTTTCCAAACAGGAAATCGGTGACGCGCTGGCCGGGTGCCACCTGTCCTCCACCACCGGCGATCTTCGCGGTGCGCTCCAGCTTTTTCTGATAGGCGATGCCGGCGAGGATGCCGTGCTCCTTTTCGAAGTGCTTCGTGTCTTCTGGCTCCACCGTCACGACCATGCCGGAGTTCGCGAAGGGTGAGTCGCGCCGCGCCAGGCTCATGCCGTTGACCACGACCTCGTCGTTTTCCGTCGAGGCCGGGACGATCCAACCGCCGGGACACATGCAGAACGAATGCACGCCACGGCCGCGGATTTTCGTGGCGAGACGATACCGCGCGGCAGGCAAAAGACGCGGCCGCTCTTCCTCCTTCGAAAGATGATACTGGATGCGATCCACGAAGGGCTGCGGGTGTTCGATGCGAAAGCCGACCGCGAAGGCCTTTGCCTCCATCAGGATTTTCTTCGCGGCGAGAAGCCGGTAGATATCACGCGCCGAATGACCAGTCGCGAGGATGACCGCACTCGCAGGAAGTTCTTCACCGGAAGCGAGTACCACGCCGCGCAGGTGGTTTCCCTCAAGGAGGAAATCGGTGACCTTCGACTGGAAACGGACCTCGCCTCCACCGCCGATGATCGAGGCGCGCATGGCCTTCACCACATTCGGAAGGAGATTCGATCCGATGTGTGGATGCGCGTCTGTTAGAATCTTCTGTGGCGCGCCGTGGGCGACGAGGATCTCGTAAACCTTCGCGACCGGACCTCGCTTCGTGGCGCGGGTGTAGAGTTTGCCATCGGAAAAGGTCCCGGCTCCACCCTCGCCGAAGCAGTAGTTCGATTCCTCGATCACGCGACCCTCGCGGAGGATCGGCGCGAGGTCGAAGCGCCGTGCGCTGGCGTCCTTGCCGCGTTCCAGCACGATCGGTTTCAGCCCAAGTTCCAGGCAGCGCAGAGCGGCGAACATTCCCGCCGGACCGCAGCCAACGATGACGACGGTTTTCGCGGAAGCGGGCAAAGCAGGCACCTCCCAGTGCTGCAGCTCCTCGGGGGGCAGGGGACCATCAATGGAAACGTCGAGCCGAAGCTGGACCTTGATCCGGCGGTGACGGGCGTCGATGGAATGCTTTCGAAGCCGGGCGTCGTCGATTCGCTCAGGAGACAGGCTGAGCTTCTCCGCCGCCGCTTTTTTCCACGCCGCCACATCCTCCGACTGATCAAGCGGCAGGACGATGTCGACGGTTTCGATGCGGAGCACGGAGGGAAATGACGAATGAGGAATTACCGAATGACGAAAGGAAGACCACTACTTACTACTCACCACTTACCATTCACGACTCTGTCGCTGGCAAGGACTGCTTTTTCCCTGCCTCATCGACGCTGACGAAGGTCACGCGGGTGGAAAAGATCGGTGTCGTGGGACCGCGGCCATCGCGGACCCTGACGGAGTAGGTCACGCTGGTGGTGCCGACTCGGGTGCGTTCGCACTGGATTTCCAGAATCGTGCCTTCGCGGACCGAGTGGTGGAATTCCACCTTGTCCATCCCGACGGTGACGAACTTGCAGGTCGGGTAGTCGAGCGACGCAGCGATCCACGAGGCCTCATCGACCCAGGCCAGCAGGCGTCCGCCGAAAACGAAGCCGTACTGGTTCAGGTCGCCGGGCAGGATGAGCCGATGCGTTTCCATGGGTCACCAGCGGCGGCGTTTCGTGTCCCGGTAAAGCGCGGCGTCGAAGGATGTGGCTCCGGCTCCCGTGATGATCAGCACCAACATTGGGATGAGGTAGAGAAGCGCGGGCTCCTTCGCGGCACCCGCAGCGGACATGAACCACGGGGCTTGTCCATGCGCGTCGAAGGCCGCCACCACCATCGCGAAGCCAAGGATGAAGGCCGCGAAGCGCGTGCCGAGACCAAGGATGATCAGCACGGAACAAAACAGCTCCGCGCCGATCGTGGCGATAAGGCTGACCGGTGGCGACATGGTGGAAAGCGGCCACAGCGGCGGCACTGGCCAGCCGTCCTTCATCGTGGCGTAGCCCTGGAGCTTCGGAATGCCATGCCCGATCAGCATCATCAGACCGATGCAGAGCCGCAGGACCAGCAGGCCGAGCGAGGCAGTCACATCGCGCGTGCCGCAGTCGAAGAGGATTTTTTTCATGCTGGCGGGTTAGGAGGAGTCTTGAGTTGGATGACAATGCGCTTCAGGCGGTCGTCACCTTCTGGCGAATGCGACTCGATGTCCGGCTCGTTGAGGAGCGCGTTGTAGACGAGGCGGCGGTAGTAGGCATTGAGCGGACGCATCCGGAAAGCTTTTCCGGTGGTCCGCACCCGTTCGGCGATGCCCTTGACCTCGTTGTTGAGCTTATCCTCCTGCATCGCGCGGAAGTGCTCGCAGTCGACCTTCACCCGCTCGGCCTTCGGAATGTGGCGGCGGAGGATGCGGTTGACCAGATACTGGAAATCGTCGAGCCGATCGCCGTCCTTACCGATCAGGAGTTCTGATTCGTTGGTCATCACCTGGATGGCCGGGCCGTCGTCGGTCTGCTGGATCTCGAGCGTCGCGGTAAACCCGAGATGCCCCAGCATCGTGTCGAGGATCCTTTTCGCTGATTCCGCCGCTGTCATGGCGACAATCTAACCAACTGTCGGCCCGGGTCAATCACCTGACGGGAAAGCACGAAATTCTAAATTTCCCTACTTCGCTGAAGCTCCGAAGGGCAGGGGAAATTCGAAAGGAAAATCACGCCGGCGTTCCGAGCTTTTCCAGCCAGCTTGAAACGGTCTCTGCGATTTCGGTCAGGCGCGCCTTTTCCGCCTCCGAGAAATCGTGCGGCTCCATCATGCCCACGCCCAGCGTGCCGACCACCCGGCTGCCGTCCTTGGAAAACACCGGCACCGCCAGCGATCCAGAGACTCCGGTCTGGCGGGCGTCCGGCCGAGCCACGCCACCGAGGTCCTGCTGGAGATTGCACAGCTCCACCGGCTCACGCGTGGCAGCGGCGACTCCGGCGATGCCTTTTCCGAAGGGGATTGTGGTGATCTTGTCATGGAGAAAGGCCGGCACCCCGACCTGCGCGACGAGCTTTAACGTTTCGCCCGAAGCATCGGCCGCGTGTAGTGTGCCGGTCTGGCAGTTGAACTCGGAAAGAATGCCATTAAGCCAGGCCCGCCAGTCGGTGAATTCCATTCGCATGACGGAAATCTAGCCACCCGGCAGCCCGATGCAACCTGTCAGCGAGCTGGAAGAAGCCAGGCGCAGGAATCCGCAAGATCCGCGATCCTCCCCCAAATTCCTCCTTCACCCCTTCCATCGAAAGTCCGTAGCCTTTCCCATCTTGACCACCTACGGAACCCTTCCCGACGGCCGCGAGGCCCGCCTGTTCACCCTCCAGAACGCCCACGGCCTGCGCGCCACCGTGACCGACTGGGGGGCCACTCTCGTTTCCATGGAAACCCCGGACCGGCAGGGAAATCCGGCCGACATCACCCTCGGCAGCGACACCCTCGAAGGCTGGCTGGCCAATCCCTTTTACCTCGGCGCCACCATCGGCCGCTTTGGAAACCGACTCCGCGACGGGAAATTCCAGCTCGATGGCAAGGACCACACCCTCGCCACCAACAACAGCCCCGGCGGCATTCCCTGCCACCTCCACGGCGGCGTGAAGGGCTTCGACAAGGTCCTCTGGCACGGAGAACAGACCGGAAACTCCGTCACCTTCACCTACCTCTCCCCCGCTGGCGAGGAAGGTTACCCCGGCACCCTCAGCGTCCGCGTCACCTACACGCTCACCGAGGAAAATGAGCTGCTCTGGCAAGCCGAGGCCGCCACCGATGCCCCCACGATCGTCAACCTCGTCCACCACACCTATTGGAACCTCAGCGGCGACCCCACCCGGACCATCCTCGATCACCGGATGGAGCTCCAGTCGGACGCCTTTCTCCCCACCGATGCCGGGATGATCCCCACCGGGGAAATCGCCTCTGTCGCCGGTACCCCGATGGATTTCCGCAGTCTGACCGCCATCGGCGACCGGATCGATACCGACTACGAGCCCATTCATTTCGCCGCCGGTTATGACCACTGCTGGATCGTCCGTGGCGAGCCCGGCACCCTGCGTCCCACCGCCCGCGTCACCTGCCCGGACAGCGGTCGCGTCCTGGAAGTCCTCTCCGACCAGCCCGGCATCCATTTCTACGCCGGAAATTTCATCGACGGCAGCTTCACCGGAAAAGGCGGAGTTCCCTACGCCCGACGCTCCGGCCTCTGCCTGGAAACCGAAGGCTACCCCGACGCCCCGAACCACCCCCACTTCCCAAGCTGCCTACTCCGCCCTGGAGAAACCTATCGGCACACGATGGTGCATCGGTTTTCAGTGGAATAGGCAGGGCGCAAGTACGCTGCTGACCTCACAGGTTTGTCGGGCCACATCATTTGTGAAAAACACAAATGCATACGGCCAAAATGGTGGATAAAACAATTAACGCCGCCAAGACCCATCTCGGCTTCTCGGCAGGCGATCCCGACTGCGAATGCGGCGGAAGATGTGGGTGGGAACGCGAATACGCCCGGTCATCAAGGATGTAACCTACTCCAGACAATAAAAAACCGATTAAGACCGGAAGCATGAGCCAAATCTGGAGAGGCCTTGGAGCTGCGTCTCCGAATAGAAAGAGCAACCCCAATGTGATCCAATGCATTGCGACGCCGGCGCATGTGACTGAGCCAAATTTCAATTGGCGAGGACCTCTCCAATGCAATCGCAGTCGAGGAAGCCAAATTCCGAGTGCGCAGTATATTCCGCCCAATATGGCAAAAACTGGAAAGATCTTATTCATCTGCCGGAAAGCGCGAGTGGCCTAACAGGCCAATTCGCCCTCCGGGAATCTGACCGTGCATCAGCTTTGTAGCGAGGAATTTCCCCCCGTTGGAATTGGATCATTCTTGGAGCAGAAGCTCGCTGCGAGCATTCCTTGGACTGCGTTTCCCACCGCACTCCAAGGCAGGGACCCGACCTCCGGGCGGTCCAGTGGGGGACGGCGGATACGGAAATCAGGCGCTTCCGAACCTGATGACTGAATTGTCGGAGTTGGCTCGGCTGGGGGATCAGACTCGTGGAATTGCTGAGCCTGCAACCATTGGACTGTCCGGAGGCCTGGTCCCTGTCCGGGCCCTAACGGCATTCTTGACGTCCACGCCCTCAACCCACAGCCTTGCCTTCATGTCGCTAAACCCATTTGAGCTGCTTGCAGTGGCGGGACCGGCCGTGGAGGCGGCCGCCAGCTTGCCGAAGGTCGACCTCCATTTCGTGGATTACTCGATTCTCGGGATCTACCTCGCCTTCGTCATCGGCATCGGCTTCGCGCTGAAACGCTACGTCAACAGCGCGGACGATTTCTTCCTGTCTGGCCGCTCGATTCCCGGCTGGGTGACGGGTCTGGCCTTCATTTCCGCCAACCTTGGAGCCCAGGAACTGATCGGCATGGCGGCCTCCGGGGCCGAATACGGGATCATGACCTCGCATTTCTACTGGGTCGGTGCGATTCCGGCGATGGTCTTCCTGGGGATCTTCATGATGCCGATGTATTACGGATCGAAGGCCAAGTCGGTGCCCGAGTATCTCAAGATGCGCTACAACGAGCCGACGCGCGTTTTCAATTCGGTGTCGTTTGCGTTCATGACGGTCGCTTCGTCAGGGATTTCGATGCACGCGCTGGCGGACCTGCTCCACACCCTCCTCGGCTGGAACTACTACGTCTCGCTGGTCGTGACCTCCGCCATCGTGCTGGCCTACGTCCTGAAGGGCGGCCTGAGCTCGGCGATCTACAATGAGGTGCTGCAATTTTTCATGATCGTCTTCGGCATCGCCCCGCTGGCCTACCTCGGTCTGAAGAATGTCGGCGGATGGGACGGCTTGCGGGCGAAATTGAGCGTCGCCAACCCGGATGCCCTGCACTCGTGGGCCGGCACCGGCGGGATCGATAATCCACTGGGCGTGCCGTGGTATGGCATTCTCTTCGGCCTCGGCTTCGTGCTTTCCTTCGGCTACTGGTGCACCAACGTCGCCGAGGTCCAGCGCGCCTTGGCGGCGAACTCGATGGGTGCCGCCCGCCGCACACCGATCATCGGCGCAATTCCGAAGATGCTCTTTCCTGCGATCGTGATCCTGCCCGGCCT
>JANOBS010000446.1:0-6348 GCA_031411755.1 Luteolibacter sp. | reverse complement strand
GGCACCTACAAGGACTGGCAGACCCTCGCCATGGGCGGCCGCAACTACCCCGGCAGCTCGCAGAAGATGGCCGGCACCGAGCAGATCGCCCAGGAAGTCGCCAAGAACAAGAACGGCATCGGCTACGTCGGTCTCGCCTTCGCCAAGGCCTCCGGCGTGACGGACGTGAAGATCGACGGCGTCGAGCCCGTCGCCGCAAACGCGAAGAAATACGCCTACAGCCGCGCTTGTTACTTCTACCTTCCGGAAAATGCCGATGCCATGGCAAAGGAGTTCGTCGCCTTCGCCACCGGCTCGGAAGGCCAGGAAATCGCCAAGAAGATCGGGTTCGTGCCGAACCATTGAGGCTTGATTGACTGACGGTTTTGACACAATCCCGGCGGGGACACCCGCCGGGATTGCCATTTCTATACCGGCTGTCCAAGGTTGCCCCGATTTCCCCGCATGCCGGATCCCACGCCCAGCCAAGTCCCCGCCGGACACCCCTTTCGCCGCAAAGGCCGCAGCACCGAAGGCCTGATCAAGGCGTTCTTCGGGGGCAACGCCGCACTGACGATCGTGATCCTCGTGCTGATCATCGTGTTCCTGCTGCGCGAAGGGGTGGGCTTTTTTCCCGCGTACCGGACGGAACTTCAGAACTACCGGAAATCGGGTCTTGAGTTCGTCGATATCGCTCGCAAGGACCTCACGGCCCATGAGCAGATGGGCTCGTTGCTGAACCGGGCCTATTTCGCCGAAATCAACGCCAGTTGCCGCACCGAAATGCTGCGCTCACAGGAGGCGACGGCGATCGTGAACTACCTCGGTGAGGCCACGGCTCCGGCACACGATGCCCTGGCCCGTGTGAAGGAGGCTGCAGGCGAAAACGCGCCGCCACCCGAGCTGTTGGAGAAGCTTGCCGCGAAATACCGCGCACTGCTCGAACAGGCGCTCGCAGGGAAGTCCGGAGAAGGATTTCCTCCGACCCCGCATCTTTCAAAAGACGAGCAAAAGATGCTCTGCGATCAGATCGCCGCCCGTGACCCACTATCCACGGATGATCCCGCATTCGCGACCGAACTTCAGGCCGCGCTCGCCGCGAAGCAGGAACTCGCCTCCGCGCCATTGTCCTCGTTCAAGGAGGCGGTCGATGCCTTCCAGTCTTCCTCGTCCGCACTCGACACCCTCGTTTCCGAAACCTCCGATGCGGTGAAGGCGACGAAAGAGGCGGCCGTGCTGCATGAAATCGAAATCAAGAAGCGTGAGACGCTGCTCGACGCCGCGCGGACAGCGAAGCCTGATCTTCGCACCCAGCTTGAATCCGATGCCGCGGCTGCCGTCACCACTGAGCCTGTTGATTTCACAGCAGCCATGGCCCCCGTGTTGGCACGCATTCCGGAGTTCAAGGAGGCGAATGCCGTAATGACCGCCGGCCTAACGGAAATTTCCGGAAAGCTACCCGCGTCGTTGGGAGACGAGAAGGCGAACCGCTATTTAAAGGCCTTCCGTGCCGCCACGCCTGCCATGGTGGTGGAAACGGCCGACACCGTCGGCAATCTGGAAGCCTGGAGGGCCGATGTGCCGGTCGAGATGGGGTCGACGATCTCAGGATTCATCACTGGTCGGGAATGGATCACCGGAGGCGAATGGCAGGATTTTTATGGCATCGTGCCGCTGTTTGTTGGCTCGCTGATGATCTCGGTCATCGCGCTCGCCATCGCGATCCCATTTGGAGTCGGCGCGGCGATTTACACCAACCAGCTCGCCGGTCGCAGGCAACAACGCTTTGTGAAGCCAACGATCGAGTTCCTTCAGGCGATCCCGTCCGTGGTGCTTGGATTCGTGGGGATCGCGGTGCTTGGCACCCTGCTTCAGGAAGTCTCCACGGCGGACTCCCTTTCATGGATCCCCGGCTTTCCCATCCAGCAGCGGCTCAACATGTTCACTGCCGGTTGTCTGCTCGGACTGATGGCGATCCCCACGATCTTCACGCTCTCCGAGGACGCCATCAACAATGTGCCATCGGCCTTTGCAGAAGCGTCTGATGCGCTCGGTGCCTCGAAGCTCCAGACGATCTTTCGCGTCATCGTGCCCGCCGCCATTTCGGGAATCCTGGCGGCGGTCTTGCTGGGACTCGGTCGTGTGATCGGTGAAACGATGGTGGTGTTGCTGGTGGCTGGAAACCGCATCCAGATCCCGGACTTCACCGAGGGCATCGGCTCGGTGTTCCAGCCTGCCCACACGCTCACCGGCATCATTGCCCAGGAGCTTGGTGAGGTGCCATTCGGCAGCGTCCACTACCGCGCGCTGTTCGTGGTCGGTATCCTCCTTTTCGTGATCGTCCTCGCCATCAACTGGACGGCGCAACGCCTGCTCCGCCGCTTCCGCATCAGCCAGCACTGACCGACCGATGAAAAATCCCGAACAACTGATTCGTCGCGGCGTGCATCGGAATGGCATTGCCGAAGGAGCCGTGAAGACCTTTCTCGGTGGCATGACCTGGGCGGTGATCGCCGTCGCGCTGCTGATCTTCGGCCGCATGATCTGGGATGGCGCGCCGGTGTTCTTCAAGAAGGAGGCCCCCTTCGTGAACATCGACTTCCTGACGAAGAAGACCGAGACGCTGCACATATTCGACGACGCCGAAGGCACCCGCCATCAGCTTCCGGCATCGGAGTTCCACCAATGGACTGACTCCCACGGCACCGATGCGGTCTTCAACGAGCAGACCTTTTCCTACTGCGGCGGTGGCATCGCGGGGCCGATTGTCGGGACGGCCCTGTTGACGATCCTGAGTGTTCTGATGGCCCTGTTCTTCGGGGTTTCCGCTGCCATTTATCTCAGCGAGTATGC
The DNA here is from genome assembly GCA_031411755.1 of Luteolibacter sp. Lineage (GTDB taxonomy): Bacteria > Verrucomicrobiota > Verrucomicrobiia > Verrucomicrobiales > Akkermansiaceae > Luteolibacter. The sequence goes on along the minus strand of JANOBS010000446.1, from coordinate 3,516 downwards.
CAAACAGGGTCGCTTCATCGGCTGGGTGCGGCTCGCCATCCTCAACCTCGCGGGTGTGCCGTCGATTGTCTTCGGTCTTTTCGGATTCGCGGTCTTCGTGCTGGCCGCTCCGGTTCTAACAGACACACCGGCCGATCGCTCGCTCTTCAGTATCCCTCTTGGATTCACGAATCTGAGTTTCGAAGGCTGGGGCTCGTCGCTCATTGCTGGGGCCGCCACGCTGGCCTGCATGATCCTGCCCGTGATCATCACAGCCTCGGAGGAGTCGCTGAAAGCCGTGCCACAGGGGTTTCGTGAGGCCTCGCTGGCCCTTGGCGCCACCCGCTGGCAGACGATCCGCAAGTCGGTGTTGCCCTTCGCCTTGCCCGGTATCCTGACCTCGTCCGTGCTCTCTCTAGCCCGTGCTGCCGGTGAGACCGCGCCGATCATGTTCACCGCCGCTGTGGCCGCGAAGGACGATCTTCCCGGACAGGGAGCGGGAGGGCTGCTCGGCGTGCTCACCGGTCAGGTGCAGGCGCTGCCCTATCACATCTACACCCTCGCCGCGCGCATCCCGACTTCGGAATACACCGAGCGTGCCCAGTTCGGCTCCGTGTTTGTCTTTCTCCTGATGATCTTCCTGTTTTCCGCAGCCTCCGTGGTGCTGCGCAACCGCGTCCGCGCGAAACTGAAATGGTAAGCGACTCCGTCCAACCCGCGATCCCGGCGATCGAGATCCAGAACCTCCGCTTCAGCTACGGCGAGAAGGAGGTGATCCACGACGTCAGCCTTTCGATTCCCAGCCACCAGATCACCGCCTTCATCGGTCCTTCCGGTTGCGGGAAATCGACGATGCTTCGCTGCCTGAACCGCATCAACGATCGCATCCCCGGCGCGCACGTCAACGGCGGCTCGATCAAGGTCGGCGGCATCGACATTTCAAGGCCCGATCTCGATCTCCAGGTGCTGCGACGCCGGGTCGGCATGGTGTTCCAGAAGTGGAATCCCTTTCCGAAATCGATTTTCGACAACATCGCCTACGGCCTCCGCATCCACGGCGAGCGGAACCGCAAGTTACTCGACGAAAAAGTCGAGCAAAGCCTGCGGGTCGTGGCTCTGTGGGACGATGTGAAGGATCGGCTGAAAACCAGCGCCTTCGGACTTTCCGGCGGCCAGCAGCAGCGGCTCTGCATCGCACGGACGATCGCGGTGAAGCCGGACATCATCCTGCTCGACGAGCCCTGCTCGGCCCTCGATCCGCTCTCGACCCTGAAGATCGAGGAGCTGCTGCTGGAGCTGAAGAACGATTTCACCATCGTCATCGTTACCCACAACCTCTCCCAAGCTGGCCGATGTTCGGACCAAACTGCGTTCTTCTACCTCGGGGAGCTGATCGAGTACGGCAACACCAGCCAGATGTTTCAGGCGCCGCGTGAAAAGCGGACAGAGGACTACATCACGGGTGCGTTTGGTTGATTGGGTGGATTTGGAAAGTCCCTGACACAAGATGGTTTTCACCATAGGGAGCATCTGTTGCGAGGTTGTTCCAAATGAAGAAGTGCCTGATCATCATCGTTGCCATTTCGGCAATCTACATCCGACTCACGGAGTTTCCGCTACCGCCCCTGCTCGGTGGATCGACGTCGGCAGCCAACGGAGGCTCCACACAAACCTTCGGGTTCGCTGACAGCGGACGTCAGATCCAGGGGGAAGGAACTGTGGAAAGTCTGCTTCCTGACGATAACGTGGGTCGACGCCATCAAAAGTTCATTATCCGAACTGGATCAGGACAAACCTTGTTGGTGGCCCACAACATTGAGATCGCGCCGAGGCTTAGTAGACTCAAAGTAGGCGATTTGGTGAGTTTCTGCGGAGAGTATGAATGGAATGTAAAAGGCGGTGTCGTCCATTGGACCCATTACGATCCTGCGGGTCGACATGCAGCCGGATGGCTGAGATGCTGGGGACAGACGTTTCAGTGACCGTTCGTGCTTTCGTGTGGTCTCTGAACGCGGTGAACGTTCTTCCTTGTGGCGGCGGGGCGTCCGCTTCAGATGAACGCAATGAAGCATTTGGGATTTTCCGTTTGGGTGGTGGCGGCGATGTCGATGGCACCGTTGAAAGGCGAGGGACTCGATTCCCTGATCGCCGAATTCCGAGCCGACCAGACCGATCTCAATGCAGTCCGTGATGTTCCCGGTTCTCTGGCCGACCTGAAGCGCAAGGATGAGCTGGCCGATCAATGGCTGAAGCGCCTCGATGACCTGAAGTATGACAGCCTTTCTGCTGCCGCCCGGATCGACTGGCATTTGCTGAGAACCTCTCTGATCGATGGACGACAAGGCTCCGAGTTGCAGCGCGCCAAGCTGAAGGAAATGGAGCCGCTGGTGAGTCATTTGAAACCGCTTCAGGAGCTGATGTCGGATCGCTCGATGAAACAGGATGCCGAAAAGGCGGCTGGAATACTCGCCCGGACGGCGGAGGATCTGAAAGCGCTTCGAAAGCAGCTCAACCCAGAGCACTCCACGCAGCCCAAGCCAAGCCCGGTGATTGCTGTTAGAACGGCGCAAATTTTCGATCAACTTGGGTCGAGGCTCGATCGTTGGTTCGGATTTTATGATGGCTTCCAGCCGGAGTTCGGCTGGTGGGCGCGCCAGCCAGTGGGGGAGTTGAAGAAGGAACTCGAAGCCACGGCAGCCTTCTTCCGCAAGGACCTTGCTGGATTGAAAGGGGAGCCCGGTGATCCCTTGATCGGTGATCCAGTCGGCAGGCAGGCGCTCTCAAACCAGCTCTCGTCAGAGATGATCGCGCACTCTGCGGACGAGCTTTTGGCGATCGCGGACAAGGAGTTCGCGTGGTGCGAAGCCGAGATGGCCAGGGCCGCCACGGCGATGGGCTGCAAGGATCGGAAAGAGGCTCTCGAGAAGATCAAATCAAGTCATGCAGCTCCCGGAGGCCAGGTGGCGGCGGTTCAGATCGAGGCGGAAAGGACGATCCGTTTCCTCAAGGACAAGGACCTGATCACGATCCCGAAGCTGGCAGAGGAGACCTGGGGCGTTTCCATGGTCGACGCGGAACAGCAGAAGTATCTGCCGTACGTTGCATACAGTCGACCGGAGATGAGGGTGGCTTACGCCAACGAATCCATGTCCCACGAGGAAAAGCTGATGAGCATGCGCGGCAACAACTCCGCCTTCCTCCACATCGTCACGCCCCACGAACTGATCCCCGGTCACCACCTGCAGGGCTTCATGGCCAGCCGCTACTCCACCCAACGGCAGATGTTCAGCACGCCGTTCTTCGTCGAGGGCTGGGCGCTGTATTGGGAAATGCTATTGTGGGATCTCGGCTACACGGCGACACCCGAGGAGAAGGTCGGCGCGCTGTTCTGGCGCATGCACCGCTGCGCGCGTGTGATCGTCAGCCTGAAATTCCACCTCGGGGAAATGAATCCGGAGGAGATGATCACGTTCCTCGTTGATCGCGTCGGCCACGAACGTGCCGGAGCCACCTCCGAGGTCCGGCGATACATTGGCG
>JANOBS010000445.1:0-4223 GCA_031411755.1 Luteolibacter sp. | reverse complement strand
CTACAGCGGAGCGACGACGATCAGCTCCGGCATCCTCAAGGTAGGAACTGCCACCGCGCTCGGGGCTCAAACAGGCGCCCCCGATGGCACAACGATCAGTGCGGGAGCAACGCTCGATCTCGCCGGGATTGCCACGGGAGTTTCCGCAGAACGCCTCACGGCTTCCGGCACCGGCGTGGGTGGCAATGGAGCGATCATCAGTTCGGCTCAGATCGCCACCCCTTTCATTGGCGTCCGCTATTTGACGCTGGTGGGCGATACGACGCTCGGCTTTGCCAACCGCTGGGACGTTGGCTCGAACACAACCGCAGGGATCAGTGCTCTGGTGAGCAACGGGTTCACACTGAACATCATTGGCACGGCAGCAGCCGCGCAGGCCAGTTTCAACAATTTGGGAACAACTGATCTGGGCGACATCAACGTCAACCTCGGCAATGTCGCGGCCACCAATATCCTTTACCTCCAAGGAGACACCACCTTGGGACAAACGACCAAAACGGTGACGATCACCGGCGGTTCGACGCTCGATATCTTCACAAGCTCCACCGTAACAAGTTTTGACAAGAAATTTGCCTTGGATAACGGGATCCTCAAGATCGATAAGACTGGGGCGATATCCCTTCCAGGAACGTTCCTCCTTACAAACGCAAATACGATCAATGCGAGCGGGGCTACTGTGGCGCTCACTTCCAATAATGTCATTTCCGGCACTGGGAGTTTGATTAAGGCCGGTGCCGGCAGCTTAACTCTTACCGGCCTGAACACCTACACTGGCAATACTACGGTCAGCGCCGGCACACTCGCCCTCGCTGACAACGCCCAGCTCAAGTTCGTCCTCGGAGCCACCACTGGCGTGAACAACAGCATCAGCGGTGCAGGCACGGTCACGCTCGGCGGCGACTTCGTCATCGATACGACTGCGGCCGACGCCCTCACTTCCGGCACCTGGACCTTGGAAAACGTCAGCACCCTCACCGGTGCCTATGGTTCCACCTTCACGGTCGTCGGATTCACCGATGCCGGCAGCGAGAAGTGGACCAAGGTCAACGGCGCCACGCTCTACACTTTTGACGAGACTACTGGCGTTCTGACCCTCGCCTCTGCCGATGCCTACGCCTCCTGGGCCACCGCCAAGGGGCTGACTGGCCTGCCCGGATCTTCCACCGACCCGGCCAAGGGCGCCGATCCGGATGGTGACGGTCGCAACAACCTCTACGAATTCGCCTTCGATGGAAACCCGCTCTCGGGTGCCAATGATGGCAAGGTCGTTGGGAAGATCGGTACCGTCGGTGGCAATCAGGTCATGACGCTGACCCTGCCGGTGCGAAACACGGCGACCTTCACTGCCTCCTCGGGCGACCAGGTCTCCGCGCTGATCGATGCCCTCTATTACAAGATCGAAGGCGATGTGGATCTGGGAACCTTCGCCAATACCATCAGCGAAGTCACCGGTGGTGCTGAAACCGCCATCCAAGCTGGATTGCCCGCGCTCTCCTCTGGCTGGACCTACCGCACCTTCAGGGATTCCGGAACAGTTCCAACGGTTCCCAAGGTCTTCCTCCGCGCCAAGATCAGCGAGACCCCCTGAGCGAACGATTGACTCATCAGCAAGCGGCGCGGCGGGTTCTACCTGCCGCGCCGTTTTCGTTTGGTCCGATCAAATACCGGATTACGCGAGAATGTCCTTCACGAAATGCCCGTGCACATCGGTGAGACGAAAACGACGACCTTGGAAGGTGTAGGTCAGGCGGGTGTGATCGATCCCGAGCTGGTTGAGGATGGTGGCGTGGAAATCATGAACGTGGACGGCACCGGGGGTGTATTTCTCCTTTGACGGATTGATGGCCTGGCCGTCCGGGCCGAGGATGTTGTAGCCATACTCGTCGGTCGCACCGTAGGTCATGCCCGGCTTGATGCCGCCGCCGGCCATCCAGGCGGTGAAGCAGCGCGGATGGTGGTCGCGACCGTAGTTGTCCTTCGTGAGCTTCCCTTGCGAATAGGCGGTGCGGCCAAACTCGCCGCCCCAGATGACGAGCGTGTCTTCCAACATGCCCCGCTGTTTCAGATCGGTGATCAACGCAGCGCAGCCCTGATCGGTTTCCTTGGCCTGCTTGCGGATGGCGGTCGGGAGGTTTCCGTGTTGATCCCAGCCGGGGTGATAGAGCTGGATGAAACGGACACCTCGCTCGGCCATGCGGCGGGCCAGCAGGCAGTTCGCCGCGAAGGTGCCGGGGATTTCGGAATCAGGACCGTAGAGTTCTTTCGTGGCCTGAGTTTCACCGGAAATGTCGGTGACTTCCGGAACCGAGGTCTGCATGCGGTAGGCCATTTCATACTGGGCGATGCGGGTCTCGATCTCCGGGTCGAGTTCGTTCTGGAAGTCGAGCTGGTTGAGAGCCGAAAGCTTGTCGAGCAGGGCGCGACGTCCGGACTGGCAGACGCCATCAGGATTTGTAAGATAGAAAACCGCATCGCTCCCCGAGGAGAAGCGGACTCCTTGAAAGCGCGAGTCGAGGAAACCAGTTCCCCAGAGACGAGCATAGAGCGGTTGATCGGTGGGCTTCTTGGTGACGAGAACGATGAAGCCCGGAAGGTTTTCATTCGATGAACCGAGCCCGTAGGTGACCCATGAGCCGATCGAAGGGCGGCCGGCGATCTGCGAGCCGGTCTGGAAAAAGGTCATCGCCGGATCGTGGTTGATCGCCTCGGTCCAGAGGGATTTCACGAAGCAGAGTTCATCGACGACTTTCGCGGTGTGCGGCAGCAGCGAGCTGACCCAGGCTCCGGATTTTCCGTGTTGAGCGAACTCGAACTGGGAGCCGGCCAGCGGCAGGATGGCCTGTTTTCCGGACATCCCCGTTAGACGCTGGGTGCCGCGCACGTGCTCTGGAAGCGGCTGGCCGTTGAGTTCCTTGAGCTTCGGCTTGTAGTCGAAGAGGTCCTGCTGGGCCGGGCCCCCGGACATGAACAGGTAGATCACCCGCTTCGCCTTGGGTGCGTAGTTGGCCAGCAGGTTCTCGCCTTCCGGAGACGAGGCACCCATCAGATTCTTCGGAAGCATCGACGCGAGTGCGGCTCCGCCGATGCCGGTGGAGAGCTTGGAGAGAAAATGGCGTCGGGTGATTTCGAACATCGAGGGCGGTGGTCAGCGTTAGTGAGGCAGAATGGTTTCGAGCGTGAGCGGCTTCTTGCCGAAGTTTCCGTCTTGGATCTCCACGGCTGACTCTCGGACGAAGGAGCCTTTGTCATCGTAGTTTCGAATGGCACAGGCCTGGAGCACGCCGGTGGCGTTGCCTTTCTCCGCGCAGCTGAAGTTTAGGAAAAGACGGCCATCACCAGCGGACTCAGGGCCCAGCCGGTCGAGCAAGGGCGTGAGATCGATGCCGATTTCGAGCGGGCTGTCGTCACTTGGTCCGGCGAGAGAGACTTCGCCGACGTTGTCCTTCCGATTCTTGCCGAAGAGCGGCCAGCCGTTGAGGACCTCTGGAGCGAGTTCGTGTTCGGGCTTCGTGGCGTCTTCCTTGCCGGCGATGCCGATGCTCACCCGCAGGTCCGAGCGCTTGTTGCAGGCGAGCTTCAGCTTCAAAGTGAGTCGAGGAATATGCCGGCAAACCTCGATCCGTCCGAGGTAGTTTCCGCGTTCCCAGGTGGGATCGACCATCGCGCTGTAGAGCAGGTAAATCCTGCCGTCTTTCGACCAGGTTTTGCCCCATGAGTTGAGCACGATGAAGGCACCGCGCTCGTGGTCAGCGAGGGTGACTTTGCCATCGCCGTTGGTGTCGATGTCGTTGCTGACTTTTCCATCGCCATTCACATCGAATCCGACCTGGTCATCGTATCCCACACAAGTGATGCCGTGGCCGAAACCGCTGGGTCCCCAATGGATCCACAGGTCTTCGCCCGCCAGATAATCGCCTTCGGGAATCGTCCTCGTGACCTTTTTGAGTTCGCCCATCCGTCCGTCCAGCGCCAGCAATCCGCCGATGGGTTCCTTGCCGGGTTTCGGTTGGTTGCGGTCGAAGAGCCAGCCGCGGGCTTCGTTGATTTGTGAGAGGGTGGCGGTCGGGGTGTATCGATAGCCAGCGACGCGATACTCCATCGCTTCGCGCCAGATGGGGTAACCGTTGGCCCACGAGCCGATCTTGTCCTTGTCCCCTTCCACGCGCCCGTAGGATTGGACGGTGGGAATTCCGATCTGCTTGGCCACTTCCCAACCATGATGT
>JANOBS010000444.1:0-3200 GCA_031411755.1 Luteolibacter sp. | reverse complement strand
CGGCTGGAAAACCACCTCATCGCCATCGCGAGGGAGTGGACCACGCCTGAGAAAATCCATTCGCTCATCCACGGCTGGATGCGGGATCAAGCAAACGCTGGCGTTCCGAGATAAAGTCTAATTGCTAGAAGATTTTGGTATGAGGCCTCAGAAGGATGGCGCTGGCTGTTCCTTGACTCCGAGGACGCGCTTCACGTCCTGCATCAGGCGTTCGGCGATTTGGCCCAGGAGGGCATGCTCCTTGGATTTCCCGTTCACACCGACGTTCAGCGATGGAGTTTTCCCCATGGTGGTATCGGCGGTGCCAAGCTCCACGAACAGGCGCTTTCCAAGCTCATCGGCAGCGGCTTCGGTCGAGGGAAGACCGAGTTTCTCGGCGAGGTGGACATCCGTTGCGACCCCTAACAAGACCGAGGGCTTGCGAAGTTCCGTGTCGAGTTGCTTCGCGAAGGTTTTGCGCGCATCTTCCGGTGCCTCCAGGCTGAGCGGGAGCGGAACCCAGACCTTGTCGGGTCGGTTCCGGCGGTGATTCCACAGCAGCGCACCCCCGCCAATCCCGAGAAGGAGCACCACCACTGTCGCCAGAGCAATCCATCGTTGCATCCCTCTTCCTGATCGATCATCCACCTTCATCCAAGCCGTAAATTTCATGGAGTATCCCGCCGTCACCGCCACTGTCGAAACGCTGCCGAATGGTCTGTCGCTGATTCTCGATCCCGATCCCTCGGCGCCGGTGGTCAGCGCGCAGGTCTGGGTGGAAACCGGCAGCCTGCACGAGGAGTCGCGGCTGGGCGCCGGGCTCTCGCATTTCCTGGAGCACATGGTCTTCAAGGGCACGCGCAGCTATGATGCGGACACGCTCGCGAGTTCGGTCCAGGCGGCAGGCGGTCACTGGAATGCCTACACCAGCTTCGACCGCACGGTTTACTACATCGATGGTCCATCGGCTTCCCTGAAGGAGTTCCTCGCCATCCTGACCGAACTGGTCTTCCTTCCGACGCTGCCGATCTCCGAGTTTGAAAAGGAAAAGGACGTGATCCGCCGCGAGATCGACATGGGTCTCGATGATCCGGACAATGTCGCCCATCGCCTGTTGTTTTCGACGGCCTTTATCCACGACCCGCGACGCCATCCGGTGATCGGTCATCGGCATTTGTTCGATGCGATCACGCACGACGAAATGCTCGCCTACCACCGCAGCCGCTACACGCCGGACCGGGCGTTTGTGGTGATCTCGGGCGACTTCGATCCGGAGGAAATCAAGACGCTGGTCACATCTCTAACAGCGGAGATCACGCTCGCTGGAGGACCCGAACCACACGTGCCAGTCGATCCACCTCAGGTGGGAGAACGTCGCAGCCGCGAGACCTTCGCCGTCCCTTCCTCACGCGTGACGATGGCTTGGAAAATGCCGGACGCCACGCATGCGGATGCCCCGGTTTACGATGTGCTCGCCGCGATGCTCGGTCGTGGTCGCTCAGCGAGGCTCTATCGACGCCTGCGTCAGGAACGCGAGCTGGCGCTGGAAATTTCCGCGTGGTCGTGGACAGGGCCGGGCCGTGAGGGCTTGTTCGCGGTGAGTGCCGAGGCATTGCCCGAGCATCGTGATGAGCTGATCGAGGCCGTGCTTGCCGAGTTGGCCGCGTTTCCAGGCGAAGCCTTCGACGATGAGCTGATGAAGGCGAAGCGGCAGATCGCATCGAGTCAGTTCCGCTCCCTCACAACTGCCTCCGGCCGCGCTTCCGATCTCGCGTCGAATTGGCATGAGGCTCGCGATCTCAACTACACCCGCAACTACCTCGCGCTCATCCAGGCCGTCACCGATGCCGACGTGCGCCGCGTGGTCCTCGGTCTCGGCACTGAAAAAATGAGCCTGACCGTCCTAGATCCCGAAGATGCCCCGCCACCGGTCCGCACGGCGAAGGTCAAACGCACCCGCCCGGACGTCGAGTCGCTGACCCTGCCGAACGGCATTCGTCTCGCCTTCCTTCCCGACCGCCGCGTGCCACTTCTGCATTTCCAATCAGCGATCCGCAGCGGACTGCCCTCGGAAACCCATGTCTCCAACGGCCTCAACCAGCTCCTCGCCTCGACCCTTCCTCAAGGCACGAAATCCCGCACCGGAGAGGAACTTGCGCTCACACTCGAGTCACTCGGTGCGTCCATTGGTGCCTCTGCTGGAAACAATGCCCTGCTCGTCCAAGCGGGCGGGCTTTCCCCGGATTTTCAAACCTTGGCGGAAGTGCTGGCTGATGTCCTCCACTCGCCGTCGCTTCCCAACGATGCCATCGATCGCGAAAGGGCCAGCCAACGCGCCGCGCTTGAGGAGTCGCTGGAAGATCCACTGCACACCGCGATCCGTGAGCTGCGTCGCTCGGTCTTCAATGCGTCAGGCTATGGACTCGATTCACTCGGCTCTCCGGAAAGCCTCGACTCTCTGAGCCGCCTCGGACTGTCCGCGCATCACAGCCTGCACTTCACCGGAGCCAATCTCGCGCTCGCCATCGCCGGTGACTTCGACCCCATCGCGGCCGCCGATGCGATTGCGCCGTTGTTCGAGAAACTCCCAGCCGGTCACCGCTGGACGCCGCCCGCCAGTCAGCTCGCCACCGGAGCCGACCTCACCTTTCATCTGCCGAAAAAGCAGGCCGTGATGGCGATTGGATTTCCCGGAGCCCACGCGCTTTCCCCGGACCGTCACGCGCTGGCGATGCTCCAGGAATACTGCACCGACATGGCCGGTCCACTGTTCACCCGCATCCGAGAGGAGCTCGGCCTCGCCTATCAGGTCGGCGCGACGCAGTTCCTCGGCTTCGACAGCGGGCTCTTCACCTTCTATCTCGCCACCTCACCCGATCAGGCCGGGCTGGCCCGGGAGGAGCTCCTGCGGGAAATCGCCAAGCTCGCCGAGAATGGAATCCCGGCCGAGGCCTTCGAGCGCGTCCGCTCCACCGTTCTCAGCAGCCTCGCGATCCAGCAGCAGTCGATCGCCTCCTGCGCCCGCCTGGCCGCCATTGACCTGCTGTTTGATCAACCTGCGGATCAACATCGGAACCTCCCGGCCATCTACAGCAGTCTGACCCCGGATGCAGTGGCCGAAGCCGCTTCGCGTCTCCTCGGCGTCGCTCCGACCGTGGTCACCGTCCTCCCGGAGGCCTGAGCCCCTCTAAAGTCTTGAATCTTGAATCTTGAATCCTGAC
>JANOBS010000443.1:0-5832 GCA_031411755.1 Luteolibacter sp. | reverse complement strand
CGGCTGGAAAACCACCTGATCGCCATCGCGAGGGAGTGGACCACGCCTGAGAAAATCCATTCGCTCATCCACGGCTGGATGCGGGATCAAGCAAACGCTGGCGTTCCGAGATAAAGTCTAATTGCTAGAAGATTTTGGTATGAGACAGTCGGCACACGTTGCTCTGGATCACAAAAGAGGGGCGTGGGCGGCCCGCCCGCAGCAAATTCTATTTCAAGGGCGAGCCGCCCGTGCCCCTCTTGGCGCTCGGTGAGCGAGGTAGAATCACAGCTCTCACACGGATTCTCGATACCTCTCAGATCGATAGAGAGCAGGAAAGAGGAAGACTCGGAGCGAGCCTGCTTCGCGTGCGCTACGAAGGCCGAGGACGCAACGAAGTCGGACTGGAGCTGGAAGCTCCAGCTACGGTCGGGCTGCGCTGATCAGAGGTGGCAGGCTCAGGGGGAGAGGAGCCAGTTGGGGTTGTGGAGTTGGAGGCGGGCGAAGCCGCGAGTGGGGCCGGGGAGGAGGATGAAGCGGGTGTCGGAGGTGTCGCCGATGGTGTCGGCGGGCTGGCTCCATGGGCTGGCGAGGTCGGGTGAGGTTTCTCCACGGAGGAGGATGGGCAGGCCGGGGCCGCCGGTGAGGTAGGTGTCGCTGCGCCGCCATTGGAGTTTCCAACCGCCGAGGTGGGGGAGGAGTTTGGGGAGGCCGGGGTTTTGGGCGTCGGCGAGCTCGGGGTTTGAGCCGCAGGCGATTTCGATTTCGTTCGGGAAACCATCGTCATCGGGATCGGCGGCGGGGTGGCGGTCCGAGCCTTCCAGGGCGAAGCATCCGCGGTCGATGAGGGTTTGGAAGTATCCGGGCTCGTGAGTGGCGGGATGGAGGTTGATCTCGGTGCGGACAGCGTGGGGCGCGATGGTTCTGATCTGGATCCAGTACTTGGTGCCGGAGGTGGCGTTGAGGAGAGTGCCTTCGGGGAGATCTGAGGTGGCGGCAAGGATTCCCGCGAGGGGGCTGCCGGTGTAGAGGAAAATGGTGCTGGCGCGGTCGCTGCCGAGTTGGGAGATGCGGTAGGTGCCGGAGGCGGGGCAGGTCCATTTCCACCAGAGGGTGCGGTCGCTAGGGATGCCGGATTTGGGCGTGCCGGGGCTTTCGTTGGGTGCTCCGGTTTCAGCGCTGGCGTGGTGGATCCACTCGCCATCGCAGATGACTGATGCGCTGCCGAGGTCGCGCGCATTGGCCATGAGGTCGTTGGACGGCGGACCGGGTGGCACGGGCTGCAAGACGAATTCGATTTTCCCGGTGCCTTCGGTGCCGTCCACGCAGATCAGGTACTCGGTGGTTTTGGTGACCTCGAGGACGGCGACGTCGCCCCCGATGGCGACGCGGACCAGGGATCCGGCGGGAGTTTTCTCATAAAGAGTCAGACGGGCGGTGACATTGCTGCGCCTGGCATCCATGCGGATGGTGCCGTTGAAATCCGAGATCCAGGACCACCAGACGGTGGCGACGGGTGGATTGGACGGGAGCCAGTCCTCATCGTCCTTCGCGACGGTGGCGACGATGTTGTTTCCGGTGACGTGGAGGGGGAGTGGGCCGGAGATGGTTTCCGCGTTGGATTGGTCATCGGCACCGCCGGGAGGAAAGGGGGTGAGGCTGATGAAATCCGACCCCGGGCTGTCGACGACGAGGTGATAGGTGGTGTTGGCGTTTGCGAGGAATGCGATGGAGCCGCGACCCTGCGCGACCACGGTGAGAGTGGAGACGGTGTTTCCGGTGTAAACCGCGAGACGGGCGGTGCCGCTGTTGAAGAATTCCTCGAATCTGAATGGCTGCGTTTGCGCGGGGGTCCAGCTCAACCAGCGGGACGCCATCGCCGGGCTCCCCGCATGCGCCGGCTCCCCGGGCTCGGCCGTGCCGGTGGCGGATAGTGAAGTGAAATACGGCAACTGCCCCTGCGAAATCACCGTTGCATTCGCAAAGGCATCGTTCGCCATCAACCGGCCGCTGCAAAGCAGCAACGCCACGAGACCGACGATAGCGCGGAGTGAAGCAAGGCAATCCATCATGAAGGGTGGATATTACTATTCCAGAACGATGACAAGCCCGGGGTTTCGCGTGAATCGGGGATAGGGCGCCGCCTCGGGGATCAGTCACGAAAATCAAGAGTTGTCCCGCCAGTCACGATGAAGCTCTCGGTTGAGACAGTCGGGACATGTTCTTGCTTCCACCTGGCTCCGAGGTGAAATCAATGCTCTGAGAAGAAGGTCTCGTTAGCCCTCAGATCGATTTTAAGCAGTGAAGACGAAGACTAGGAGCGAGCCTGCTCCGCCCACGCTACGAAGGCCGGGGACGCACCGAAGACGGGATGGAGCAGGCCTACTTCACTAAAGCTTCGAAGGCCAGGAATGCTCCAGCTACGATTGGGCTGCTGGCCGAAACAAATGCTCTGACTATTTCGGATGGAATCGAGATATTCAGACACGAAAATTCCGATCACCCATAGCAAGACAGGTGATCGGAAAGATGAGGAATTCGAAAGGAATTACTTCGCGGCTGGCATGATCACGGTGTCGATGACGTGGATGACACCGTTGCTGGCTTCGATGTCGGTCTTGACGACGTTGGCCTTGTCGATGGTCACTTTGCCATCGGCGACCTTCACCATGGCGCTGGAGCCCTGGACGGTCTTGGCTTCCATGGTCTTCACATCGGCCGCCATCACCTTGCCGGCGAGGACGTGGTAGGTGAGGATGTCGGTCAGCTTTTTCTTGTTTTCAGGCTTCAGCAGCTCCTCGACGGTGCCGGCTGGCAGCTTGGCGAAGGCTTCGTCGGTGGGGGCGAAGACCGTGAACGGTCCCTTGCCCTTGAGGGTGTCGACCAGTCCGGCGGCCTTCACGGCAGCGACGAGGGTCTTGAAGTTTCCGGCCGCCACGGCGGTGTCGACGATGTCCTTCTTGTCTTCCGCGAAGGAGACGGAGCTGAGGGCGATGAGGCCAAACAGGGAGACGATAAGTTTTTTCATGATGATGATGGTTGGTGGTTCTGATGAAGTCGTTCGTGACTTCAAGACTACACTTCGTGATAACAGGAAAGATGGATTCAGATTTCGTGAATCTTTTTTCAATCATCTGGAGACATTGCATTTTGACCGCTTTTCCAAGCAGTCACGAACGACTCAGATACTGTCTAAAATGGACCCCACGAAGATGACGGCCGATTGTCCGCTGAGTCGCTGAGGTTGGATGAGAACGCGGAGCATCCACGATTGGAATCCTCTCGGCGATTCTTTGCGATTCCTCAGCGCCTCCGTGGAGATGGGAAGCAGACCCGATCTGGAAGGTTTCGATCCTGTAAGGGAGGCTCAGGACTTCGCCAACGCGACGACCACTTCCTGCTTCGACTTCACCACGCCGCCCGGTTGTTCGAGGGTGATGACGAAGGCTGCGGGATTTCTCACCGCGAGCTTGGCATCAATCGGGATCACGACCGAGCTGGCGCCGGCAGGAATGTCGAATACTCCACCATCGACCGGGATTTCATCGCGGGCCGGATCAACGATCCAGAGCTGATACTGACGCTTCGTCGGATCGTTCACCGGAATACTGGAAAGCGTCATGTAGCCTTCCTGGCGCGAATCGCTCCAGACGACCTCGCCCTTGGCATCTGCGTAGGAATTGCTGGCGGAGGCGAAGGGCAGGCGTTTCGCATCAGGGGTCTTTTCCAACAGGGCCGAGCGACGTTGTTCGGCCGTGGTTGGCTTGTCGGAGTTCAGGCCATTGACCGCCAGTAGACCGAGAAGGCATGCCGCGACGGCCCAGCCGATCCATGGACCGATCACGAGATTGTTCGGCTTCTTCGCGATTGGAGCTGCTGAAAATGTCTGCTTCAGGCGTGCGGAGATCTCCGGCGGCAGGCTCAACGGCTTTTTCGTGATCATCACCGCCTCGAGCTCGGCTGCGAAAAGGTCGAGCGATGCATCGTCACCAAAGTCCCTGGAAAGTACTTCCCACTCCGCCACTTCCGCGGCGTCGAGATCCCCGAGCACGCGACCGGCCTCCAGCTCCTCAAAGCGCGTCCAACGATCGTCCACGTTCATGGCTGCGCTTCGGGGTTGAGGTTCATGCGGTCTCCGAGGCGGCCGAGCAGGGCCCGTGCTTCGAGGAGTCCGCGACGCAGGCGGGTTTTGACACTGCCGAGTGGCAGGCCGGTGGATTCGGCGATCTCACTGTGAGTGAGACCTTGCTCAAAGTGGAGGGTGAAGAGCTTGCGGGTCTCGTCCGGCAGGGTTTCGAGGGCCTTCCAGAGCGAATCGCGATCCAACGCATGGCCGGGAGTCTCCACCGGGGCAGGAAAATCCGCCCGATCCGGCAGGGTTTCCATCTCCGGCAGGCGCTGCTGTTTCCGCGACCAATCAATGGCGCGACGGCGGGCGATCATCGCGATGAAGCCGCTTTCGCTGGCGATCGTGGGGTCGTATCGCCCGGAGGTTTTCCAGATCTCGGTGAAAATTTCCTGGCTGAGATCCTCGGCAGCGGAGCGGTCGCGAACCCGTTTCAGGACGATGCTCCAGACCAGGCCGCCGTGGGCCTCGATGCAGGCCGCCATCGCATGCTCATCGCCACCCGCCACACGGGCGAGGAGATCGGACGAAGTTGCTCCGGAAATGATCACGTTGTCAGTTACTACAGGCTTGTTAGAGTGCAACCTGTCATTTGACTTTTGCCGGAAGGCAATTCCCCGGACCAAGCGCACGCGCCATGGAGCCCGTGATGCCTGCTCACCGGGAAGGATCCGGGGCAGGTGCGCGGCTGGATTGGAAGGGTCATGGTGGCAGAATTCCATGTGGGAGGAAGTCGTGGAGGCGAACTCACAAGCGACTTCGTGGAAACCCAGTGGGTGGATTCAGATTTTTATCACGGTATGAACGCGCTCGTCACCGGACGGCCCCAGAAGCCTTCCGGGATCGGCACGCCCAGCAGCCACAAGGCCGTGGCGGCGGTGTCATACTGCACCACCGGCGCGGTGACCTCGAAACCCGGCTTCACGCCTTTTCCCCAAGCGATCCAGGGAATGAGCACGTCGTCCGAAGTCGCATCGCCGTGAGTGCCGCGGGTCTTGCCCTGCTTGTCCTTGATGTCGTGCCCACCGTGGTCAGCGGTCAGGATGAAAACGCTGGAATCCTCCAGACCAGCGGCCTTCGCAGCCTCCCGAATGACCTTCAGGGCGGCATCGGTGTCGGCGAAGGCCTTCATTTTTTCCGGCGAATTCATGCCGAACTCATGGCCAGCCACATCCGGATCGCCGAAATGGATGAAACACAGGCCGGGCTTGAGGGTGCCGACCACTTTCGTGAACTCCGCCGCCACGCTCCCCGCCGTGACATCCTTCGGGCAGACAAAGCTGTCGACGCTCCCTGGCAGCAACAGATGGCGGAACTTTTCCTTCGCCACGAACATCGCGGTGACGACGCCCTTTTCCTTCGCGAGGCTGAAAACGGTCGGCACCTTCACGACCCCGCGCTCGGGCATGTAGTCGTTCCAGAGGATCTGGTGCTTCTGCACGCCCACTCCGGTCAGCATCGACGTATGCGAGGGCAAGGTCAGGCTCGGCACCACCGTGCAGGCCTCCCAGGTGTGGGCTCCGGCGGCCGCCATTTCCTTGAACAGCGGCATCTCCGCCTTCGCGATCCCGGCGGGCGCTCCCTGGTCGAAGCTGAGGATGAACACATGCTCGGCCCGGCGGACAGGCTCGGCGTGGGCATTCAGGGCGGCGAAACCAAGTGCGAAGGAGAAAAGAAACGACTTCATGGTCAATGAACGAAAGGAGCAGGGAGCCATAACGGCAGCA
>JANOBS010000442.1:0-5596 GCA_031411755.1 Luteolibacter sp. | reverse complement strand
GGACGTGGGCTTTGGCGGCTTCGACCTTGGCGATGTCCTCGTGGGCGTAGGTTCCGCCGTAGCGTCCGGCACTGGAGGTGAGGCCCACCGCTCCGGTTTTTTCGATCCACTGCTTCGGGGTGAGGACGAAGCTGTTCAGGCCGGTCTGCATTCTAATCCCATCGAATTCGATGGGATTAAAACCGGGATTGTTGAGCTGCTCCCAGATGCCCAGAAACTCGATGGTGTTCCGATTCCGGAGCCAGTTGGAGATGAGGTAGTCCGTCCGTTCTGGGTCCTTGAAGCGGGCGATGTCGGTGAGACAGATGAAATCCTGCTGGCTCTGCGAAAGCACCGCGACTGATGCCCCTTGGACTTCGATGGTGCGTCGTGGCGATTTGCTCATGGGCGTGATTTACGGCTCTTCGGCGCTGTCTGTGAGCATTCATCAGGATGGGCCGGACTCTAGCGACTTATCTGAAACGGGGGCGAGCGAAATCCGGAGGGGAACAAGGCCCTATCTCCGGACGTTTGCGGAGCTGGCTTTCTGCCTTTTCAGGCGATGCGCTTGGAAAGCGCTGCCACGGTCACTGGGCTGCCAGCGCCTCCAGCTCTTCCCAGCGGGTGAAGAGGGTGTGGACGCGGGCTTTTTCGGCTTCGAGTTTGGCGACGGTTTCCGGGACCTCGGCGAAGCGGTTGAGCTGGAAGTCGGGGTCGTTGAGGAGGGCCTCGATCTCGGCGACCTTGGCTTCGGCGGCGTGGATGACGTCCTCGATGCCTTCGAGTTCCTTGCGCTCGGCGAGGGTGAGCTTGCGTGGCTTCGCGGGCGCATTGGCGGCCTTCTGTCGGGCTGCGGCTTCCTTGGCGGCGGCGGCGGCGTAGAGCTTGTCGCGCTGCTCGCGGGCCTGGCGCTTTTCGAGGTAGTAGGAGTAATTTCCCGGCTGGACGATGACACCACCGTCCTCGAAGGCGACGATTTGATCGCAGATGCGGTCGAGGAAGTAGCGATCGTGCGAGACCACGAGCACACTGCCATCAAAGGCCGCGAGGGCCTCCTCCAACATGCGCAGCGAGGGCAGGTCGAGGTCGTTGGTGGGCTCGTCGAGGACGAGGAGGTTGCCGCCGGTTTTCAGGACCTTGGCGAGCATGAGGCGGGCGCGTTCGCCGCCGGAGAGGAGGTCGACGCGTTCGTTGATGCGCTTGTCGTCGAAGAGGAAGCGTCGCAGGTAGGCGCGGGCCCCGAGGGTCTGGTTGCCGAACTGGAGCTTCTCGTTGCCGTCGGAAATTTCATCCAACAGCGAGCCGGTGCCATCAAGCGCCATGCGGGTCTGGTCGATGTAGTTCACGCGGACGCGCTTGCCGATTTCAGCCTTGCCTTCGGTGGCGGGGATATGACCAAGGCAGAGCTTGATGAGGGTGGTCTTGCCGGCGCCATTTCGTCCGACGATCCCGGTGCACTGGCCGGCGCGGAGTGAAAGCGTGAGCTTGCGGAACAGCCAGCGCGGGTCGGTTTCGGTGCCGATGTTGACGGAGGCGTCTTCGAGTTCGACGACGGTGTTGCCAAGCTCCGGCGGCGGCGGGATGAGCAGGTCCATTTCGCGCTCCTCGGGCGGGGCTTCCATGCCTTCGATCTCGTAGAACTTGTCGAGCCGTGTGCGCTGCTTGGTGCCCCGAGCCTTGACGCCGGCGCGGACCCATTCGAGCTCCTCGCGGAGGAAACGCTGGCGGCGACGCTCGGTCTGCTCGGCGATCTGGTTGCGGACGGCCTTCGATTCCAGATACGCGGTGTAGTTTCCCGGGTGGGAAAAGGCGCGTCCACTGTCGACCTCGATGATGCGCGAGGCGATGACGTCTAGGAAATAGCGATCGTGCGTCACGAAGATCGCCGCGCCGGAAAAGCCGCGCAGGAAGTCCTCCAACCAGCGGATCGAATCGGCGTCGAGATGGTTGGTCGGCTCGTCTAACAGAAGAAGATCCGGCTGTGAAACGAGCGCGCGACACAGGGCGACGCGGCGCTTTTCCCCACCGGAGAGCTTTTCCGTGGCAGCGTCGAGCGGCGGGGTGCCGAGGGCGGTGGAGATCGACTTGATGCGCGATTCCAGGTTCCAGCCGTCGGCGTGGTCAATGAGGTGGAGCAGGTCGGAAAGCTCGGCATCGGAGCCCTCGCCGTGCTCGTAGCGTCGGATCGCCTCCACGAGATCGGCGGCTCCGGCGGCGATGTTGTCGAAGACGCTGAGCGAGAGATCGAGTTCGAACTCCTGCGGTAGGTAGCCGACGCGCAGGCTGCGGCGGAGGGAGATTTCCCCGGAGTCGGCGGCTTGCTGGCCGGTGAGGATCTTCAGCAGCGAGGTCTTGCCGCAGCCGTTTCGACCCACGAGGCCGACCTTTTCTCCGGCGGAAACGGCGAGGGTCACGCCGTCGAGCAGCGTCTGGTAGCCGTAGGAGAGGCGGAGTTCGTTGGCGGAGAGGAGGGCGGACATGCGAGGGCGCGGATATGGAGGAGGATCGGGGAAAGGTCGATGGCGGATCGCGGAAACTATGAGTCGTAGGCCACTTTCGAAATTTTCCGGGTTGACGAGTCGAGTGTCAGGGGGTTCTCTCACGCATCAATTGAGACAGCGTCTCAATATCAATAGAACAAATTTATGACCACGATCTCCACCCGTGCCGCCCTGATGATTCTGAGTTTGAATGCATCGCCCCTGCTTTTCGGGCAGGATGCCGTGACCACTCTGGAGGAACTGGTGGTGTCTGCAGAGTCGGAGGCAGACGAGAAAGTGCAGGACCTGTGGCTACCGGAGATCGCGGGTGCCTCGATTTTCTCAGGGAAAAAGACCACCGTGCTGGACCTCGACAAGCTGCCGAGGATCGTGGGCAACAACTACCGGCAGGCGCTGTCCCAGACGCCGGGCTTGTTGCTGGCGGAGGAATCCACGCCGCTGGTCAGCATCGGCTATCGCGGGCTGAATCCGCACCGGGCGCAGTTCACCCAGATGCTCCGTGATGGCATTCCGATCCACGCGGACCAGTTCGGCTATCCGGAGGCCTACTATACGCCGCCGCTTGATACCGTGGACCGGATCGAGTTTCTCCACGGTGGGGCGTCGCTGCAGTATGGCCCGCAGCCGGGTGGTGCGCTGAACTTCATCACTCACCGTCCCCGCACCGACAAGGAGTTCTCCCTGCGGACGCAGCACGTGGTGGGCAGTGACGACCTCTATTCGACCTTCACCTCGGCGGACGGCACGGTCGGCCAGCTCGGCTACTACACCTATTTCAATCACCGCCAGGCAGATGGTTTCCGCAGTTCGAACAGCGACTACGATCTGAACAACGGCGCAATCAAGCTGCTCTACACCCTTTCCAACGGAGGCCGGCTCATTTTCAACGCTGACACCTACGAGGAAACCCACGGCGAGCCCGGCGGGCTGAGCGTGGCGAACTTCGCGCTGGGCAGTCTCGCGGCCTCCCGGCTCTACGACGAAATGACCATTTCCCGCGACTCGGTCTCGCTGACCTACGAAATGGAGCCGGACGCGGACTCGTTCTTCGTCGCGAATGTCTGGTGGTCCGAGTATGAGCGCTTCAGCAAGCGCCAGCGTGGCGGCGGCTTCGGGACCCTGCCGACCGGGGGGAATGCCGGCACGAACAGCATCGAGTCACAGGTCTTCCGCACCCTCGGGGCGGATGCCCGCTATCGGTGCAACTGGGGCTTCGGCGGCGAGACTCCGCACACCTTTTCCGCTGGCGTGCAGGTTTATCACTCGAACTCTCCGCGTCGTGACTATCGCGGCCTGACCCCGGCGGCCGAGGTCGGCGTGCTCACGAATGCCTCCGAGCGCGAGGTGCTCTACGCGCCGCTGTTTGTCGAAAACCGTTTCAAGTTCGGGAAATTTTCCATCACTCCCGGCCTGCGCGTCGAGAACGCCTGGCAAGACATCCGCGAGCTGGTGAACCGCAACGTCAACAACGCCGGCGCTGTCACCGGGCTCAATCCGCGCGAGTCGATCGACGATCACAGCACCGTAGTCCTCGGCGGCCTAGGGGCCGAGTTCGAGCTGCCCGCTTCCTCGTCGATCTACGGCAACATCTCGCAGGGTTATCGTCCGCGCATCTTCAGCGAGTCCGTGCCGACTGGGCCGACGACCTTTGTCAACGGCGACTTGGAAGAGGGCAAGTCGATCGAATACGAGATCGGCGTGCGTGGTCGCCCCACGGAATGGGCCACCTTTGATGCCAGCGTTTTCCTGCTCCAGTTCGAGGACCAGATCGGAACCGTCGCGGTTCCCGGCGGCACTTCGCTTGAAAACGTGGGCGACGCCGAGCACAAGGGCATCGACCTTTCCCTCAGCCTCGATCTCCTCGCGATCGCTCGTGGGAAAACGGCCACCGACTCGCTCGACTGGTTCGTCAACGCCACCTTCCTCGACGCCGAGTTCACACGTGGCCCGCGGCTTGGAAAGACGCCACAATATGCGCCGGACTTCATCATCCGCAGCGGCTTCACCTTCTCCCATGGCGACAAGGGCAAGGTCTCGCTCACTGGCACCCTCGTGGACGATCATTTCGCCGACGATGGGAACACCGCTGCCTTCGCTGTGCCCGGTTATTTCACCTGCGACCTCACCGCCGAATACAAGATCCACAAGAACATCCGCCTGCTCGCCGGGATCAACAACCTCTTCGACGAGAGCTACTACTCCCGCGTCCGTGGCGACGGGATCGACCCCGGCAACGGTCGCAACTACTACGTCGGCGCGTCGTTCGAATTCTGATGTCGGCTTGCCTGCGTGCGGCGGGTTGGAAACACTCGCCGCATGCTCAAGGTTTACCTCTACAAGAACTGCTCGACCTGTCGTGACGCGAAAAAGTGGCTGCAGGGGAAGGGGATTGCTTTTCAGGAACTGCCGATCCGCGAAACCCCGCCGAGCCCGGCGGAGCTGAAGACGATGGTCGCAGCCCAGGGCGGGAAATTGTCCGCCGTCTTCAACACCTCCAGCGGCGACTACCGCGAGCTCGGCCTGAAGGACCGACTGCCGGCGATGACGGATGAAGAAGCCTTCGCTCTCCAGCAAACGAACGGCAACCTCGTGAAGCGGCCTTTCGTGATCGGAGAGGGGATCGGGCTCGTCGGCTTCAAAGTGGCGGAGTGGGAGAAGGCGTTTGCGTGACTCGGATCTTTGATCGCAATCTCTCAGGACACGGGAAAAATCGTGAATCCTAAAAATTCCGCCGTCTCCCGAAGTCGCTTGTCGGTCGCGATGATCTCCATTTCTCCTGAACGACGGGCTGCGGCCAGATGCAGCGCGTCATTGGTGCGGATGTAGATCGCAGGGATACGGGAATAGCATCGCTCGATGATGGAATGGAACTCTTCGCGAACGCCAACGTCACTGGGAATCATTCTGATCAAGCCCTGCGCGACATCCGCTTGGAGTGCATTGAAGACTTCTTCGGATTGTCCTTCGGCCAGCACGCCTTCTGATTCCTTTCTTCGGACAGTGGCCCAGAACTCAAGCAGCGTAAGGCCGCTCGTCACGCAGTCCCCTGAATTCGCCAGGAAATCACGAAAAACGGATGAGTCTGCTTCCGGCGTGTAGAGCTTGATGAGGCAGGA
>JANOBS010000441.1:0-5091 GCA_031411755.1 Luteolibacter sp. | reverse complement strand
GAACCGGTCCCGGACAAACCGCCAGCACCGGAATGCCGTGGTCCAGCAATTCAATCCTCAGGGCTTCCGAGAAACTCGTCACGTAGGCCTTGGTCGCGGCATAGACGGCGAAGTCCGGAATCGGCAGCACGCTCGCCAGCGAGCTGATGTTGATGATCGCTCCAGCCCGATGGCGGATCATTTCGGGGAGCAGCGCGTGGCAAAGATGCGTCAGCGCCTCCATGTTCAGTCGCAGCTGGCTTTCCACCCGGCTCCACTCAGCGGCGACGAACTCACCGTAGTCGCCCATGCCCGCGTTGTTGATCAACAGGTCCGGCGACAACCCCTTCGCGGAAAGCGTCTCGATCACCGCCGTGCAGCCTTCCGGAGTCACGAGATCGGCCGCGATCACCTCCACGGTGACCTTCGGAAAACGGGCCACCACCTTGGCGGCCAGTTCGTTCAGGCGATCCTCCCGTCGCGCCACGAGGACAAAGGTGTCGACGCGTGGCGCGAGCTGGAGGACGAACTCCTCGCCGAGACCGGCGGAAGCACCGGTGACGAGGGCACAGGAAAAGCGTTTGGCGTAGGACATCGCGCGGAGCCTACGCCAAACCGGAGATTACGCCAGCGTTTCGCCGTTCGGGCCCTGATTGACCTGAAGGATGCGGATCGGAATGCGCATCAGCACCTCGCCGTCGCAGCCGAGGTCGATCGAGTAGATGCCCGCCTCAGGGAAACGCAGGCCCTGAAGGTTCATGATGATGTTGCGGGTGAGGAACGGGGTGTTCTTCGGAAGCTGCACGTCGAATTCCGGCTCGATCGGCATGTTGTTCGGGTCGAGCGATTCGCCGTCCTCGTTGATGATGTTGATGGAGAGCTTGTGGCGGCCGACATCCTCGCTGGTGAAGCAAAAGCGCATCGCCAGGGCGCACTGCGGGTGGATGACGGGCAGGGCGCGGGCAACGAGGGTGTCGAAGGTACCGGAGATCACGAGCTTGCCGTTGTAGTCGGCGGCGAAGTCGCAAAGAGTGGCGATCTGGATGTCCATGATTGGGATGGGATGTTTGAAACCCGTGGCAGCGCGCCAAGGGGGCCATTTCTCTGGCGGGAAAATCGCGCCGTGGGAAGAGGAAAGTGGCGCAAGAAAAGGCAGGAAACCCCGCCCGGACGGTCGGGTCGGGCAAGTCCCACCGTCAAGTGACGATTCAGCCCGACCACCCCGATCCGGAATTCGACCTAGCAAGTCCACGCCTGACACCTCACAATCCCACCGCGCCGTGAATGTGGAAATACGACTTCTGGGACCCGATGACCTGACCGCCGCGGTCAGCCTGCTGACTGACCTGAATCCGAATGTGCCAGAGGGGATCGTCCGCCAGCGCTTCGAGACCATCCAGGCGCAGCATCCTCATTATCATGCCTATGGGGCCTTCAGCGGAGCTTCCTTGATCGGGGTCGCCGGAGCCTGGGTGGCCACCAAGATCTGGTGCGGGCTCTATCTGGAGGTCGACAATCTGGTGATCGATCCGTCACACCGCTCCTCCGGAGTCGGCACTCTCCTGCTGAACGCCCTGGAACACCGCGCGAAGGAACTCGGCTGCAATATTCTCGTGCTGGACAGCTACGTTTCCAACAGCCCCTCGCACCGACTCTATCACCGCCTGGGCTACGAGATCCGCGGATTTCATTTCGTGAAGGAGCTCGAAGACATCGCTCATTAGCGTCATGGCCGTCGCGATCATCCACTACCACCTGTCCGCAGGCGGCGTCACACGGGTGATCGAGGAAACCTCCCTCTGCCTCACCCGTGGAGGCATTGCACACGTCGTTCTAACAGGAAGCGCGCCGACCTCCGGTGATCTTCCATTTCATGTGATCGAGGGGCTTTCCTATCGTCGGGAAAGCGACGGTCCCACCGCGATCGAACTGATCAGGCAAATGCGGGCTTCGGTGGAAAACTCCCTCGGCCCCGGCCCGCATGTCTGGCATTTCCACAACCACTCGCTGGGCGTGAATGTGCGGATGGCGGAAGTTGTCGCCATCCTTGGGCGCGAGGGTGAACGGCTCGTGCTCCAGCTCCACGACCTCGCGGAAGACGGACGACCGGGAAACTATGCGCTGCTCGCCGACAGTGAAAGGCCCTACCCTCACGCGCCGCAGATCCGCTACGCTTTTCTCAACTCACGGGATCGTGAATGCTTCACGGCTGCGGGCCTCCCGGAGGCGCAATCGATGCTGCTGCCGAACCCGATCCGGATTCCGGATCATCCAATTCAATCACCTGCTTCACCAGCCTCCGTGCTCTACGCCGTGCGTGGCATCCGCCGGAAGAATCTTGGCGAGCTCTTGCTGCTGGCTGCGCTTTCGCCGACGGGCACACGTTACGCCACCACCCTCGCGCCGACGCAAAAACGCTGGCTGCCGGTTTTCGAGAAATGGCAGGCCTTCGCGATGACCTCGGGCTTACCCGTCGATCTGGCGGTGGTCGGCAGAATCACGACGGAGAGCGGAGATTCCTCTTTTGAAGCCTGGCAGGCGCAGGCGACGCACTTCGTCACGACCTCGGTCGCCGAAGGCTTCGGGCTGGCGTTTCTCGAAGCCGTCGCCGTCGGCAAGCCTCTGTTCGGTCGCGACCTGCCGGCGATCACAGATGATCAGATCGCGCAGGGCATCAAGGCTGGCCGTCTTTACGAACGTCTGCTGATCCCTGCTTCCTGGATCGATCCGGAGCGCCTGCGTCAGTCTCTCACGAGCGCACTTCGGAATCTGTTAGATGCCTATGGCTGCGATCTGACCGGCGCCTTTGTCGAGGAGGCTTCTGATGCCATGCGTTTCGACAGGCATCTCGATTTCGGCAATCTTCCCGAGGATCTCCAGCAAGCCGTCATCCAGCGTTTGTTGGAGGGCGCGGCTGTGGATGACGTGCTCGTCGAATTCGCGGGTGAACGTTTTCCTGCTGTCGAATGGCTTGAGGGAATCCTCGCGGAACGAATGCCGACCGCCACCGCCGGGCAGCTCGCCCATTTCTCCCCCGAGTCGCATTTGACGCGCTTGATCGGACTCTACGACGAACTGCTCACGACCACTCCGCAGACACCGTCGTTCCTGCCAAGGCATCGCGTGCTGAGCCAGTATCTCCGGCCTGAGAACTTTCATTTCCTGCTGACCTGACATGGCCACCACCGCCCTAACAGACATCCGCGCGGTGATCTTCGACGTGCATGGCACGCTGCTGTCGGGCGGCGGGCCGATGCACTTCGATCCAGCCGCAGACCTGCGGATTCATGGGCTGCTGACCGAGCGCGGGCACGAACTGAAAGAAAGCCCAACACGGCTTCTTGAACTCGCGGTGAAACAGCATCATGCGCAATCCTCCGAAGCGTTTCCGGAAGTCGATCTGCGCCAGCTCTGGGCCAAGCTGCTCGGTGTGGAAAAAGTCAGCACGGAGTGGCTCACCGAGCTCGAACATGCCCGTCAGCCGCTGTGCCTGATGCCCTCGGCTCGTGAGACACTCGCCACCCTTTCCCCACTCAGTCTCGGTCTTCTTTCGAACGCGCAGGCCGACACCATGCCGGTGCTGGGCCGCGAACTCGGCGGAGACCCCTTCGCCGCCGATCTTTGCGTGCTTTCCTTTGAGCACGGCATCGCGAAACCCTCCGCCCGGCTTTTTGAACTCCTCGTCGCCCGCCTCGCTGCGCGTGGCATCTCCCCGGAAGCCGCCGTACTGGTGGGAAATGATCCGCTGCACGACATCGCCCCCGCCCGAGCCATTGGACTGAAAACCGTCCTGCTCTCCGGAACTGCGGCCCCTCCAGCCCTTCAGGCCGACGCGGTAATCTCCGACCTTTCCCAGCTTCTGGAAATCCTCGCCTGATCCTTGAAAACAAAGAGGCCCGTCATTGCTGACGGGCCTACTTGACTCGAACGGACTGGCGGAGCGGACGGGGCTCGAACCCGCGACCTCCAACGTGACAGGCTGGCGCTCTAACCAACTGAGCTACCGCTCCAGAGCCGCCCGTTCGGGGTGCGCGGACGCTATTGACCGACTTCCAGACGCGCAACCCGAAAATTGCATTTTCTCGAAATTTCTCCGGCCATCAGGAAAGCGCTTCCACGGCAGCTTCCAGCGACGCCAGATCTTCGATGGAATGGACGATTGCATCCTTGTCGATCTTCGCCACCAGGCCCGCCAGCACCTTGCCAGGGCCTAGTTCGAGGAAGGTCGTGTGCCCCATTTCCCGCAGCAGGCGGATCGATTCCACCCAGCGCACCGAACCGGTCACCTGCTCGGTCAGCGTCGAACGGATCTCCGCCGGATCGGACACGACCGAGGCCGGAAAATTTCCCACCACAGGAATGGAAGGCGAGACAATCGTGGTGATCGCAAGCTCCGCCGCGAGCTTGTCCTTCGCCGACTGCATCAGGCGCGAATGATAAGCTCCGGCGACGTTCAGCTTGATCGCCCGGCGGATGCCGAAATCCTTCGCCTTTTCCACCACGGCGTCGATGCCCGCGACCGAGCCGGAGAGCACGATCTGCCCTGGCGCGTTGAGATTCGCCACGTCGACGTCGCAGGCGGAGGCCAAGGCCCGCACCTGCTCCTCGTCACCACCGATCAGCGCGGCCATCGCACCCTGCGTCGCTTCACAGGCCTGCTGCATGAATTCGCCTCGGCGCGCGACCAGGCGCAGTCCATCCTCGAATGAAAACGTTCCGGCCGCCGCGTGGGCGGTGAATTCCCCGAGCGAAAGCCCGGCCGCCGCGACCGGCTCCAGTCCCGAGATGCGCTCTTTCAGTAGCGCCAGCGCGATGAGGCCGTGGAGATACAGCGCGGGCTGGCAGACCGAGGTTTTCGTCAGTTCCTCATCCGGTCCCTCGAACATCACGTCCGACAAGGAAAACCCGAGCGCCGCATCCGCCGCTGCGACCATGTTCCGCGCCGTGGCGGAGTTCTCGAACCAATCCTTGGCCATGCCCACCTTCTGGGCGCCTTGTCCGGAAAAAAGCAGCACGTATTTGCTCATGTCCGCGAGGTCTAACCCCGCACCAAGTCGTCGAGCAAGCCCTTAGCTTCAGCGACCCGCGCTTCCAGAAACTCGCCTCCACGCC
>JANOBS010000440.1:0-12047 GCA_031411755.1 Luteolibacter sp. | reverse complement strand
GGTTTCCATCCCGAGCGGCTTGAATTGGAAAAGGGCCTGCGCCGCCAGCACGGCTCCGGTGAAGGCCCCCGTGAGAATCACCACCGGTTGCGAGCGGAATCCCGTCTCCATGACCTGCGTGAGGACCATGCGCGTCCGGATCTTTCCCCGGGTGATGGAAATGAACACCTCCTTCACCAGCATCGCGATCTCGCCCAGGTAGGCGATGAAGTCGAGGCTGAGCCTGCCAAGTGCGAGGATCGGGGTCACGGCGGGACCATGGCCGCTCCAGCCCAGATCGCCAAGAATCAAGCGATGAACGGTGTACGATTGTTGAAGCGGGCACGGGGCTAAACGGCTTGCCTGCATGGCTGGTTGGGTCACGATCACGGCCTCACGCCGCTTTTCACGAATGAATTCACCTTTTGGACGGTCCGCCGGAATCCTGCTTCCGGCCTTTTCTCCACGCCGCCCTGGCGATCTTGGAATCGGCGATACGCGCTCGTTCCGTGACTGGATCGGCTGGGCCGCAGACCATCAGATCGGCTTCCTCCAGCTTCTGCCGATCCAGGAAACCGGTGACGACAACAGTCCCTACAACGCGATTTCCTCGATCGCGCTGGAACCGGTTTACCTGAGCTGCGATCCGGCCGATCTCCCCGGAATCACCGCCGAGGAGGTGGCCGATGTTCGTTTTTCGATGGGGGCCGCGCTCCATGATCGCCTTGTCGATTACTCCGTTGTTCGAAAATCAAAGCGGGCGCTTCTTGAAATCGCATGGCCCCGTTTCGCGGCGGCGGAGCTTTCCCTGAAAGAAGAGTTCGAAAGCTTTCGCGCCGCCGAGACCTCGTGGCTGTCCGACTACTGCGTTTACCGTTGGCTGATGGAGCGCAATGGCGGTCGTGAAACCTGGGACCTGTGGTGGGACGATTGCAACACCCCGGAAAAGGCCCGCGCGCTTCTGGCCCGGGAAACGACTGAGCATCCCGCCGAGGTTGAGGAGCGGCTGTCATTTTTCGCCTGGGTCCAGTGGCTCTGCTTCCGCCAGTGGCGGGCTGTTAGAGCGTATGCCGATGAGCGCGGCGTGAAACTGATGGGCGACATTCCGATCGGCGTGAGCTGGTATTCCGCCGATGTCTTCTTCTGCCAGGAGGAATTCGATCTCGGCTGGTGCGGTGGCGCGCCGCCCGAGCTGATGTTCAAATACGATCCCTTCATCCGCAAGTGGGGCCAGAACTGGGGCATCCCGCTTTACCGTTGGGACAAGATGGAGGCCGAGGGCTTTCCCTGGTGGCGGCAGCGGATCTCGAAGCTCACGGAAATCTTCCACATCTTCCGCATCGACCACATCCTCGGCTTTTACCGCATCTATGCCTTTCCGTGGCGGCCGCAGCGCAATGCCGAGTTCCTCGACCTCACGCATGAGGAAGCGGCCGAGAAAACCGGCGGCCTGCTGCCCGGTTGGGCGTGGCGACCCGACGACACGCCGGAAAACATGGCGGCCAACTGCGCGGAAGGGGACCGTCGCCTGAAGATGGTGATCGAGGCCGCTGGCGGAGCGGAAGTCGTCGGCGAGGATCTCGGCTGCCTGCCGGAATATGTCCGTCCGCATCTCGAATCACTCGGCATCGCCGGCTTCCGGATTCCGCATTGGGACTTCGATGACGAAGGTCATGTCGTTCCACCCGCCGAGTTGCCAGAGTGCAGCTTCGCCACGTATGCGACTCACGATCACGACACCCTCGCCGGCCTTTGGAACAGCTACCGCGCGGACATTTCAAACCCGGAGTCCGATCCCGAAGAGGTCCGGAAAGGGGAGTTCAATCTCAAGCTTCTCGCCGAGTTCGCGGGCATCCCGGCGACCGCGGGAAACTGGCCAGTCTATTCGGACGTCCATCAGTGGCGGCTGATCAAGAGCCTGCTGGCGTCGAACTCGCGCTATGCCGCGCTGCTCATCACCGACCTCACCGGCATGACCGATCGCTTCAATCTCCCCGGCACCGTCGGCGGCGAAAACTGGCGGCTCAGATTGCCATGGGGTCCCACCGGGCCTCTCGCGAACCGCGAGTTCGACGTGGCAGCAGACAAGCTCGCCATGCTCATTTCCCTGACGAAGCGGTCATAGATCGTGGCGGCGGATTCCATCCGCCAAGCCAAATGCAGAGGGCTTCGCGCTAGGAAAGCGCGGCCACGATTACTTCTTCCCTTCGCCTTCCTTGGCGGCCGGGACTTCATCGAGCTTTTTCGGATCGTCCTTTTCGGGGGAGGGCTTGTTTTCCTTGGTGATCTCCTCGTAGAGGGCTGTCAGTTTTCTGTGCGCCTCCTTCGTCAGTACGACTTCCGATTCCGTCTGTTTGCCATCGATGAAGACATCCATGTTGTGGCAGTGTAGGCAAATCAGGTAGTGGCAGGCCTTTCCATCCCGCGTGACCGAGAATCCCATACCGGGCTGGAAACACAGCACACTACTGTTCCGCTCGTAACTGGCCTCGCTGGAAACAATCTCCATCAGCCGTT
Organism: Luteolibacter sp.; assembly: GCA_031411755.1. Taxonomy (GTDB): domain Bacteria; phylum Verrucomicrobiota; class Verrucomicrobiia; order Verrucomicrobiales; family Akkermansiaceae; genus Luteolibacter. The sequence goes on along the minus strand of JANOBS010000440.1, from coordinate 9,551 downwards.
TGGCGGTCTTCTCGTCGGCTATCGCTTTTTCTTTATCGATGAACCACTCATGGAACTTCGGTCTCGAAGGATTCGGATTAGGGAAGTTCTTGCCATACAGCGGGGTATTCGAGTCGAGCTGATAGAAGACCGGTGATTTGTCCTCTGCAGCGGCGAAGGCGATTGAGAGGGCAAGGGATAGCGCGAAAAATTTCATGAACTGGAGAGGCGGGGTTGTGGAAGTGCGGCAGATCTGCGCCAGCATTTGAGTAACGCAACTGGGAGTTTTGTTTCAATAGGAATCAGGCGCCCTGCCGCTAGCATTCACCCGAACGGGTACCTCGAAATCATCAGGCTTTCCCGCTATCACTTCCGCATGAAATCCGTTTTTCGCCTCACACTTCTCGGTCTCCTCGCTTCGCCCTTGGCGATGGCGGCTCCGAAGCTGGCTTCACCGTTCACCGACCACGCGGTGCTCCAGCGCGAGCAAGCGCTGCCGGTCTGGGGAACGGCGGATCCGGGTGAGGCAATCGAGGTTTCCCTCGCGGGCAAGCAGGCGAAGACCACTGCCGATGCGAAGGGCGAGTGGTCGTTGAAGCTTCCGCCGCTGCCAGCAGGCGGGCCGTTCGAGCTGAAGGTGGCGGGCAAGCAGACGATTCAACTCAAGGACATCCTGATCGGTGAGGTGTGGCTTTGCTCCGGGCAGTCGAACATGGACTTCACCGTCGCGAAGACCGAGAAGCGTGCTTATGCTGGCACGCAGGACGCCGAAAAGGAAATCGCCGAGGCGAAGTTTCCGCAGATCCGGATGTTCACGACCGAGTGGTGTCGGTCCGCCGAGCCACTGAAAGCCCCGCAGGGCGAGTGGAAGGTTTGCTCGCCGGAAACGGTCGGGGATTTCTCGGCGGTGGCGTTTTTTTTCGGTCGGAAGCTGCATCAGGATCTCAAGGTTCCGGTAGGGCTGGTGACCTCAGCCTATGGTGCCAGCAGTGGCGAGTCGTGGATCAGTCGCGAGGCTCTAACAGCCAACCCGGCGTTCAAGGGTCTGCTCGACGACTTCGCGAAGAAGCGTGAGGACTTCGCCGCGAAGTCGAACGCGATGGCCGACTACGAGGCTGCGATGGTGAAGTGGAAAGCCGCTGCCGAGGCGGCGAAGGCCGCTGGCAAGAAGCCCGCCCGCGCGCCCGCGCATCCCGATCCGGTGCAGGACCAGCACAACCCGACGGTGATGTTCAACGGCATGATCGCGCCGATCATTCCCTACGCTGTGAAAGGCGCAATCTGGTATCAGGGCGAGTCGAACACGGGCAATGCCGCCCTTTACAAGTCGCTCCAGCAGACGCTCGTCTACGATTGGCGGGTCCGCTGGCAGCAGGAGCACTTTGCGTTTCATGCGGTTCTGTTGGCTGGATACAACGCCGCGAAACCCGAGCCCGCGGAGAGCCGGCTGGCCTCATTTCGCGAGGCGCAGTGCTCGTTGCTTGAGCTGCCGGAGACAGGAATCGCCTCAGCAGTCGACATCGGCGACGAGAAAGATGTTCACCCGCGCAACAAGCAGGACGTCGGACAGCGGCTCGCGCTTTCCGCACTCGGGGTGACCTATGGCCAGCGCATCCAGTATGATCGTCCGCTGCCATCGTCCGGGCCGGTATTTCAAGATTCCACGGCGGAGGGCGATGCCGTCCGTCTACGCTTCCGCCATGTCGATGGTGGACTGGTTTCGAAAGGCGGTCCGTTGAAGGGATTTTCCATCGCCGGAGCGGATGAAAAATTCGTTTGGGCGGATGCGAGGATCGAGGGAGATCAAGTCGTCGTCTCCCATGCCTCCGTTCCGCATCCGAAGATCGTCCGCTACGCTTGGGCGGACTTCCCGAACAACTCCAATTTTTACAACGCCGCCAATCTCCCCGCGCTTCCGTTCCGGACCGACGGCCCGGTGTTCCCCGCGCCTACTTTTGCGAAGCGCGACAAGCCCGCGGTCTTCTTCGTCGGAGATTCCACGGTGAAGAACAGCGGCAAGGGACTCCTCGGCTGGGGCGATCCTGCGAAGGCCTGGTTCGATCCATCGAAGGTCGAGACGCACAACCGCGCGCTCGGGGGTCGCAGCAGCCGCAGTTACATCCGCGAAGGGCTTTGGCAGAATGTGCGCGATGAACTGAAGCCCGGCGACCTCGTGCTGATCCAGATGGGCCACAACGACGGCGGGCCTTACGACAAGGATCGCGCCCGCGCCTCCATCGATGGCATTGGCGATGAAGCGAAGGACGTCGTCATCGCGGAAACCCAGAACCCGGAAACCGTCCGCAGCTACGGATGGTATCTCCGCCAGTATATCCATGAAACGAAAGCCGCCGGGGCCATTCCGGTGATCTGCTCGCTGGTGCCGCGCAATCTCTGGAAGGATGGAAAGATCCAGCGCTCGACCGGAGATTATGCGCTCTGGGCGAAGCAGGTGGCCGAGGCCGAGGGCGTTGGATTCATTGATCTCAATCAACTCGTCAGCGATGAATACGACAGACTCGGTGAGTCCAAGGTTTCCAGCGAACTATTCGGTCCCACCGACCACACCCACACGCTTCAATCCGGTGCGGAACTCAATGCGGCCATCGTCGCGAGGTCCCTCAAGAAGCTGAAGATTCCCGGCTGGAGCGAGATGGTGTTGGACGCCTTGCCGACGCATTGAATTGAACCACGAAAGGCACGAAACTTCACGAAAGAAGAGGAACCACGAATTTGCAGAAATGATCACGAATAGGCAGAAGTCCAATGCATGTTTCATCAGACCGATTCGTGTGAATTCGTGTCCATTCGTGGTTCAATTTCTTCTCTTCTTCCTCACGATCACGCTCCACGCCGCACCTGAAACCTTCGTGGTGGACGCGTCGAAGAGCGAGGCTTTCCCAAGCATCCAGAAGGCCGTCGATGCCGCAGTGGCGAAGCGTTCCAAAAGCGGAGTCATCATCAACATCGAGCCTGGCACCTATCGAGAGCGCATCCTGGTTTCCACCGACCTCGGCGACGTGATCCTGAAAGGCGCGGGCGCTGACACCACGAAGCTGGTCTTCAATCTCGCGGCGAACTCCCTGAACCCCGACGGGACACCGGTCGGCACCACCAACTCCGCGACGATCAGTTTCCGCTGCCCTACAATCACGGCCAGCGGGATCACCTTTGAGAACGACTTCGGACAAGGCAGCCAGGCCCTTGCGGTCGCGCTGCACTCAAACAGTGGCACGTTTTCGAACTGCCGCTTTATTGGCTGGCAGGACACGTTGTTGCTGAGCTCGGGGAAGTATTCGTTCGAGAAATGCTACATCGAAGGCCACGTCGATTTCATCTTTGGCGCGGCGGCCGCTTATTTTCGTGACTGCGAGATTCATGCGAAGTCCTCCGGCTACATCACCGCGGCCTCCACGCCGGAGACGCAGGCCTTCGGGTTTGTGTTTGATCACTGCAGGGTCACGGTCGCGAAGCTGGAGAAGGGCACCGTATTTCTCGGTCGTCCCTGGCGTCCGTATGGCTCCGTGACCTGGCTGAACTGCGACATGGGCAAGGGGATCTCGCCGGAAGGTTGGGAAAACTGGCGCAAGCCGGAGAACGAGAAGACCGCCCGCTATGCCGAATATCGTTCGACCGGGGAGGGCGGGAAATCCGAAAAGCGCGTGAAGTGGTCGAGGCAGCTCGACGAAAAGGAAGCCGCGGCGATCACCAAGGAAGCGGTCTTGAAGTAGCTCACTCGTCCAGATAATCCCGCAGGGCTTCCCGCAGCGTGGTGCGGGCGCGGAAGAGGAGGCTCTTGATGGCGGGGACGGAAAGCTCGAGGACTTTGGCGATTTCCTCATACGGCATCTGCTCGTAGCGGCGGAGGATGACTGCCACGCGCTGGGCTTCCGGAAGGGAGGAAATGGCAAGGTCCACGGCCTCCTGAAGCTCGCCTTGCAGCATGGCGACATCCGGCTCGCGCTCGGTGGCGGCGGCGACGTGGAAGTTCGCGGTTTCCTCGCGCTCCTCGACCGAGACCTCCTTTTTTCGGCTGCGACGGCGGCTTTCGTTGAAGACGAGATTGCGTGCGATGGTGAAGAGGTAGGTGGTGAATTTCGCCTCGGGCCGATAGTTCTTCGCGTGCTTCCACAAGCGGATGAAGACCTGTTGGGCTATGTCCTCAGCCTCGGTCGGGTCGCCGAGCATTTTCGCGACGGTGCCGATGACGGCATGCTGGTGGCGCTCCACAAGTTCACGGAACGCCGCGTGGTCTCCCTTTCCGGCACGCGCCATCAGGATCGCATCGAGCGATTCTTCATGGGGTGGGCTGGGAGTGTCCGCATCGGCCATGGCCATGGGTGGTCGGGTGGCGATTCCGGCACTGATCATGATTGCCGGGTGGAACCCTGCAAGTGCGCGGAAGTTGCAGGATTCAGGGAATCAGCGGGGTGGAGTCCGCCCAGGCCTGGACGTCGGGTTCGAGAAAGACACCGTCGAGCACCTCACGCGCCCAGTCTTCCTTGACTGCCAGCACGGTGAGGAGTCGCCACGAGACCACCTGGATGGCGGGCATGTCGGTCCAGACCGTTTCGGCGAGACAGCGCCATTCCTGGCCTGCAAGGGTCTTCGGATGTTCGAGCACGGCGAGGCAGGCTTCGGAAATGAGCAGTGTGCGGTCGAGTTCCGGCTCTGCGGAAACAGGTGGGACCTCGTAGGCGCGGAGCGGAATGCCGGAGGCACCGGTGAGTTCACACTTCGACTTCGCCCGGCGGGCAAGGTCCTTGCCGAGTGCCTGGAGGGCGGTTACGCGAGATTGGTGGGTGTCATATCCCTTTGCCATGAGACGGCCAGTGTAACGGTTCGTGAGCGGGTGGAAACGACGATTCGCACAAAAGAAGGGGGGAGAGATTGCGGATTGCGGATTGTGCATTTCGGATTGGAAGACGGGAGAGTGATCTCTTCGATCTCCAATCCCCGATCGCCCGCAGGGCCCATTATTCTTGCAGTCAGGGCATCATGACTGCTACCTCGGAGCGTCTATGAAAACGCGTTCTCTTTGGGTGATGTTGCCAGCAGTGGCCTTGATGTCCGGATCTTGTGGCAAAAAGGAGGAGGTGGTCGCGCCTGCGGCACCGGCTCCTGTCGCCGAGCAGCCAGCGGTTCCGGCGCCTCCTGTGGCTCCCGCGCCGGCACCGGCACCGGCACCTGTCATTCCAGCCCTCACGGCGGAAGAGCGCGCGGCGAAGTTCGGCATCGTGAAGCACCTGCCGAAAGACACGGAGAGTCTCATCACCGTTTACAATGGCTCGAAGGCCAGCAAGCGCTTCAAGGGCACCAAGCTCTGGAGCCTGATCGAAGAGGCCAGTGGCGGTGCACTGGATATGGGGGAGGAAATTTCCCCAGGCGAGGATGCCGAGGGGGCGACGGGTGAGAAAAAGCCCGAACCAGCCGCCCCAGCAGAAGGTGCCGGCGATTTGCCCAAGCCGGAAGTCGCGGGCGAGGCACCCAAGCCGGAAGTTGCGGGTGAGGCTCCTGCTGCCGAAGAGGCGCCGGAGGTCGTCTCGGGACCCGGTGCCCTGCTGGGTCAGGAGGTGTTTCTCGCGACCGGGAAAAGCACCAGTGCCCAGACTGCGAACCTGATGACGCTGAACCGCCGTTCGACCTATTTTCAGATGAAGTTTCTGACAAAGATCCTTCTTTCCTCGATCAAGAAGGAAGGCGGGATGTCGGATATCTCCGAGGCGATGTCCGATTTTCAGGCCCAGGCCGTCTCCGAGGTGGTGAAGGATCCGCAGTCCGGCCTTGGCCTTTTCGAAAAAATGCAGATGCCGCCGCTCTATGTGGGCTTCAAGACGTTGCCTGCCGATCGCGAGCAGGTCGCCCAGCAGGTGTCATCGGTGATTGATTTCATGGGGAATGCAGATGACATGGTTGAGCCGCTCGAGTTCGAACGCGCCGGAGCAAAGTTCACCGGCTATCGGCTCATCGGGGAAAAGATTGCCAAGTCGCTTGGTGAGGATCGTGAGGAAATGGACAAGGCACTCGGAGCCGAGGTGGCGGACCAGTTGATCGCCGCGCTCGCCAAGAAGAACCTGATCGCGGTTTCCGGCACGCTTGGCGACTACGTGATTCTCTTCCTGGGCACGACTCCCGAGGATTGTCAGTTGGTGGCCGATGTGAAGGACTCCCTGGCATCGACCGATGCGCTTGCCTTCGCCGATGCCTATGCGTCCAAAGATCTCGCCGCGCTGCTCTATGGCTCCGATGGCATGATGGATACGTTCCAGAACTCCATGGGCGGCCTGGTCGATGTGGTGGATGGCGTTCGTGACGGTCTGGCCGGTGGCGAAGGCCTCGGCGATACCCGCGATCTGGAAGCACTGCTGCAGCTCGTCGGTGAGCGTGAGCAGGCGCTTTCCAAGCTGGCCTCCGCGGACACCTACGGGCTGGTTTCGTTTTTCGAAGAGGGCATGAAGGTCGAAACCTTCGGCGGTGGCGACAGCGGTGCGCTCGACTGGAAGGCCAAGCCGGTTCTCGGCGGTCTCGGCGAATCCAGCGACGTCGTGCTGTTCGCCAACTTCACCTCGGAAACCGCCTACGATGAAAAGGCGAAGGCTTACGCGGAATCACTCGTCGAGGCCACCTACGCGGTTGCCAAGAAGGTCTCCGAAGTCCCCGTGGAAAGCGAGGAGCTCAAGCAATTCAAGGACGGCATGAAGCTGTTCGATGAAAAATTCCGTATCGATATCTTGTCGCTTCTCGACAGCCTGCGCGGCGGTTTCGCCTCCGGTCTTGGCAACGAGTCCGCCTTGGTGGTGGACCTCAAGGGCTCGGTCCCGACGATCCCCGGAATCCCGCAGGTCCTGGTCGACAAGGGTCACTTCGTCCGCGCCTCCTGGATCACGCCGGTGACGGATCGCAGCAAGATCTCCGGCTCATGGGACAAGATGAACGAGTCCACCACGAAGATCCTCAAGACCATCAGCGAGATGACCGCGAAGGAGATTCCGATGCAGAAGCCGATGAGTTCGGAAAAGAACGGCTACACCACCTGGTTCTTCTCGATGCCGTTTTTCAACGATGACTTCGTGCCGTCCGTGACCGTGGGCGACAAGTGGTTCGTCGCCTCGACCTCCAAGCTCCAAGCGCTTGAGCTGGCCGATGCTGCTGGCAAGAAGACGACGGACCGCACCGGCTTCTGGCTGTCGGTGAAGCTTGATCCGCTCCGTAGCTTCGGAGCGGATTGGCTGAAGCTCGTGGATGAGAATTCCGCTCAGGTCTTTGCCGATCAGGAAGGCGCGCTCGAAGAGTTCAAGACGAACAAGGCGCAGATCGAGAAGGCACTACTCGTGCTCGGCGACTTTGATTCGATCACCGCCAACGTTCGTCGTGAAAGCGGCAAGCTCCGTGGCAGCATCCATTTCAAAACCCACTGATCCGGTTTCGGAATCCCGTGGAAATCACCCCGATCGGCACCGTTCGCTCCTGCTTCGGCGACAAGTTCGCGGTGCCACGTCAACCGGCGCTCTGCCCCAGCTCCTGGGGCGAGCTGCTGCTGCATGAAGGCTACAGGGATCCCTCGATGGTGAGGGGTCTCGCCGAGTTCTCCCACCTCTGGCTGATCTTCGGATTCCACGCCACGGCGGAAAAAGGATGGTCGCCCACCGTCCGTCCGCCCCGCCTCGGCGGGAACAAGCGGGTGGGGGTCTTCTCCACCCGCTCGACCTATCGACCGAACGGCCTCGGGCTGTCGCTGGTCGGGTTGGAGGGGATCGACCTTCGACCCGAGGGGCCGGTGCTCAAGCTTTCAAGGCTCGATCTCATCGACGGGACTCCGGTTTACGACATCAAACCCTACCTGCCCTTCACCGACGCGATTCCTGAGGCGCACGCCGGGTTTGCCTCGGTGCCGCCGCCGTCCGTGGTGGTGACGATTTCCGAGGCGGCGGAGGAGGATTTCAAGGTCCTGTCGGCCCGCTCGAAGTCCGTCATTCTGGAATGTCTCGCCCAGGACCCGCGACCGGCGGTGCAGGCGGAGCGGGAGGGGAAGGAGTTCGGGGCCCGGCTTTGTGGCCGTGAGGTGCGCTTCCGGTTTCTGGATTCCGGATGTGAAATCCTCTCGATCGCCGCCGCCGACGGTTCCGGGTTGAATTGTTAAGACAAGCTTAGTAACGTCCGCCCCATGAAGGGTTTGTTCCTCGGAGTCCGCAGCGCCACAGCCTTGTTTGTCGCGTTCGCCCTGCTGGGGTGCAAGAGCCGCAAGGAGGCTTCCAGCAACGATCTGGGGGACGCAGGCTATCAACTGACGGCAGCCGATTGGTTCCGCGCCACCGCTGACGACAATCCCGTGGCCCTGGAGCTTTTTATCAAGGGCGGCATGCAGATCGGAACGAAGACAGCCGATGGCAACTCTGCCCTGCACGTGGCCGCCGCTGCCGGGGCGATGAAGTCCGGGAAATTCCTCCTCGATCACAAGGTCGGCATCGACGAACCGGGCGCGGGTGGCCGCACGCCCCTGATGGAGGCCATCGTTGGCGGGAAGACGGAGATGACGCGCTGGCTGTTGAAGCAGGGCGCTGATCCGAAGGCGAAGGACGCCGAGGGCTTCAAGCCGCTGATGCTGGCGGTCAAGGAAGGCCGCTCCGAAGTCATCGGCGATCTGGCGGTCTATGATCGCGACGACCTCGATGGGGCCCTGCTCACCGCTGCACTGTTAGGCCAGGCCAAGGTCATCGATGAACTGACCAATTATGGCGGCTCAATTTATGCCCGCATGGACGATGGTCGGACGGCCCTGATGGTCGCCGCGGAAAACGGCCACGCGGAAGCGGTCAAGTTGCTCATTGAGATCGGGTCGAACCGCTTCACCACCGATCCCGAAGGCCACACCGCCGCAGATCTAGCCGCTGAGGCCGGGCATGCGGAAATCGTGGCGCTCCTTTCCGCAGAGCCGACGCAGGGCGAGCTTGCCTTGCAGTCCGACCAGCAGATCGGCACGGAAATGGCCGCCTCGCTCGATCTCCCGAAGGCTGGCACGACGAACGCGATCCCCGAAGGCACCGATGCTTCGTTGGCTGCGGTTTCCGGAAAATCTTCAGTCAAAAAAGCTCCTGAATCCATCGATGGTGTCGATCTCACCGGCGCGGTCACTTCCTCGGCCGATGTTCCCGGTGTGCGCGAGCCGCTGGCTGTGCCCGGCGGCAGGGAAGCAACGCCGCCCGCCGCCGCGAAGCCCGTAGGCCTGGTGATGCGTTCCTATCGTCAACGTGAATTGCCGATCGAGATCACCCACGTCGAAGGAGGAAACGCCCAGATCAAGCTCCGGGGAGCCAAACCACGCGAGGTCAGTGTGGCTCAGGGTGGCACCATTCCTGGCTCCCGACTCCAGATCGTGGGACTCCGCCGGAAGATGCACAGCGGGAAGGAAAACCTCGGCAAGCTGACAGAGGTCTCCGTCGTCGAGGTCGAGGACAGCGCCACGGGAGTCCGCCGCGAACTGATTGCCGGAGTTCCGGCCAGCGCCCATGATCCGGTGGCCCTGGTGGAAGATCAATCGACCGGACGACGTTTCATGGCCTCGCCCGGACAGC
>JANOBS010000439.1:0-7124 GCA_031411755.1 Luteolibacter sp. | reverse complement strand
CCGAAATCCAAAAGCTGGTGGTGTCCATCGGATCCCCACCTGCTGGCTCTCCACTTGTAAAAGTGATTGTCATGCTTCCAAGAGCTTGTAATGAAGAATTAAATCTAAACCAACCGTATGAATGCTCATCGTAAGTGATTGGATCTCCTGATGTGGCGATCGAGCCGGTTTTAAGTGGTGCATACAATGAAACCCAAACACCGTTTTTCCATCTGCCGTTTGAAAATAGGACCTCGCCGCTATCAGCAAGATCTTGTGGCAAGTATGTGGCAGAAGGTGCATCAATGTCAACCATTGCGTATGCTGATTCGGAAGTACGTCTCCAACTGATCAGAGCTTCTTTTGGCGCAGCATCGTCAAAATCATTCAAAGAATCGCCGTCTGTGTTCTCATTGTCGGGGTTTGAACCTAACAAGAACTCATCCAAATTAGTTAAACCATCTTCGTCAGCATCGTGGTTCCGGTCGTCTACAAGTGGATTGGAATTCAAAGCTGCCTCTTCTGCATTCACCAGGCCGTCGCCATCAGTATCTGTGTCGGATATTCTAACATGCCAGAAAAGCGAATCGGGAGTGCTGCCGTTGGGCTGTGTGAGGACGGCGACGATGCTGACCGGAGTGCCATCGCCGAAGATTGGTTCCTGGACGTTGATCCAAGTTCCGGCCTGAAGGTTTGGCGAGAACTGGAGGGTGTAGAGTTTCCCTGCGAGGGTAGGCCAAGTGATGGTAACTGCTTCAGGCGTCAGAAGGATGGGGTCTCCATTGCCATCAACACCAGAAAAGGTGGCTGGACTGTGAAGGATGTCCGTAGCCACGTGGCCTAAGGGAGAGTTGGCATCAAACGGGTTGGTGCCTGCGACGGCTTCTTGTTGGTTGCTCCAGCCGTCGCCATCTGGATCACTCAGTAGATCGAGAGTTTCAGGAAGGAGGTCTCCGTCGTTGTAAGCTTTTTCCCAAATGTCGCTGAGGCCGTTTTCGTTGGCGTCGAGGATGGCCTTTGCTTGCTGCGGGCTGAATGCAAGCAGCAGACAGATTGAAAGGGTGCGAAGGAGGTTCATCGGGCTTCCTCCTGGGTTTGGGTTTGCTTGGCGGGCTGGACGCGCCAGTGATTGAGGACGATGTCTTTGGGCTGGGGTGGATGGGCTTTGAGTTCGGCTTCGCGGACGAGGCGGGCTTGTTCGCGCCCTTGGTAGGCGGCTAGAAGCTTTTCGTATTCGTTGTTGTAGAGATCGTGCAGGGACTGGATGTCGGCGAGTGCCTTTTCGCCTGGGGTGCCGGAGGTGATGAGGAAGGTGGCTTTTCCAACGGGGAGTTCAGGAATGACAGGAGGAGTGTAAGTGCGTCCGTGCTTGGCGAGAAGTGCGGCGTTTCGCTGGTCGTCGCGAACACCCCATGCCATCAAGAGGCTGCATTTCCGGCCGTCCGAGGTGACGAAGCCGGGGAGGCCGGAGAGGAGGGAGAAGTCGGCGGAGGACCAGAAAACGACGGCGTTCAGTGCCTGATTTTGTTCGGCGGACCAATAGCGGACGAGGGTCCGGGTGGGTTTGTCCTTTTCGCGGTAAACGGTGGCCGAGATGGAGAGGTGATGGACCTTTGGCTGGCTGGCCCGGAGTTCGGCAAGTCGCTGGCGAAATTCAGGGCTGGGCTCAGCGGGAACAATGACCTCAGGCGGAGGAGGAAGCGCGATGGGGGCGATTTCGTGAACGGTGATGGTGCGTCCGCCTTCCTGGAAGGTGTTGGTGCTGAGGATTTTCTCGGCAGGTGCAACAAAGCCGGGCTTCGGTAGCTGGGGCGGCGGCGGTGTGCCATCGGGGAGTTTTCCCAAAATGCGGGCGCCGGGCTCAGATGGCGGCGCGGGTGCTGGTGGGATTGGTCGATCGACCTCCTGGGACCGGAGGGGACCAACGGAAATCGCAGCGAGTAGAAGAAACGGGATTTGTTTCATCGGGAAGGTTTGGTTCTGAGTCCTTCCTGGTGGACGGGGAGTTAACAAGTCGCAACAAGACGACCGCGATGGCCTTTAGCCATCCCCGAAGAGGTGGCCTGGACATACGCCACCGCCTCCCCGGCCGTTTGGTCGGTTTGGCGGCATCGTTTGCGGTCGATGCCGACCGCTTGTTGCTAGGATTGTTAAGTCCCTGTCCGATGGAACGAACGTCAGTATCAATCGTTGATGGACTCCAAAATGCCAAGAACCAAATCTAAGAATGCTATCCTCGAGCATCGCGAATCGCCCTCACCGCAACGCATTCGGTGTCAGGGAGAATGAATTTTTCCACCAGGACCTCGATGCGGGTGAGTGAATGGTTTTTTAAAAGAATGTTGGCGAGGTCCGCCGCCAGGGTCTCGATCAGGCGGCGCGGTTTCTGGTCGGCGATGGCCTGGATCTCCAGCGCCACGGCATGATAGTCGACGGTCCGGGTAATGTCATCCGCCACGTCGTCGAAAGAATTTCCCGGCGTCATGACGAGGGAAATCTCCAGCGTCTGGGCAGCCGCCAGCTCCTCGTCCGGGACCCCGACGTGAGTGGTGACGCGGAGCTTCCGGATCTCGATCGTGTCTGCGGGCGTGTTCACGAGTCGATCAGGCCGCGCTCCATGGCCTCGACCAGCAGAAAGCGCGTGGGGTGATTGAGATCGAGGGACAGGGCATCGGCCGGCGAAACCCAGCGGAACTCCTCGGCCTCGTCGTTGAGCCGGACCTCGGTGGAGGTGGTGCGTGCGATGTAGTTAAGGAGAAGGAAATGTTCGGGACGCTCGAACTCCGGCGAGTCGATGCAGTCCTGAACGAGGGCGAAACGGATCTGGTCGATTTCCAAAGCGGTTTCCTCACGGATCTCGCGCTTCAGGGCGGCGACCGAAGTTTCTCCGCGCCGGATTTTCCCACCAGGAATGCCCCATTTGTGGCTCCATTTGTGGGTGCGGATCATCAGCACGCGGCCGGAATCGTGGCGAATGAGCGCCCCTACGGTCGGCACGGGGCGGCCGGATTGGGTGCGCTTTCCGAGTAATCCGCGCAGGACGCCAAGGTCCGGCACGGTGATGTCAGGTCGGACGGCGGCGAGCGGCTCAGCGTGGGTGTAGCCGGTCAGCACGGCGATCGAGGAAACGCCGCCGTGCCGGGCGGTTTCAACGTCGTGGGTCATGTCGCCCACGAAGGCGGTCTCGGACGGGTTGAGCTGATGGATTTCGAGAATGCGATGAATGACGTCGCGCTTGTCGAGGACGCCCGAGTAGGTGGCTTCGAAAAATTCCTGCATGCCGAACTCGGCCAACTGCCGATGGAAGGCCTCGGCGTCCATGCTGGTGAGGACAAAAGCGCGGATGCCATTGTCCGCGCACCATTCGAGTTTTTCCCGAGCATGGGGCAGCACGGTCACCGGAACCAACGAGTCGCGAAAGGCAGGCCGGAAATGCTGCTCAAGCTCCTCCAGCGCGACGCCGGGAAGGAATTCTTCATAGAATTCCCGATAAGGCAGCCGGAAGTGTCGGCGGAAGCGGTCGCGATCAAACGGATCGAGCCCGTATTTCTCGAAGACGAAGTTCGTGGCCTCCAGCACCGGGCCAAGGTCATCCACCAGGGTGCCGGACCAGTCGAAGATCAGATTGCGGAACATGACGGTAAAAAGGGTTCAGCCGATTTGGAAGCGGATCGAGTGAATGCGATCGGCTCCGAGCGCCTCGCGAATCCGGGTGAGCAGCATGGGCTTCATTTGCTCCAGATGAAAGCGCATCGCCGGCTGGGTTACCCGAAGCACGAGATGTCCACTCTTGATCGAAACAGGTTCGGTGTGACGAGAGATGAAGTCGCCCGCAAGTTCCTTCCACGCGGACTTCACCTGATCCTCGTCGATCCCCTCGGTGGCACCCGCCTGCTGGAGAATGGCACGAAGAAATTTCCCCGGCTGGGAGACCCGGCTGTTCAAATCGAGCGGCTCATCGCTCCCCCGCCATTCGCGCAGGATGGCCTCACGGATCCTGCGGAGGGCGGCGTCATCGCTCATGGCGGCGGGTGAAAGTCTCAGTCGTTGCCGTCATTTCCGATCGCCTCGACCGGGCAACCTTCCATGGCTTCGATGCACTGCGCGACTTCCTCTTCGGACTCGGGCTGCTTAAAGACGAACGAGTAACCCTCGTCGTCCGCGCGGGTGAAATTCTTCGGGGCGGTCTCGCGGCAAAGGTCGCAGTCGATGCACTGGCTATCGACGTAGAATTTCCCTGCGATGTTTTCGGTGTTCTTGTCTTCGCGATCTGCCATGAATCAGTAGGAGTGTGCCTGCTCTTTGGATGGCTCCGCTTGGGCCGGGTTGCAATTCGTTTTTTCCGGGTGTTGCATCCGGCTTTCGCACTGGCCAAGGCCATTCAGGAGCCGTAAAGACCTTTCCGCTGTCCCTCATGAGCCTCCCAACTCCAGATTCGCCTGACGAACCGACGCCTTCGAAAAAACGCAGGCCTCAGATCAGCCGTATCAAAAAGGACAACTCCGAGCTTGATCTGTGGGACTTCGATGAAGCCGCGTCACCTGCAGTCACGCCCGAGCCCGAAGCCTCCTCCGAACGGAGTTCTCCCGGCCTGCCAAAAGGGAAACTCAATACTCCGAAGGAAATCGAACGGGCACCCCGGCCCCTTCCTCCGACACAGCTCGATGATTCCACCGTCATTCGGCATTCCGCTCAGATCAAGCGGCGGGCGAACGCCCAAGACCCTCTAAGAAAGATCAAGCCGGCCGACGACATCGGTGAACTCGACCATAACGAGGTGAACTGGGCCGATCCCGATCCATCGTTCGAGGATGTCCCCCCTGTCATCGTGGCCCCTGCTGCGGTCATCGAACCAGAGCCGCCCGCCCCCGCCGCGCCAGAACCCGCGCCGGAGGTGGCCTCCAGTGACCAGGATGCCGAAGTGGAAAATGACTTCAGCACTCCACCCGGAATCCAGATCGACACCCGCCCGATCCGCGAGCGTTTGGGGCTCTCCAAGATCGAAAAGATCGGGCTCGGCGTGCTGGCCGCAGCCCTCATGGCCACCGCCATTTTTTTCCTCACCACCACCCTGGGTCGCGTGCCGACCAAGTCGGACCGGGCCGAGCGGCCTTCGTTTCCGATCAAAGGAAACCACGTCCGGATCATGGATGCCAACAGCTACTGGCGAGAACCCACCCAAACCGGCCCTGGCGCGGAAACCGTCCGCCGCGGCACCTTGTTGATCCCTGTGCTCACGCTTGAACTGGAAGGAGGTCCCTGTGCGGTCCGCGCGTTCTTCCGCGATGACAAGGGGGAGTTCATCGGGGATGGCGTCACCCGTGCTGCCGGTTCAGGAAAAATCGAAATCGCGGCAACAGCCGGACTCGACGATCTCGGTGCACACGCCGCCTACCGCACTGGCGAGACCAAGCCTTGGAAGATCGAGATTTTCGAAGCCCCCGGCGTGGACTCATCCCGCCAGGATTTCAAGAAACTGCTGGAGCTGACCATTTCCACCGACCGACGCTGACCTCATGTCCAAGACTCCCGTGACCCCACTCGTGCCCAAAGAAGGATGGCACGTCATGCATTTGTTCTATCACGTTGACCATTCCGCCTGGTCGATGCTCAGCGAGGATGAAAAACGCATGGCCAAGACCCGGCTGACCGAACTGGTACAGGAAATTCGCGCGAACCAGGACACCCATCTTCTGACCTTCGCCATCGCCACGCCCAAGGCCGACATCGGCTTCATGCTGCTCACGCCCGATCTCCATCTGGCGACGTTCTTTGAAAAGCAGCTCACGCTTTCACTCGGGCCTGACATCCTTTCCCCCGTCTACTCCTACCTCTCGCAAACCGAGCGCTCGGAGTACACCACCTCACGCGAGCAATACGCCGCCGAAACACTCGTCGCGGAAAAGGCGATGACCGAGGGCACGCCGGAATTCGAAGTCGCACTCAAGGAGTTCGACGAACGCATGGACCACTATCTCAAGCATCGCCTCTACCCAGTGCTGCCAGACTGGCCGGTGATCTGCTTCTATCCGATGTCGAAGCGCCGCAGCGGCAACGACAACTGGTACTCGCTCGACTATGAAGCCCGCCGCAAGCTCATGGCCGGTCACGCCCGCGTCGGTCGCACCTACTCCGGACGCATTCTCCAGCTCATCACCGGTTCCACCGGGCTCGACGAATACGAGTGGGGCGTCACCCTGCTGGCGAAGGACACCATCGACGTAAAGGCCATCGTCTATGAAATGCGCTTCGACGAGGTCTCTGCCCGCTACGCGGACTTCGGTGACTTCTACATCGGCATGCAGCTCCCGCTCGACGAGCTTTTCCGGCGCATCTGTCTTTGAACGGTACTAATCCGCCGAGCGCACCTGGCGGAAAATCAGCAGGCTCGCCGCGCTCACTCCGATCGCCAGCCAACCGAGGCGGTCGAAGTGAAGCAGCGAACCACCCGGCCCCTTCACCACGACGGCCCCGCCGATGGCCGCCGTGATGCCGGAGGCCAGATCGCGGGCACAGCCGACCAGGCTCATGTAGGCTCCACGACGCGCTGCGGGAACCGCCAAGGAGATCACCGCCTGACCCGGAACAAACCGGCCGCTCGCGAACATGAAAAACAGGCCGGAGAGGATCATCACCTCCCACACCTCGCGAGGCCCTGAGTTCGTCAAGGTCCAGATCACCACCGAGGCCCCCACCACCAGCACCGAGTAGATCCTGAAACGTCCGTGGAGGTCCGCCAAGCGACCGACCCAGGGACCGGTGAACACCGTCACCAGCCCGCCCGTCAGGTAGACGAGGAAAAGATGCTTTTCCGGCATCCCAACATTTCCCACCAGATACGGCGAAAGGTAAGGAATGATGGTGAAGTGGCCGAACACCATCGCGCTCATCAGGGCCAACCCACGCCAGGCATTTCCATCCTTCAGCAGGATCAGGAAATCACACACCGACTTCGACTCGCCATTGAGGTGCCCGCGCACCGAGGGCAGGGCTTTCCACAAACAGACCCACACGACGCCCGCCACGGCGGCCACGACCATGATCGGAGCCTCCCAGCGCCACCACTGCGCCATTTTCAACCCCTGCGGCACCCCAAGCGCAGCCGCAGCAGAAAACGACGTCATGATCACTCCCATCCCGCGAGC
>JANOBS010000438.1:0-24478 GCA_031411755.1 Luteolibacter sp. | reverse complement strand
GGCGAGGACTCCATCGAGAACGTCATGCTCGCCCTCGACAAGCTGAAGGGAGATCCCGCCAAAGGTCGTGAACTGATGAAAACCCAGGCCTGCATCGCCTGCCACAGCATCGGCGAAAACGACCCGAAACGCGGCCCCGAGCTCAACAAGATCGGTTCGACCCTCAACCGCGAAGCCATCGCTGAAGCCATCCTCAAGCCCGATGCCGGCATCGCGAAGTCCTGGGTCGACATCACCACCAAGGATGGCACCACGCTTCAAGGAACCCTGGTCGAGAAGTCAGAGACCCAGGTTGTCGTCCGCAACATCGCTGGAATCCCCACCACGCTGAAGGCCGCCGATGTGAAGGACGTCAAGCCATCAGCCTCCACCTTGATGGGTCCCCATCTGCTGGACGCGCTGACCATGGATCAGTTCGCCGACGTCGTTTCCTACCTGCATTCGCTGAAGTGAGGGATCTCATTCGCTCGCATACCTTGCGGCATTCCAGTCGCTGAGGAACATCAGAGGTCAGGTCATGTTCCGGGGAAACGTCGGTGGAACCGAGGCCGGTGGTGCTGGCCAGCGAGGTGCGGTTTCCAAAAAGGTCATCGAGGTTCGGTGCGCGGAAGGCCTGAGTGTCGAGGACTTCACTTCGTTGATCGAATCCCTCAACTCGCTCAAGGCGGTCGGGGGCTGAAGATCGAGTGGCCAGGATTCAGGGGTCAGTGAGTTTCTTTCGCTGGCCCCTTCCTGTTGCCCGTTTGAAGCAAGTACACTCCTGTGTGATGCGTAGCTGAGCAGAACCATGTCCGCCCGCCTCATCAGCCGTTTTTTTCCATTCCTCCTAGGCCTGGCTGGCAGCTCTGGGGCGGAGGAGCCATCGTTCAGTCGCGACGTCCGCCCGATCCTCTCGGATGCGTGCTACAAGTGCCACGGGCCGGACGACAAGGAGCGCAAGGGCAAGCTCCTGCTCAGCGAGTTCGAGGGTGCTCTGAAAGGCGGAAAATCCGGCGAGCCCGCGATCGTTCCGGGGAAGCCTGCCTTGAGTGAAATGATCAAGCGCCTGCACTCCGATGATCCGGACGAGCAGATGCCGCCACTTTCCACGAAAAAAAGTCTCACCCCGGAGCAAATCGTCGTGTTGGAAAAGTGGATCGCGTCCGGAGCGAAATACGAAAAGCACTGGGCCTTTCAAGCTCCGGTCGCACCTGCCGTTCCCAAGTCAGAGGCGTCCAATCCGATCGATGCCTTCGTGCGGTCGACCCTCGCGGGGAGCGGACTGAAGCCCAACCCGCAAGCCGACAAGGCGGCTCTCTACCGTCGTGCCAGTTTCGATCTCATCGGCCTGCCTCCGACGTCAGAAGACCTGGCCGCCTATCTGGCCGACAGCACGCCGGATGCCTATGAAAAGGCCGTGGATCGCTTGCTCGCCTCTCCGCAGTATGGCGAGCGCTGGGCCCGCAAATGGCTCGATCTCGCCCGCTATGCCGACACCAACGGCTACGAGAAGGACCGCGCGCGCACGATCTGGCCGTATCGCGACTGGGTGATCAAGGCGCTCAATGAGGACATGCCTTTCGATCGGTTTACCATCGAGCAGATCGCCGGTGACCTGCTGCTTGGAGCCACCGCGGACCAACGGATCGCCACCGGGTTTCATCGGAACACCATGCTCAATGAGGAAGGTGGAATCGATCCCTTGGAATACCGCTTCAAGGCCATGGTGGACCGGGTGGCCACCACCGGCGCCACCTGGCTGGGACTGACACTTCAATGCTGCCAGTGCCACACCCACAAATACGATCCGATCCCGCACCGTGAGTATTATTCGATGATGGCGTTCCTCGACAATGCGGACGAGCCGACCCTCGAATTGCCCAGTCCGGATCAGGAGCGAGGGGCCGCAGCAAGGATCGCCAAGGCGGACGAACTGGTTGCTGCGCTGCCGCTCAAATGGCCTGTTCACGATCCATCGATGGTCTGGTCCACACCTGCCGCTACAGTGACCACGGAACCCACCGAAGCCACCCGAGTCCTCGACGACAGCTCGTTTCTGCTCACCGCACCGGGACCGCCCACAAGCAACGCCACCCTGAAGTTCCCAGGGCTCAAGGGGAAGTTCACCCACCTCCGCATTGAAGCTCTAACAGATGACTCGCTTCCAGGAAAAGGACCCGGGCGAACCGCCCACGGCAACTTTGTCCTCAGCGAACTGGAAGTCCGCGTAGGCGGACAGCTTGTGAAACTCACGCAGCCGACCGCCAACGCCGAACAACCCGGCTTCCCCATCACCGCCGCCGTCGATGGCAAGAGCGATACTGGCTGGGCCGTGCAGGTTCCGGGTCAGGACATCCATGGAAACAAGTCCGCCACCTTCACGTTTGAAACTCCCATCGATGCGAATGGCGACACGACGGTCGTCGTCAAACAGCAGCATGGCACCCAGCACACTCTCGGACGAATGAAGATCAGCTTCGGTGCGGCCGCCCCGGCCGGCGGCGACCCGGAATCACTCCGCAAGGAGTCGCTGGCGAAGGCGTTCTCCACCTGGCTCGACCAACAGAAATCCCACACCGCGAATTGGCAGGTCGTCACTCCGGTCAAGGCCACCTCGAATCTTCCGCTTCTCACCATCCAAGTGGATTCCACGGTCTTCGTCTCCGGCGACATCACCAAGGCGGATACCTATCAGGTCGATCTCGGCAAACCGCCGGAAGCCGTCACCGCCATCCGCTTGGAAGCCCTGCCGGATCCGCGACTGCCTGCCCGTGGCCCCGGCATGGCGTACTACGAGGGGCCCAAGGGCGATTTCCTGTTAGGCGAGTTCCAACTCACCGCCGACGGCCAGCCGGTCAAGATCGCCAAGGCCAGTCAAAGCTATGCCAAGAACAATTTCGGTTCGCAGGCCGAGGCCAGTTTCGCGATTGATGGAAATCCGGAGACCGGATGGAGCTGCGCGGAAGGCCAAGGCAGCGCCCACGAGGCTGTGTTTCAGTTGGAGAAGCCACTCACTGCCTCCAGCCTCAATCTCACGATGATGTTCGGCCGGCACTACGCCTGTTCGTTAGGGAAATTCCGGATCTCCCTCACCACCCAGTCGGGCGAGGTGGTGGCCAGCCAAGTTTCCTCCGATGTGCAGCCCTTGATCCACAAGGCAGATCGGACCGAGGCGGAAACCCAGTTGCTGAGGAACGAATTCCTTCTCAACGCCCCGGAACTTGTCGCCTCTCGCAAGGAGATCGACGACCTGCGCCGCCCGCAATCGTTCCTCACCTCGCTGGTTCTTCAGGAACGACCCGCCGAAAACCCACGCCGCACCTTCATTCACAACCGCGGTGAATGGACCCAACCCACCGAGCCCGTCGAGCCCGCCGTTCTATCGATTCTCAATCCGCTGCCAAACGGCGCCCCCAAGAACCGCCTCGGCTTTGCCCGTTGGCTCGTCAGCCGCGACAATCCGCTCACTGCCCGCGTCGTCGTCAATCGCGCTTGGGCCACCTTCTTCGGTCGCGGCATCGTCAAGACCCAGGAGGACTTCGGCTTCCAAAGCAGCCCGCCTTCCCATCCGCAGCTCCTCGACTGGTTGGCCATCCGTTTCATGGATGATGGCTGGTCGTTCAAGAAACTCCACCGACTGATCGTCACCAGCCAGACCTACAGGCAATCGAGTTCCTCCACCTCCGCTGGCGAGGAGAAGGATCCGGAAAACATCCTGCTCTGGCGGGGTCCACGCTTGAGACTCGACGCCGAGGAGGTCCGCGATTCGGCGCTGCGCTCCGCTGGCCTCCTTTCCAACAAAATGATGGGCCCGAGTGTCTTCCCGCCACAGCCCGCCAGCATCACCACCGAGGGGACGTATGGAGCCCTCGCCTGGACCACCAGCACTGGCGAGGATCGCTATCGCCGGAGCCTCTACACCTTCGCCAAACGCACCGCGCCATTTGCCTTTGCCAACACCTTCGATGCGCCCACCGGCGAGGCCTGCATTGTCCGACGGGACAAGTCGAACACCCCGCTCCAGGCCCTCTCGCTGCTCAACGATGTCACGATCATCGAAGCCGCACAGGCTCTCGGCAAACACTTGGTGGAAACCCCGGGCACTCCCGAACAACTGGCGTCGGAGGCCTTCGTCCGCTGCTTCTCGCGTCCTCCTTCGTCCGATGAACTCGGTGCGGTCATCGATTTCTATCAGAAGCAGCAACAACGCTTCACCGCAGCTCCCGAGTCCGCCAAATCCCTCGCCGGTAACGGTCCTACCGAAACCATTATCACCCGCGCTGCCTGGACCGCCGTCGCCCGCGCCTTGATGAACATGGATGAGTTCGTCACCAAAAGCTGATCACCCGCATGAACTCATTTCAACACCGCTGTCTCGATATCACCCGCCGCCACTTCCTGCGCGACTGCGGCGTTGGCGTCGGGAAAATGGCGCTCGCGGGATTGCTCGCCGAAAGGCTGGGAGCACAAACCGCTCCTGCTTTCGTCAATCCCATGGCCCCGCATCCCGGGCACTTCACGGGTAAGGCCAAGGCCGTCATCCACCTCTTCATGGCTGGCGCTCCGAGCCATCTGGATCTCTTCGATTTCAAGCCGGACCTCACCAAAATGGACGGCAAGCCGCTCCCGGCTTCGGTCACGGAAGGCCAGCGTCTCGCGTTCATCCGCGCCGATGCCGCCGTCATGGGACCGCAGTTCAAGTTCGCCCGCTACGGTCAGTCCGGCATGGAGATTTCCGAAGCCCTGCCTTATCTTTCCAAGATCGTCGATGACATCTGCCTGATCCGCTCCTGCCACACCGATCAATTCAACCACGCTCCCGCCCAGACCTTTTTCCAAACCGGCTTCGCCGTTCCCGGTCGCCCGAGCATTGGCTCATGGGCCACCTATGGACTCGGCTGCGTCACCAGCGAGCTGCCGGCCTTCGTGGTCCTCAGCACCGGCAGCGGCATCAGTGGCGGCAGCGGCCTGTGGTCGAGTGGCTTCCTGCCCAGCATCTACACCGGCGTGCGCTTCCGCAACCAAGGCGACCCGATCCTCAATGTCACCAATCCAGCCGGCATCGACCCCACGCTCCAGCGCGACACCATCGACCTCGTCAGCAAGCTGAACCACAATCGACTCGACGCGACCGGTGATCCGGAAATCGCCACCCGGCTGGCCAACTATGAAATGGCATTCCGCATGCAGACCTCCGCGCCGGAACTCATGGACTTGCGCAGCGAGACGAAGGAAACCCTCGACCTCTATGGCTGCGATCCCGCTGTTCCCTCGTTTGCCCGCGCCTGTCTGCTGGCCCGCCGCATGATCGAACGCGGGGTGCGCTTCGTGAACATCTTCCATGAAGGCTGGGACGCCCACAGCGACGTCGTCGGAAATCACCGCAAGAACTGCAAGGAAACCGATCAGGCCAGCGCCGCACTCGTCATCGATCTCAAGCGCCGTGGACTGCTCGATGAAACCCTCGTCGCCTGGGGCGGTGAATTCGGCCGCACTCCCATGGTCGAGAGTAATGCCGCACTCGGACGTTCACGCGGCCGCGACCACCACCCGAAGGCCTACAGCATGTGGATGGCCGGCGGCGGCATCAAACCCGGCGTCATCCACGGTGCCACCGACGAACTCGGCTACAATATCGTCTCGGACCCCGTTCACGTCCACGACATCCAGGCCACCTTGTTGCACTGCCTCGGCTTCGACCACGAGCGCCTCACCTACCGAGCCCAAGGCCGTGATTTCCGCCTCACCGACGTGCATGGAAACGTGGTGAAGCAGATTCTCGCGTGATCTTATTCAGGCGCCCGACCCGAGCGGTCAGAGCTTGGTCAGCTTGGTGACGCCGGTGACACCACCCCTGCCGCCGGAAACCTCGCCGGTGGTGGCGTTGGGAATCTCTAGGAGCAGTTTGCCTTCGGTATCGATCCTGCAGACACGCAGCGGCGGCTTGTTGCTGTTGAGCTGGGCTTCGTAGATGACGGCCTGACCTTAAGTTGACACGCATGCCCGTTGGGGCATTGGAATTCGCGGTAATGCTTTCGATGAACATCGAGTTCATCTTTGGTTCCATCGAGATCGAGTTCACTTGTTCCAACAAGATCACTTCGATGAACATCGGGTTTGTCTTTGGTCCCAACGGGACTGGATGAAATAGCCCGAGGGTGAAACCCCGGGTCGTCGTCGTGTCTTGGGATTGCGCCCTGAATGGGCGCGATGATGCGGGATTCCCGACGGCCCCATGGCACCCATTCAGGGTGCAACAGATTCCATGGTTCCGGTCCCGGGGTTTCACCCGCGGGCTATTTCATTTCGCCCCGTTGGGGCGGCGGAGAGTGGCCGGTGGCTGGGGTGGTGGCATCGTTTCATCTTCGTTGAACATCGTCTTTGGTCCCAACGGGACTGGATGAAATAGCCCGTGGGTGAAACCCCGGGTGGTGGACGTTTCCCTGTTATGCGCCCTGAATGGGCGCGATGAGGCGGCTTGATCTCGCAGGTTTGGTTATCATGATCGGACATGCCTCAATCCTTGGCCTCGATTCTGGTTCACTTGGTGTTCTCGACCAAGAATCGTGAGCCTTGGCTGGAGGATTCCGTTCGTGACGAGCTCCATGCCTACATCGGAGGCGTGATTCGAAATGGCGGCGGGGTGCTCTATCGGGCGGGCTCGGTGAGCGATCACATTCACTTGTTGGTTTCCCATCCACGCACCATGGCTCCATCCGAATTGGTGAAGGAGATCAAGGTGTCGGCAACCAAGTGGCTCAAGGAGAAGGATCGCAAATTCGCAGGATTCCAGTGGCAGGCAGGCTATGGGATTTTCTCGATCAGTCCGTCGCATCGCGATGCTCTGGAGGGATACATCGCCAGGCAAGCAGAGCATCATCGGAAGATTGGATTTCAAGAGGAATATCGGAGGCTTTTGACGAAGTATGGGGTGGAGTGGAACGAGGCATACGTCTGGGACTGAACGCCCCATGGCACCCATTCAGGGTGCGATGGATTTCATGGTTCCGTTCTCGGGGTTTCACCCGCGGTCTATTCCATTTCGCCCCGTTGGGGCTGTGTAGAGTAGCCGGTTGTCGGGATTCAGGGGGCGGGAAGATGAGGATGCTGTTCGGCGCGGTCTTCTCTAAATCCCTGGCCCCTCTGACTCCACTGGCCCCTGGTCCCTTTCTTCAACCCACAAAAAAGGCGGATGGCTTTCACCATCCGCCCCTTGTCATGAGCAACCAAACTCAGGGAAATCCTACCAGGTGACCTTGGCACCGAGGATGGCGTTGAAGCCGGGCTCGTTCTGGCCGGAGCCGTGGGCGCGATAGCCTTCGTCGGTGAGGTTTTCCAGACCGCAGGTGAGCTCCAGGTTCTGGGTGGCCTGCCAGCCGCTGTAGAGGGAGGTGACGATGTAGCCGGGCGTGCCGCCGGTGGGAATGCGCTGGTTGTCCGCCTTCTGGTCGGCGGCGGTGATGCGATCCTCGGCGGCGGCGGCGAGCACGCGGCCTTCGACCCAGACCTTTTTCCCGGGCGAGGTCCAACGCAGGGCGACGGAGCCGGTCAGCGGGAGCGAACGGGTGTTCGGCTTGTCGATCTGCGGGCCACCGACGAAGGTGGAGGTGGTGGTGCGACCTTCCTGCCAGGCGGCGAATCCGGAGAGCGTCCATTGCTCATCGATCTTCCACGAGCCTTCGAGTTCGACGCCGTAGATGTAGCCGTCGCCGTTGTTGGTGGCGACGCTGGTGCTGCTGCCGGAGGTGACGGGCACGCCGACGATGAGGTCCTGCACGTCGGTGTAGAAAATGGCGGCGTTGAAGGACATGCACTCGGTCGAGCGGCGGGTGCCGATTTCATAGGTCAGGTAATGCTCCGGGGAAACGTCGACGGAACCGAGGCCGGTGGTGCTGGCCAGCGAGGTGCGGTTTCCGGAAAGGTCATCGAGGTTCGGCGCGCGGAAGGCCTGTGAAATTCCGCCGTAGAGGCTCCAGGTCTCGTTGAGATGGTAGAGTCCGCGAAGGGAACCTGTTAGATCATCCCAATCTTCCGAAGTGCTGGGCTGGGCGACGTTGGTGGCGTTGTAGAAGCGGCCTAGTGTAGCCTGGGCGTAAGTGTAGCGTGCGCCGCCGGTCAGTTCGAAATCATCAGTCGGCTTCCAGACATACTGGGCATAGGCACCGAAGAGGTCGTATTTCGAATCGTCGGCGATGGGCAGGCTTTCACGGCGGTTGGTGTTGGCGAGATTGCGCTGGTAGCCGGAGGAGTCGACGGAGTCGTGGTAGTAGTCGAAGCCATAGACGAGCGTGCCGGGTCCGACGGGGGATTCGAGGGTGAGGTCGATGCCGGTGGTTTCGGTGGTGATGTTCGAGCCACGGATCGGGCGGCTGCCTGGAGCGGGATCACCGAGGCGGTTCTGGAACTCCGAGTCATCGGTCTTCTGGAAGGAAAGCGTGGCGTTCCATTTCTTGATAAAGGCGTCGGCCTGCGGGTTTTCCCCGGCGTAGCGGAGGAAGGTGAGGGAGTGTTCCTGGTCGTTGGTGTTGGCGGCCCATTTCCCCGGTGCGGCGATGTGTCCGTCCTCGTTCCAGCCGGGATTGTAGCGGGTGCGGTGCCAGCGCCAGACATCGTCCTGGTTGAGGTAGTAGCTGGCTAAGGTAAGCGTGGAGTCCGGGGTGACGGCCCAGTCGAAGCGGAAGTCGATGTCCTGCTCGGGGTAGCCGGTGTTTTTCATCAGGCCGACATCGGAGTCCTCGATGTCGCCGAAGTCCTTGGCGGAAATGCCGAGCAGGAAGCCGAATTTTCCGCCGATGCCGGCTTCGGTTTCGAGGCGGCCGAGGTGGCTGCCGTCGCCATTGGTGCGGTATTGATAGGCGGCGGAACCACCGAAGTAGGCCTGGCCGTCGGTTTCACTCCGGAAGTCGGAGGACTTGGTGAAGGCGTTCAGCGTGCCGCCGACGGCATCGGAGCCGTAGAGGACGGAGCCCTGGCTCTTGATCAGTTCGAGGCGGTCGATGGTCTGGGAGTCGATGGTGTTCCAATACTGGATCGGGCCGCTGCGGAAGGTGGAGTTGTTGATGCGGACGCCATCGACAAGGAGGAGGTTCTGCCGGCCGGTGAAGCCACGGATGAAGGGCGAGCCTGCGCCGTTGCCGGTCTTCTGCACGGAGACGCCGGGCGTGTATTGAAGCGCTTCCGGCAAGGTGCGGCGGGTGTTTTCCCTGAGGAAATCCTCGTCGAGCACCGAGGTGGTGTAGGGCACGTCGGTAAGCTTGGTTTCAGAACGGGTGCCGGTGACAACAAGGGGATCGAGAAGATCCTGGCTCAGCGCGACGGCCGGGACGAAGAGGATGGCAGGGGCGAGAAATTGCTTCATGCGCGGGTGAAACGCCCTTCTCGCCGGAATCTTAGAAAAAAGCCACCCGAACTCTCAATTTCCTTTCCTGGCCAGTTCGGCCTGGCTGCGGAAGCCTTCCAGCGTTTTGGATTCGCGCGGGGTGATCGGATAAGGACCGGCAAACTCGATCTGATGGGAGCCCGCGCCCTTGGTGCGGCAGGCGAAGGCCTGGCGGTCGCCGAGGTAGTAGAGGATCAGGTAGTGCTGGTTGCGGTTGGTGATCTCCGCGACGAAGCCGGGCAGTCCGTGGCTGGTCACAAACAGCGCGAGGTCCGGGTAAAGCCGGATCTGCCGCGAAAGGCGGGCATATCCGAAACTCGGTGGCTCGGCGCGTACCAGCATGATCCGGTCGTTCGCAGCGGAGTCGGTCCAGCCGGTCATCCACGCGTCCGAGACCGACCCACAGCCGGTGAGGCAGAGGGCGGACAGGCCGAGCAGCAGGCGGAGATGTTTCATGCGCCTAGTTGGATGCGGCATACTTCCCCCGATGGGAAAGGCGATCACGTGAGATGACGTCTTCGAGCTGCCGGACGTTCGGGCGGTTGCCTTCCGAGTCGATGAAGAACGCGGTTTCCATCGGCACGAGAAACTCGACGGCGGAGTTCACACCGATGAGGTTGCCTCGGGCGTCGATGACCGGGCCGCCGCTGTCGCCGGGCTGGAGCGGGACGTCGATCTTGAACTTGCGCGTGCCGGTGAAGGCTCCTTCGGGAGGCAGGGCGGTCGAAAGTTTTCCAGGATCGGTCTTGAAGCCGGTGGAGATGCCGGCGTGGAAAATCGGCGTGCCAGCCGAAAGCCAGGCATGGGGCGGCGTCCAGCGGTAGAAGTGCCGCGTGCTGATCGGCGCGTGGATGACCGCCAGATCGCCGCTGTAGGATCGCCAGACGATGCGGGCCTCAGCGGTGCGAATGTCACCGCCATTTCCGTAAACGACGAAGATGTGGCGACCGGCCGACTGCGCCAGCACGTGATCGGCGGTGAGGAAATAGCCGTCCGGGGTGATCGGCGTGGCCGAGCCACCGTCCGCGTCGCCCGGGGCATTCGCGATGGCAAAGCGGCTGCCGACCCAGCCATCGAGAGATTTACGGCTGGTCACGACGATGACCGAAAGCCGCTGCGAGGCCAGGTGCCGCGCGAGACTGCTGGGCGGCGTGGGGTCCGGCAAGGGCGCGGAACACGCTTGAAATAGGACCGTCGAGACGATCGCGAGCATGTGCCACTTGGGAATGAACTGCATCCGGAAAAGAGATACACGCATACGCGCAAGAGTCACACGTGATTTCATGCGTCTTCGAGCAGCGCCTCCACCGCGCGACGGTACGGCGAGGGCATGGCGAGCGCGGCGATGGCCTCCGGAGCCTGCCAGATTTCATGCTCGCGGAGGGGAGTGTCCGGACCGGCGAGATGGACATGCAGGGTCACCTGGAAACGCGTGATGCCGTACCGATGGGTGGCGATTTCTGTGAGGCCGGAAACCTCCGCCGCCTCGCGCTCCGGCAGCTTCCACAGGCCTTGGCGACGCTTTCCCTGCTCCTGGTGAAGCAGCACGCGGCCCTCGGAATCGCGCATCCACAGCACGTGGCTGTCGATCTGGGTGGTCTTTGCCTTCGGGGTCTTTGCGGGCAGTATTTCCGGCTCGCGGGTCTTGCAAAAGCGGGCGATCGGGCAGGCCAGGCAATCCGGTACGCCGGGGCGGCAGCAGGTCTGGCCGATTTCCATCAGCGCCGAATTGTAGACCTTCGGGCGTTGCGGGTCGGCGAGCTGGTCGGCGAGGGTCCAGAGGTGCTTGAGCCCCGCAGGCGAGTCGACGGTTTCCCGGTAATCGACGAGCCGTGAAAGCACGCGGGCGACATTGCCATCGACCACCGCCGCCGGGAGATCGAAGGCGAAGGCGCGGACGGCATTCGCGGTGTAGCGGCCGACGCCGGGGAGCTTCTGCAGGGCATCGAGCGAGTCGGGAAATGCTCCCGCATCGACCACCGACCGCGCCGTTTCCCGAAGCATGCGGACCCGACGGTAATAGCCGAGACCTTCCCAGGATTTCAACAGGTCAGCATCCTCCGCGATCGCCAGCGATGGAGGATCCGGAAAGCGATCGAGAAAGCGCCCATAGTAGTTTCTCCCCAGCACGGTGGCGATCTGCGTCTGCTGGAGCATGACCTCGGAAACGAGCACCGCGTAGGGGTCCGAGGTGCGTCGCCAGGGGTAGTCGCGGCCGTGTTTCCCGAACCACTCCGCCAGCGCGTCGCGAAACGGCGCTGGGTCGGCGAGTGGATCGAGCGTTGCGACCGGCTTGAGCATACCGGATCATGCGCCCGGAAACTGAATTTCAAATTTCCATTTTCCAGTATTCAATCCTTCCCATGTCGGCCACCTCCTACACCGCCCCGCTGAACCCCTCGCAGGTGGCGACCCTGCGCGGCGTGCTGGAGCGGATGGGCTTCGACTTCGAGCCGAAACCCTACGCGCTTTTCTCCGGTCGAAAGGGCAAGCTCAACGTCACGGTCTATGAAAAGGGCCCCAAGGTCCTTGTCCAGGGCAAGGACACGCTCGACTTCGTCACCTTCACGCTCGAACCCGAAGTGCTCGGCGAGGCAAAGCTCGGCTACGAGGAAATCAACGACCCCGAGATGTTTGCGCCGCACTTCGGGGTCGATGAAAGCGGCAAGGGCGATTTTTTCGGACCTCTGGTCATCGCCGGCGTCTACACCGATGCGAAGATCACCCGCCATTTGATGGAGGCCGGGATCATGGACTCCAAGAAAATCGGCAGTGCGGCCAAGATCCGCAAGCTCGCGGAACTTATCCGCCAGACGCCCGGCTGCGTGAGCGAGCTCGTCTCGATCGGCCCGGAGCGCTACAACGAGATGCACACGTCCTTCGGCAATCTCAACCGCCTCCTCGCTTGGGGGCATGCGCGGGTGATCGAGAAGCTTTTGGAGAAAAAGCCCGATTGTCCAAGGGCCTTGAGCGACCAGTTCGCCCGCGCCGAGGTCCTGCAGCGGGCCTTGAAACAGAAGAAGCTCACCCTCCAGCTCGACCAGCGGACGAAAGGCGAGTCGGACATCGCCGTCGCCGCTGCCTCGATCCTGGCCCGCGAGCGCTTCATTGACTGGATCGACAAAACCTCCGAAGCCGGGGGCGTGAAGCTTCCACTCGGCGCGTCCGAGGCTGTCATACAGGCGGGCCGTGAGCTGGTGAGCCGCCACGGGGGGGAGGCTTTGGGAAAAGTCGCCAAGCTGCATTTTCGGACCTCGGCTGCTGTTCTTGGCATTTCAATGCCTTCTGACGACGAATCCGGCGCGAATGGCACGGAATCCGCATAAATTTTCCCGAAATTTTTCGCGGGACAATCGGCTCCACTCATGTAGTCCATCCACGCACCTTTCCGACATCACCCGACTCTTCCACATGGCCACCATCACTAAGCGCGAACTCGTTATCAAAATCACCGACCAACTGGGCGAAAAAGGCACCGAAGTGACCCAGCAGGTCGTCTTCGATGTCGTCCAGTCCCTGATCGATGAAATCACAGAGTGCCTCTCGCAGGGCGACACGGTTGTCATGCGGAACTTCGGTGCCTTCCAGGTGCGCGAGATGAAGGCCAAAATCGGCCGCAATCCGAAGAACCCGGACAAGGACGTGCCGATCCCGGCCCGCGCCGCCGTCAAGTTCAAGCCCGGCAAGGAAATGAAGGAGAAGGTCGCCACGACCCTCCAGGTCATCCGCGAACGCAAGGCGTGAATTTTTTCCCACAAGCCGCCTCCGACCCTCGTTCGCTCCGGCAAACGGTCAGGCGGCTTGTTTCGTTTTCCGCCATCGCCCTGATGGCCTCGTCCTGCGCCTATCCCGGCGGCTACAAGGGCTACCAGACCCGTGGCTACGACTGCCGGGGCGCGCATTATTCGCCGATGGGCGTCGAGGAGGCGCTCAACTACGAGGAGACCGGTCAGGCTTCCTGGTATGACGAGTCCTCCTTCCTCGGCCTGAAGCGTGGCACCACCTCGCTGGGCGAAAAAGTGATGCCTTGGCACCTGATCGGGGCTCACAAGACCCTGCCGCTGCCTTGCATGGTGAAGGTCACCAACTTGGAAAACGGCAACACCGTGAAGCTCCGCATCAACGATCGCGGGCCCTTCATCGAGAATCGCCTGCTCGATGTTTCCCCGCGCGCGGCGAAAAAGCTCGGCTTCCATGAGCAAGGCCTGACCACCGTGCAGGTCGAGGTCCTTTCCGTCGGCGATGGCTCCTACAAGCGCACCCGCCGCACCAAGTGGTTCTTCGGCTTGTTTTAAGAATTTCGCTCCAAAACCCTGTCCATCCATGTTCGTCAAACCCATCCTCGCTCTCTCGATTCTGGCCCTCGCCTCCTGCGCCACCATCGCCCCGCCCGCCTCAAAGGGCACGGTCGATCACTTCGTCCTCCTCTGGCAGAAGCGCCCGGGCAATCTCCAGGACCGCAAGGCCCTTGCCGAGGCTGCGGATTCCCTTCGCGTGATTCCCGGCATCCGCTCCCTCGATTACGGCCCCGCCCTCCAGAGCGACCGCCCGGTCGTCGATGACTCCTTCGACATCGGCATGTTGGTCCGCTTCGACTCCGCCGCCTCGCTCCACGCCTACGAAACCGACCCGCGCCACCTGGAAAAGGTCACCAAGGTCCTGAAGCCGCTGACGAACAAGATTGTCGTCTATGACGTGATCCACTGAGCCGGAACGGGAACCGAATCTAGGCCATCGGTGAAACAGGATTCCACAAAACGCCAGATGCCGCGCTTCGGAGTGGCCCTTTTGGTCCTGCTTGCCCCCATGGTTTGGAACTCGTGCGGCCCTTCATTGCCGCCCATCACGGAAACCATTTCCCATCCGTGGGACATGCAGGAAAGGCTCCATGTGGTGGAAGGGAAGCCGCTGTTCAGGTTGGCAGGGCAAAGTGTGATATTGGATCTACGGACGAAGCCTCATTACGCTTTGCCTTCCTTGGTCTGGCCCGAAGAACTCATGCCCCACCGGAATCTGGAAGGACTCTCCGGCCTGCGCTTCGAACTCGTGGAAGAGGTCAGGCGTGTGGATGATAAATGGCAGTCCGGAACTACCATGCTTCGCAGGGTCTGGCAGGCCGACAAGCTGCTGTTGGACACAACGCCCCGCTGCGAGGTTCATCAAATGCTGATGCGTCGTGAGGTCGAGGATGGCGTGGATGGCGACCAGTCGGACCGCTTCTTCAGGCGACGCAAGCAGTTGTTCCCAAATGACGGCAAAGCCTACCTGCTATGCGGCTCAGGCCTAAGGGATTTCGTCTGGACCTGCCCGGATTGCATGAGGATTCAAAAGCGGGAATACTTGGTCCCAAGCTATAATCATTGAAAAAACCTCCAAGTTTTCCCCAGAGTTTCCGAGTTTGAACAGCCGGAATGGTACCCGCTCTTTTCCCCAATTGAGGGGTTGGCCTCCCGGGGCGGGCTGTGCACACTCCGCGCCTCCATGAGCGCCTCCCATGAAATCCGCGTCTTCGCCCCGGCCACGGTGGCGAACGTCGCCTGCGGTTACGACGTCCTCGGTTTCGCCATCGATGCCCCCGGGGACGAAATCGTCGTCCGCTTCAGTGACAAGCCCGGCCTGCACATCACCAAGATCACCGGCGACAACGGCAAGCTCCCGAAAAATCCGGCCCAGAACACCGCCGGCGTGGCCGCGCTCGACCTCCTGAAGCACCTCGGCATGACCGACCGCGGGATCGAGATGGAGATCCACAAGAAGATGCCTTTCGGTTCCGGCCTCGGCTCGTCTTCGGCCTCCGCCGTCGCCGGAGCCTTCGCGGTGAACAAGCTCATCGGCGACCCGCTTTCCAAGAAGCAGCTGCTGCCCTTCGCGATGGCTGGCGAGGCCTCGGCCGACGGTGCCTGGCACGCGGACAACGTTGCGCCCTGCCTCTTCGGCGGCATCGTCTTCATCCGCTCGAACGACGAACTCGACTTCGCCCAGATCCCGGCCCCGAAGAACCTCTGGGCCGCCGTCGTCCATCCCGACATCGAGATTCTCACCAAGGTCGCCCGCGAGATCCTGCCGAAGGAAATCCCGCTTGAAAACGCCACCCAGCAGATCGGCAACCTCGGCGGCCTGCTCTGCGGCCTGATCCAGGAAGATTACGGCCTCATTTCGCGCTCGATCCACGACGTTATCGCCGAGCCGCGACGCCAGAAGCTGATCCCGGATTTCTACAAGGCCAAGCGCGCCGCCCTCTCCGCCGGAGCCCTCGGCTTCTCGATCTCCGGAGCCGGCCCATCGGTCTTCGCCCTTTGCGAAGGCGAGGAAATCGCCCGCAAGGTCGGCGAAGCGATCAGCAAGGTCTTCACCGCCATCCCAGTCGGGAACCAGGTCTACGTCTCGAAGATCAATCCGCGCGGGGTGCATGTGGTTGAAGAAAATCCGAAATCCTAAATCTGAAATTCGAAATGGAACTTAGAGTGTTCTACCCGTCTTCGTTTCGGATTTAGTGTTTAGAATTTAGTGCTTTCTCTCCCGTGCTCTACCACTCCACCAACAACCCCGCCCACCGCGTTGACCTGAAGGAAGCGATCCTGCGCTCCCTGCCGCCGGACAACGGCCTCTACATGCCCGATCGGTTTCCCGTGCTCGGACCGGAGTTCTGGTCGATCTGGCGGCATCTGTCGTTCCAGGAAATCGGCTTCGCGGTCGCCGAGGCCTTCTTCGGTGAGGATGTTCCCGCCGCCGCGCTGCGCGAAATGGTGGAGGGCACGCTGTCGTTTGAGGCTCCGGTCGTGGGACTCGCACCGGGCGATCATGTCCTCGAGCTTTTCCACGGACCGACCCTCGCCTTCAAGGATTTCGGCGCGCGCTTCATGGCCCGTCTGATGGCTTGGCTGACGCGCGACGACGGCCGCGAGCTGACCGTCCTCGTCGCCACCTCCGGCGACACCGGCGGCGCGGTTGCCTCCGCCTTCCACCGCGTTCCCGGCACCCGCGTGATCATCCTTTATCCGAAGGGCAAGGTCTCCGGACTCCAGGAAAAGCAGCTCACCACCCTCGGCGACAACATCACCGCGCTGGAGGTCGAGGGCTCGTTCGACGACTGCCAGCGGCTGGTGAAAAGCGCCTTCCTCGATCGCGAGCTTTCCGAGCGACTCAACCTCACTTCGGCGAACTCCATCAACCTCGCGCGACTCGTCCCGCAGAGCTTTTATTACATCGACGCCTCGCGACAGCTCCCCGAGGGCATCGCGCCGGTTTTCGTCATCCCATCAGGAAACTTCGGCAACCTCACCGCCGGGCTGTTCGCCACGCGACTCGGTCTGCCGGTCGCGCAGTTCGTCGCTGCGACCAATGCCAACGACGTCGTCCCGCGCTACCTTGCCAGCGGCAGCTACCAGCCGGTCCCGAGCATTTCCACGATCTCGAATGCCATGGACGTCGGCGCGCCGTCGAACTTCGCCCGCATGGAAGCCCTCTTCGGCAAGTCCTGGGAAGCGATGAAGGAAAAGATCAGCGGCTACACCTTCTCGGACGACGCCACCCGCGCCGCCATCCGCACAGTCAAGGCCACGCTCGATTACGAACTCGATCCACATGGTGCGGTCGGCTGGTTGGCCGCCCAGAAATGGCGCGCCGCCCACCCCGGCAGCGCCACCATCACCTTGGAAACCGCGCACCCCGCGAAGTTCCTCGACGTCATGGAAGCCGAGCTTGGCAAAGGCTGCGTGGAGATCCCCGAACGCCTCGCCATCCTCGCCGATCGCGAAAAGGTCGCCATCCCGATGCCCGCCGACGAAGCCACCTTCAAGGCTTGGTTGAAATAGGCAGGGACCGATTTGCGCTCGCGCTATGCAAGATAGGCCTGCGGCATTCCTTAACGCCGTCATGACGGCTTGGAGCATTCCGGGCGGTCCGGCGGGGGGCGGATGATAGGGAAACCGGGCGCTTCCGAACCGATTGACCTCGTTCGCGAAAAGTCGGCTCGTTTGAGAAATCGGGCTGTTAGGAACTCTTGATCCGTCCCCCACCGGACCGTCCGGAGGCCGAGTCCCTGCCTGTCCACACGCAAGTTGCAAACTTGTGCGACTTCCGTAATCTCAAGGGATGCCCACCGAGCTTCTGCCCCAGCCACCGCCCGGTGTGCCTGCGCCGCCGGGGAAAGTGGCGAAGAGGTCCAAGCAGAGATTAATGAATCTTTTGGCAATCGGATTCGTCGCGATGTTTCCGTTTGGTTGCTTCACCCTTGGGCGTCTTGCTGAATTTGGCTTCGTGAGTAATAGGGGGGTCGCGAATCGGATTACCGCGGATGCGAATGCCAAGCAGATCGGACAGGCTTTGTTGGAGTTCGATAACCAATACGGCAAATATCCCGATGCAACGACGGCTGCTATGGTGAAAGCAAAGACCGGCTCGACGTGGATGTTGGGTGACGCCACTTCCAACGATTTGTTCCAGCAGTTCATGGTCTCGGGGATCGTCATTTCTGAGGATCTCTTCTACGCGAAAAGTCCGTGGACCAAGAAAGCGGACAACATTTTCACCAGCGAATCCCAGGCACTTGCTGCGGGTGAGTGTGGCTTCGCTTACATCACCGGGCTTTCCTCAAAGGACGATCCGGACACCCCGATCTGCGTGACACCCTTGGAACCCGGAAAGCTGACCTCTGATCGTGAATCCTTCGATGGAAAAGCCATCATCCTCCGCCTCGACAACAGTGTCATACAGCTCCCCATCGACCCCTCCGGCCAAGTGATCCTCAACGGCATGGACCTCTTCGATCCGCGCCAGCCGTTCTGGCATGGCAAGGCCCCGAACGTGAAGTGGCCGAAGTGAATCGTGGCGGACCTTTCCAAGGGCTGAGCCAAGGCAGGCAAGGCGTTTGGAAAACGCCGCCACGAGGAGTTGCGGCCATTCGTCTGCGTTGTTAATGTCTTCAAATGCCCACCGAGCTCCTGCCCCAGCCACCACCCGGTGTGCCTGCGCCGCCGCCGGGGGAGGAGGCCATAAGATCGCGAAGGAAGATGCAGTGGATCATTGGTTTGGGGCTGGGCTCAATGTTGTTGTTGGTATTGGGGGCCTTGATGCCTCCCATGGTTATACGGAGCAGAAAGGTCAGTAACCTAGTTTCTTCGACCCGCAACGCCATGGTGATTGGGCAGGTTTTTTTGGAATTTGAAATCGAATACGGCAAGTATCCCGATGCCACCACGGCTGCTTTGGTCAAAGCAAAGACCGGCTCGACGTGGACGCTGAATGACGCGACGTCCAATGATCTGTTCCAGCAGCTAATAGTTTCAAAGATCTATGAGTCAGAGGAAATGTTCTATGTCGAAACTCCGAGGATCAAAAAGCCGGACAACCACTTCGCTACAGAGTCCGAGGCTCTTGCTGCGGGTGAATGTGGCTTCGCCTACATCGCCGGGCTTTCCTCAAAGGAGGATCCGAACACCCCAGTCTGCGTGGCACCCTTGGAGCCGGGAAAGCTGACCTTTGATCGCAATGGAATCGACGGAAAAGCCATTATCCTACGCGTCGACCAGAGTGCCATCGCCCTCCCCATCGACCGATCTGGCCACGCCATCCTCAACGGCATGGACCTTTTCGATCCCCGCCAACCGTTCTGGCACGGCAAGGCCCCGAACGTGAAGTGGCCGAAGTAGGCAGGGACTGACCTCCAGAGAAAGGCTGCGATCCTGGCTTATTTTCAATTTCCGGCAGTTTCGGATTTCGGAATCTGGATTTCGGATTTTAGTGCCTCCATGCGTTCCCTCGCCTTGCTCGTCCTGACCTCCCTCATCGCCCATGCCGCGCCTGACACCACGGTGCTGGATGCCTGGCTGAAACGGCAGACCTCGATCACCTCGCTGGAGGCCACCTTCACCCAGGAGCGGAAGCTGCCCTCGCTGAAGGAGCCGGTGACCACACCGGGCAAGCTGGCCATGCAGCGGCCGGACAAGCTGCGCTGGGAACTCGGCAACCCGATCGAGACGCTGGCGGTTTCCGATGGCGTCACGATGACCCTGCTCCAGGCCTCCGACAAATCCGCGCGACAAGTCGACAAGGACTCTCCGCAGGCGAAACAGTTTTCCTTTCTCGGCGGCAACGCGCTGGCCTCACCGGAAGCCTTCCGCGAATCGTTTGAGATCATCGATGCCCGCATCACCTCCGGCATCCACCAGTACACGCTGCAACCAAAGGAGCGCCGGATGAAGGCGAACGTGCCGTGGGTGTTTCTCGACATCGATCCGGCCAACAACGAGCTGCGCGCGCTGGAGCTGGAGATGAAGGACAAGTCCCGCATCCGCACGGTCTTCACGAACACGAAGCTGAACGGCAAGCTGGCCGCGAACACCTTCAAGGCGGATCTGACGGGCTATACGCTGAAGTGAAATACCACTCACGCCGCCTTCAGCCCCAACGGGGCGTAATGAAATAGCCCCAGTTGCAACCCGGGGAGGATTTTGAAGAAGGAATCGCGTCCTGAAGGGACGCCGTGGGGTCAATAGGATATGGAGGCCCGAGTCCGCCCCATCGCGCCCATACAGGGCGCTTGTTCCAAATACCTCTATGACCCGGGGCCTTGCCCGCGGGCTATTTCATTTGGCCCTGTCAGGGCAGCTATGCCAGCAGCTCCCTCACCACGTGCCCGTGCACATCGGTGAGGCGGAAGTTCCGGCCGGAGTAGTGGTAGGTGAGCTTCTCATGATCGAAGCCCAGTAGGTGGAGGATGGTGGCGTGCAGGTCATGGACATGCATCGGTTTGTCGACGGCGCGGAAGCCGAACTCATCGGTGGCTCCATGGACGTAGCCGCCCTTCACGCCGCCGCCGGCGAGCCACATGCTGAAGCCGTAGTGGTTGTGGTCGCGGCCCTTCATGGTGCCGGCATTCGAGCCCGCCTGGGGAAGCTCCACCACCGGCGTGCGACCGAATTCACCGCCCCAGATGACGAGGGTGTCATCGAGCATGCCGCGCATTTTCAGATCGGAAAGAAAGGCCCCGATCGCCTGATCGCATTCGCCCGCGAGACGACGATGGTCCTCGATGTTGTCATGGCTGTCCCAAGGCTGGCCGTCGCCGTGCCAGAGTTGGATGAAGCGCACGCCGCGCTCCAGAAGACGCCGCGCCATCAGGCACTGGCGGGCGAAATTTCCGGGGCCATACATCGCCTTGATCGGTTCCGGCTCACTGGAAACATCAAAGGCGTCCGTGGCCTCACTCTGCATGCGGTAGGCCAGCTCAAAGCTGCGAATGCGGGCCTCCAGTTGCGGGTCGTGCGCGTGCGAAGCGAGGTGCTGCTCGTTCAACTCACGCAGCAATGAAAGCTCCCGCGCCTGTCGTGAATCACGGGCGTTGGGGTTCTTCAGGTTCTCAATCATCCGCTCGATGTCCTGGATCGAGGTGTCGAGATAGGTGCCCTGGAAGCGGCCGGGGAGAAACGACGAGCGCCAGTTCTCGCCGCGCTTGATCGGCATGCCGCCGGGGCACATCGACAGGTACGCGGGCAGGTTGTCGTTGGCGCTGCCGAGCCCGTAGCTGACCCACGAGCCCATCGACGGACGGGAAAGCCGGGCATCGCCGCAGTTCATCAGCATGAGTGACGGCTCGTGGTTTGGCACGTCGGCGGTCATCGATCGGATCACGCAGAGATCATCGGCGTGCTTGGCGGTGTGCTTGAAGAGCTCGCTGACCTCGAGGCCGGATTGGCCGTAGCGATCGAAGCTGAAAGGCGAGCGAAGGGCCGCTCCGGTGGGCCGCTCGGTCTTCAAGCCTTCCAGCGGAATGACTTTCCCGTGCTGGGCATCGAGCGCGATCTTCCGGTCAAAGGTGTCCACCTGGGATGGCCCGCCGTTCATGAAGAGGTGGACGACACGCTTCGCCCGCGGTGCGAAATGCGGACCGGTGATCTCTCCCGGCATCATCGGGGCGGCGGAGGCATTTCCTCCGAACAGGCTGCCAAGCGCGAGCCCACCGAAGCCCATGCCGCAGCGGCGGAGGAAATCGCGGCGGTCGAGGACCAGATCGCTGGCGGTGATGTGGTGGCTCATGGTCAGTCGATGAAGTTGAAGTCATTCGAGGCCCAGAGCATCTGGATCACATCCGCCCAGGGATCGGCGGAAGCCGGGGCCTGAGCGGCAGATTCGGCAGTGGGAAAATCCTTGGTGAAATCCGCGATCACCTCGGGCTTCGTCGTGGCGGACTCACGGCCCATCACTTGAATGTCCCACCGCACGCCGCCGCAGGTGTCGCCGTCCGGGGCGCGAAGTACGAAGTCCATCGTATCTCCCGGCTTCACCGAAACCCATTCACAAGCCGCGTCGATCGAGCTATCAGCGGGAAACTTTCCCTCGCCAAGAAGGTCGCGGCCCTTTGCCTCGATCCGCCAGGCGAGTGGGACTCCGCCCGTCTGCGTGCGTTTGAGATGAGTCTGAAACCTCACCTCCCCAGCCCCGAGCGCGACCCAGCGGAAGATCGTGCGGTGGTGGCTGCCGACATGTCCGCCCCCGGCACCGACATGGAGCCAGCGGATCGGCGAGGTCTTCACATCAGGCCCGGTTTTCCAGACCTTGTCGGCGAACAGCGGGAACTCGCGAACGTCGGCGGAGATCCCCTCGGTGTCGGGCGCATGTCGGACCTGCCAACTGCCGCTGAGCTTCGGTTGGTAGTCGGCGGGATCGACCGATGAGAGCCATTTCAAGACCGCCTGACGCTGGCCTGCGGTCGGTTGGCGGCGGAAGAGTTGCTGATAGATCCAGTCGAGCCGCGATCCATCATCCGGCAGCGCCTTGAATGCCGGCGAGGCGGCCAGCGCGGCGGCCTGGCGCAGAACGAGCGGGCTGTTGAGGAAAAACAATGACTGCTGAGGTACAGTGGTCTCGAGGCGCGCGGCGCTGTGGTGATCGGGATGAGGCAGATCGAACGAGACGAACAGTCCGGGCAGCGCGTAGCGGTCGATGAAGGCATAGACGCTGCGTCGGGCATCCGAAGAGGTGGCATCGAGATTCACCGGACGACCACCCTGTTGGTCGGTTTTCAGCGCCCCGCACGAGGCCAGCAGGCGGTCGCGCATCGACTCGAAATCGAGACGGCGGCGGTTCCATTTCCAGAAGCGGGTGTTGCCTTCATCGAGGGCGAGATTTTCCTTCGGTCCATCGCTGGAAAGGCGGAAGGCCTGCGAGGTGAGAAGGAGCCGGTTGAGCTGCTTGATCGAGCTGCCGTGATCGACGAACCAGACCGCGAGCCAGTCGAGCAGCGGACGCAGGGGGGGCTCGGCCTGCTGCGGTCCGAAGTCACCGGGCTCGGCGAGTGGCGCGCCGAAGTTCCAGGCCCAGACGCGGTTCACAATCACGCGGGCGGTGAGTGGATTGTTGCGATCGGCGATCTTTTCCGCGAGCGAGAGTCGCGTGCTGCGATCCTTTGTGAACTCTCCGCCGCCGAGGAAGCCGAGCCATTGGCGCTCGAAGGTCTCGCCGCGATTGGCGGGATTGCCGCGTTTGAAAATCACGGCGGGCGACCACTGGCCGCGGTCTTCCAGGCACATCGGACGCGCGGGTGATCCGGCGTGATCGGCCTGGAGGCGGCTCATCGCGCTGTCGCGTTCGGCGTTGGTCTTCTCATCCTGGCCGTCGAAGAACTCGGAAATACGATCCACGCCGTAGGACAGCGGACACTTCCGGGAAGTGACGATCGAGGCGAGGTCCGGTGAAGGCGTGAGGAGGTCGCTGGCAAGACGCTCACAGGCGGCCTTTTTCCCCGCGTCATCCGCGGCCGCCATCTCGGCCGACCAGGCGACGAAACGTGGCTGGGAACCGGAAAGGAAGTCCCGCCATTTCAGCACCGCCTTTGCCCGGAATCGTCCGCGCTTGAAAGCGGCACTGGTGGCCCTGCCGTGGTCCCAGTTCTCCTGCTGCGCCCGCCAGGCGAGTTCGAGGTAGGTAGTGAGGGAATCCTTCGCACGGAGGTGGTTGACGAGTTCCTGAAGCGCCGCCTGATCGGCCTTTTCCAGTTTCGCGGCATCCGCCAGATATGACTGGTAAGCGACCTGGTCGGAAGGAATCCCGATGACCGGTTTGTCGGTGGGCTCGCGGGTGTTCTCGAAGATCGAATAGAGCGAGTAGTAGTCCTTCGACGTGATCGGATCGGTCTTGTGATCGTGACAGCGGGCACAGGCGACGGTGGAGGCGAGGAAACCACGCGTCACGACATCGACACGGTCATCGATCGTCTCCACGGCACCGGCGCGCGGGCCGACTGTTAGAAACCCGAGCGCGGCGAGATCAGGATGATCCGGCTTGTCCACGATCCGGTCGGCGGCGATCTGGAGCTTGATGAACTGATCGTAGGGCAGGTCGCGATTGAAGGCCTTCACCAACCAGTCGCGGTAGGTGTAGGCGAAGGGGTAGCGGTTATCCCTGTCGAAGTTGTAGCCGCTGGTGTCGGCATAGCGGGCGACATCCATCCAGTGCCGCGCCCAGCGTTCGCCATAGGCCGGGCTGGAGAGGAGTTCGTCGAGGAGCGCATTCCAGGTGGCAGCATCCGGTTTCGCGGCGATCCGTTGGAGCTGCTCAGGCGACGGCGGTAGCCCGGTCAGCGAGTAGGCGGCGCGTTCCAGCCAGAGACGCGGTTCGGCGAGCGGCGCGGCCTTCACGTGGAGGTCGTTTCGCGCAGCGGAAAGGAAGGCATCGACCGGATTCGTTCCCGCCGGGGCCTTCGGGATTTCAGCTTTCGGAGGCACGTAGGCCCAATGCTCGGCCGAGGCAAGGCTCGCGGCGAGAAATGGCAAACAGCCGATGAGCGATCGTATCCACATGATGTCCGAAACCGACGGATCCCGAACGTCCGGGCGGATGATGGTCTTTCAAGGGGAGGCCGCACGAGAAAAGAGGCCGGGAGTCTCCTCCCGGCCTTCGTTTATGAATCAGACAAGTGTGCTCGATCTCATTCGGTGACTTTTACGCGGAGGAAGTCAGAGGCGGCACTGGAGACGGTGCCTGGAGCGCGGAAGGTGCGGTAGGTCCAGCCGGTGTCGAGGGCGGGCAGACCGAGCTGGATCGCATCCCGCTCAGCACCGGCAGCGACTTCGGAAACATCGAGCGTCCAAGCGGACAGATTGGCGCTGCCCTGGATGCGGT
>JANOBS010000437.1:0-15676 GCA_031411755.1 Luteolibacter sp. | reverse complement strand
TCGTAGGCGGGCAAGGAGCCCTTGGCCTGCAGCCACTCGTCGAGGTTGCTTCCGAGATAGTAATAGCCCCCAGTGTATGACCGCATGTCGTGCAAACTCCAAACGATTGGAGTCTGAAAGCGCTCCAGCTCATGAAGCGAGGCCACCGATCCGTCGACCCAATGGAAATGGACTAGATCAAAGTTCATTGCATCCAGGCCCGCAAGAAACCCCTGAGGAACAACCTGGAGGTCGATCTCCTTCCTTTCCCTACCCGTCGCTGTCAGCATGAATTTGCCCGCAAGCTGGGCAAGGCGCCAGAGGCACTCCAGTTTTACGGAATCGCGATTCAGCGTCCTTACGCCAGGCCAATCACTCGAGGGGTTACATGCAAAAAACTGGGAATCCACCCCAGCCTCGCAGAGGCTGAGATGCAGTCGATAGGCTGCCTTGGCCGCCCCTCCCGAGTCAAACGATACCAAATGGGCAACCCGGATAGTGGAGGCGGTCATTGCGGAGATCTCTAGGCCCGAATTCAATTTCGATCGTTGATCAGATCGGAATCCGACATTCGGATGCGAACGCCTCCAAGCAGCATTCTCAGAAGCGGCCGGGTCCACGGTGCAATTATAACCAGACCACTGAGTGCTAACAATATTAAAGCACTGATCCGACGGGTGCGCCTAACGAACGGAATGAGCCGGACCAACATCAGATGCCAGTAGTGGGTGCCACGTTCGTCATCGAACAGGACGTAATCGATTCCGCCGCGTAGAAATGGCTTCCACAACATCAGTCCAAGACCAGGAGCCAGGTGACGCATCAGCGGTTCGCCCGCGCCCGGAATTTCAGCAAGCGTGGGAAGACCGGCGGCAACAAGATTGCAACTCCATTTCTGTTCTTCCGGGGGATTCTTCCAGTCCACCACAAATCCTGTTTCATAGCGGACCGTCAACTTGTCCTGAAGAAACGCGATCGACACCGCGAGATGTGGCGCAAGTGAATAACAATAGTGATAGGCTAGGCGCGCTCTCTCCAGAAACCGTCTGGTTGAAAATACCTTAGACGAAATAAACAGGAAGTTACTGAACTTAAGGGGATCCTCAAACCTGCTGAAAAGCTCCTCGATGGTGCTGAAGTTTTCGGATTCGGCGTTGCGGTCGATTCCCGAAGAGAAGCAGAACAACGCCACGTGATCATTCTCTTCTCCCTTGCGGCTCAGAGTTTCGAGAACAATGCCGATTGCGTCCGGCGCGACGGCATCATCATCACCCAGAATCCAGGTCCAGATGCTAGTGGAGTGTTCAAAGCATCGGCAGATGTTTGCGGCCAGACCAATGTTGGTTGTGTTCCTAATAATTTCTATATCTGCCGGAACATCCCCTCCAAAGTATGCCGCGATGACATCCTTCGACGGTTGGGATGAAGCATTGTCGACGATGATGACCTTGACTTCTTGACGGTCTGCGATCTGGGGTAATAACTCGGAAAGCCTGGCGCAAAGCTGTCCTGGGCGGTTGAACGTGGGGATCGCAATGGTGAGGAGCGGCGGCATGGGCGATCAGGCAGGGGGCAATTGTTCCTTGCAGGAAGAGACCCAATAGTTTTTGAAAATGAGCGAGATTCCAATTACTCCAATCACCCACGAACCCAGATTTCCGAAAGCTGCGCCTCGCAGTCCGGACGTCGACATTGCGATCCATAGAAATAATGGAGTAACGATCATCTGAATGTAGGCGATCCGCACGAACGGTTCTACCTTGAACGCCCGCGGCCAATAGGTGAGGCCAAGCGCAATCGTCTGGATTGCCATCGACAGGAAGAACAAACCCGTGGTGAGCGGATCCATCAGCCGATCCTGGAATCTCGCGGAGTGAGCCAACAGGAGTGTTATGCCCCATGATGCAACTGCCGCAAGGATTACCAAAACGCAGACTTGGGTCCATTTAGATCGAAACAGCGCCGCAGCTTGTGTGACTTCGTTATCCGCGATATGGTGTGCCAGTTTGGGAAAGTTCATTGCTAACCATATCGATGGAAGACCGATGAAGGTGGTTCCGATCGACTGAGTAAAGCCGAGCCGAGCAGAATCTGCGGCACCAAGAAGGTAAAAGCAAATCGGCTGCTGCATCTGGAATACAAAGTAGCCTGTTAGGTACGTCTGGCTGGCTCGCCGGATCAGATATACCAGTTCGGATCTGAAATGCTGGAGTTTTTCCTTCTCTTGATCTTCGGCATGAGCGTACATCCAACGGTGAAGCTTCCGGAAACGGAATTCTTGGGACAGGTAACCGATGAAAGCAGCGATGCAGAATGAGAACAGACCGGCTCCTAACAGCAGAGCTGACCAAAGTGAGAGGCTTTGGAGAAGATTGTTTTTGATCCGAAGAAGATTTGCCTCCGCTACAAATCCGGCCCCCTCGGCCAGTCCCCATCGTCCCTCTGATGCGAACTGCAGTGACCCTACCGTGATGAAAGCGGCCCAGGCCATAAGTGTGGTTACATCCCCGTGGCCTTGAAACGCCATAAATGCGGCACCGCCAAGGCCGGCCACAAGTCCATACCATGATGAGACCTTCGCCATCCAACGATTGACGATGGCAACGAAAGCGGGATCAAGCGGACCGTGTTTTAGTTCCCCAGCCGGCAGCCTAGCATGAGCAGCGACCTGTATCACCGACGTGCCTGCGCCGAGTTCAAATAAAACCCTCAGAGCCAGCAGGCTGGAGAACAAATAGTAGAGGCCTTGCTGCTCATTACTGAGTTTCCAAACGGTCAGGAATGCTCCCACGGGAGCGCTGAGCATAGCAATGCCCCTCGCGACAAGGCCTGTGCCTACCTTCTTATCGATCCCTGCAAAACGCAGCAGCAAATGCCCCGAACTCAGCAGCTTTTTGAATATACGACTCAATTATGAATGGGGTGGAAGGCGGTGCGCCAATAGGCCGACAAGCTCAAGTCATTTTCTTCCAAATCTCCCTAATTCCCTCTTCAAGGGTGACGGTGGGTTGCCATCCTGGAACCTGTTCGCCGCGATCGGAAGGCATCATTACCTCACGTTCGCGATAGGGACGGGCACCCCAGACTGCGTTGACCGGTCGTCCGGTGACTTTTTGGATGAGTTCGGCAAGCTCCCGGATCGAAATCGTCTCCGGTGCCTTGATCATGTAATGGAGATGAACCGATGCAGGCTGGGCGGCCAGCACTCGATCCGTGATCATGAACGCGGAGGCGACGTCGCGGACGTTGACGAGGTCGATCCGCTGTTCACCTGGCGAGAGA
This sequence comes from Luteolibacter sp., assembly GCA_031411755.1. GTDB lineage: Bacteria > Verrucomicrobiota > Verrucomicrobiia > Verrucomicrobiales > Akkermansiaceae > Luteolibacter. Next base: position 12,415 of record JANOBS010000437.1, on the reverse strand, counting down.
TCGAGAAGCTCACCCGAGAGCGCAGCACCGAGCAGGAGCGCCATCAATTTGCCTCGAGGATCTTCCTCACCATAGTTGTCATGCAGTTTGAGGGTGGCCACTTTAAGCCCGGAAACGCGGACATAATATTCGATGAGATCCTCAAACGCCTGCTTGGTGGCCGCATAGAGGCAGACAGGATCGTAATCACGGTTTTCGAAGTGCTGCCAGCCGGTGCCGGTGTTGACAAAACGTCCGCACCCGACCGAGACCGTAGCCTCCAGAAGCTGAAGGCCGAAGCGCAGATTCGAGTCCACTAGGGAATCCAGATCGGCTAGGCTATGTCGCGTTACAATCTTGGATGCGAGGTGGAAGACCACCTCTGGCCGCGCAAGGGAGAAGATCTCCATCATACCGATGGAAGATCCATCGTGTCTGGCGACATGGGCACCATTCGGAATACGAGCCTCAGACGACCCGTTGCGGACGACCACCGTCACCGTCCAACCCTCCTCAATCAGGCGAGTCGCAAGGTGGTGGCCGATGAATCCTGTCACACCGGTAACGAGAGCTTTGCGTGAGGAAGACATGATTGGTTGATGCAAGGTTCTAGGTGGTCTGCCGGAGCAGGCTTAGAAAATTGGAAGCGAGTACGGAGGCCCGGTGTCTGTGGTTCAGGAGTTTACGTGCACCCTCGACGACCTTCTGGATGCGATCCGGATGACGCAATGCCTCTTCGACGAAATCAGCGATGCCAGCGGGATCAATGCTGGGATCGTAGAGGAAACAATTCTCGCCATCGATGTAGTCGTGATAGGTCCCCTCTTCTGGCCCATGCGAAACCGGAGCAGCGCCTGCAGCAGCCGCCTCAAGCGGTCGGAAGCAATGGTAGGCGAGACCTTTGCCGGACATGCAGAGCTTGCTGTCGAGAATGCCGGTGGTGAATTTCCCAAACGACCTCTCCCCCAGCTCGAAGACCTTCCAGCCACGGCTTGTTAGAAGACGGGTGGCGTCAAGCTGTTTCAGGCGTTGCTCGTTGTGGTAGGAGCCTGCGACAAAGACGTCGTATGCAGCCTCCCCTGTTCGCTGGGACACCAGAGAATCGATCAGATCATCCTGAATGACGGTGGGCAGGTAGTGAATCAACGTCTCCGCCGGTCCCATGCGAGACCCCACCAGCTTGCGTGGGACATTGAGCTGGAAGTAGTGGGCTGGTTCGATGCAGGTCAGGGCGAACTCACTCGGGTAGAACTGGTCGGAGTAGTCCGTGACGGCGAAGCGGGCCCGGCTTCCGAACACAGCCTGCCGGGCGAAACGGGCGGCCTTGGGATGCTGGAGAAACCAGGCGAGCGTTCTTTTGATCCACTTCCTCAGAAATCCGTTGCCGGTGGTCCAGTTGACGTGTGCGGGTGGAACGATGATCCAATCGTAACGCCGGGCACGCAAGAGCTCGAGGACCAGACGGAAGGCCATGCCGCGTGGCGGAACCTTCGGGCAACCACTGTGCATCACGGCCCTGCCAGTCTGGCAGTGAACGACCTCGACTGAGTCGGACCTCGCGGGCAGGAGCAAGGAATCGGTGGTCAGATCCAGGATCTTCATCGGCACTCGGGATCAGACCCGGAATCAAAATGGGGATTCAAAGGAATCGAAGGACGGGTGATGAAGATCCCGTCCAGAAATGATTGCGTCCACAATGGGCCACTGGAACCCGAACGAATTCCACGCCAGCCCGGCATCATGCTCAGGGGAGTGGACGGCATCAGTCTTGTAAACCAGGCAGGAATTATCCTCCAAGCTCACAAATCCGTGGGCGATGCCTACAGGCAGATGGAGGACATGATGGCTGACGGCGGAAAGCTCCAATCCAACAGATCTTCCGAAGGTCGGCGATGAGTTGCGAAGATCGAGAAGCACATCGAGCACCCTGCCGGAAATGCAATAAATCAGTTTCTGGTGTGCGTGGGGCGGGACCTGGAAGTGCATGCCGCGTAGGACGTTCTTTCCGGAGGTGGAGAAGAACTCCTCCCTGACGGTCATCGCGATGCCGTGCTCTGCGAGTTGGCCTTCATGGAAAGGCTTCACGAAGTTTCCACGCGTATCCTCGAACACGAACGGGCGGAGGATTTTGACTCCAGGCAGGGGCTCGTCTATGAGATGCATTTGATCTTCTACGATTGAATTGCACGAGCAGACCCAGGGCGTGGATCATTGATTCGGCCTGCCAGCGAGCACGAGTGCATATTCTTTACCCGCGTAGGAGGATGACGCCGTTGCTTTCGTGTAGTTGAAATCCATTTTAATATCCCCTGCCAAAAACTGTATGTTCACTTCCGCAGCTGATTTCAAAGCCCAATCGAATGGGCGTTTTGAGGTTAGAACAAAGACCTTGTTGGAATCGGTGAAGTGGTAGGTATCCAACAATGTTTCATGCTTTTTGTCTTCGGCCGCATAGACCAGCCAGACAGTTCCGGTCAGGATTTTCTTGGCTTCAGCGACCGTATCCGGAGTAGGCAGACTGGGAGCGACCGTTTGACCGGGCCCATTGCTTGAAAGTCCACCGCTGTAGTCACGTTCGGTTTTGACGGCAAGCGCCTCCTGCAGCCGCCGCTCTTGAACGAGACGATCCTCCAACTTCTGGAGTTCCTTTTTGTATTTGTCCCGCCAGGGGATCATTTCCTGGTCCACCCGGGTCTGGAACTGCTCGCGCAGGCGGGTGAGTTCGAGGGGTTCGACGGTTTCCTCCTCGGCCTGGGCACAGGCCCCAAGCATCAGAACGGCTCCGATAACGGTCGAAACGTAGATGTGATTTCGATTCATGGCGATGGAGGGTAGCGGGGGATTTTGGAAAGCGGAAAGCGGAAAGCGGGACGGAGAAAAGTTGAAATCCGGAAAGCTGAAAGTTGAAGGAGAAGACAACTCTGTATTTCCGCTCTCAACTTTCAGCTTTTGCCCTTTGCCTTCGCCGCCACGAACTCCCGGATGACCTGGACCATGTAGTCGATCATTTCCGGGGTGAGGCCGGGGTAGGTGCCGAGGAACATGGTTTGCTTCATGATGCGGTCGGCACCGGGGAGGGGAGAGGAAAGCTGAGAGTTCAAAGCTGAAAGCTGAAACTCAGATGGATCCGCTTTCCGCTTTCCGCTTTCCAAATTTTCTTCTCCGACCACACGGAAGGCGGCGGGGTTATCGCGCTTGAGCTGCACGAAGGCGGGCTGGCGGACGAGGTTTCCGCCGAAGAGCATGCGGTTGCCGATTTTCTTTTCGTCGAGGTGCGCGGCCAGCTCGGTGCGGGTGAAAGGGGCGTCCTCCTTGATGGTGATCTTGAAGCCGAACCACGAGCAATCGGTGCGGCAGCCGGTGGAGTCCCAAGAGAAATTTGAAAGCGGAAAGTCGAAAGTCGAAATTGAAGAGTCCGGAGTTTCAGCTTTCAGCTTTCCACTTTCCAAATTTTCCTTCTCAGGTGGATTCCAGGCGGTGGCGTGGGTGGGCAGGGCGAAGTCGATGTACTGCTCCAATCCATGGAGACCGCGGCGGAGGCGTTCCCAATTCTGCTTGCGGGCTTCGATGAAGGCGGGGAGGCGCTTGATCTGAACCCGTCCGATGGCGGCCTGGGTGTCGAGTGGCTTCAGGTTGAAGCCCATGTGGCTGTAGATGTACTTGTGGTCGTAGCCCTCCGGGAGTTCGCCGAGCTGCCACTTGAAGCGCTTACCGCAGGTATCATCCTTTCCAGAGGCGCACCAGCAATCGCGGCCCCAATCGCGGAAGGACTCGGCGTAGGTCTTGAGCGGTGGCTTGCGGACGATGTTGACGGCGCCGCCTTCACCCATCGTGAGGTGATGGGGAGGATAGAAGGACTGGGTGGAGATGTCGCCGAAGGAACCGGTGGGGGCGGTTAGGAAAAGCGGAAAGTTGGAAGCTGAAAGCTGAGATTCAGAGGTTTCATTTTCCGCTTTCAGCTTTCCGGATTTCAACTTTTCTTCCCCATGAATTCTGATGATCGAGTGCTCACCTTTTTCGGCGATCTTCAGGAGGTGATCGAGGCCGAGTTCCTTGGCGAGTTCTACGGGGAGGGTGTAGGTACAGCCGAGGGCGTCGCAGTTGTCCTCGATGAGCCAGAGGTCGTACTTCTTGCAGAAAGCGAGAACGACGGAGAGCTCAAAGGGATTACCGAGGGCGTGGGCCATCATCACGGCCTTGGTTTTTCCTGGGGAGTAGGCGGCCTCCAGCAGGCTGCAATCGGCATTGCCGGTGAGTGGCTTGGCATCGATGAAGACCGGCACGGCACCGCACTGGATGATGGGGGCGACCGTGGTCGGGAAACCGGCTGCGACGGTGATGACTTCATCGCCGGGCCGAATGCGCTTGTGCTCGGGGAGCTTGTGGGTGGTGAGGGCGCTGAAGGCGACCAGGTTCGCCGATGAGCCGGAGTTGACCAGCAGGCAGTGCTTCACGCCCATGAACTCGGCGAGTTCCTTTTCCATGGCCTCGCCTTCCGGTCCGAGCGTGAGCCAGAAGTCGAGCGTGGCGGAAACGGCGGCCTCAACCTCGTCCTCGTTGAAGACGCGTCCCGCGTAGGGCACGGTGGTCTGGCCGGGAATGAATGCGGCGTGATCGGCGTCATCACCGGGACGGTTGGCGGTGTGGGTGAGGCGGGAAAACTCGCGCGTGAGGCGGAGGATTTCGGCTTTGAGTTCGGAGGGAGTCATGGAAGGGAAAGTTGAAATTGGGAGAGCGGAAAGAGGAAAGAGGAAAGAGGAAAGAGGAAAGAGGAAAGAGGAAAGAGGAAAGAGGAAAGAGGAAAGAGGAAAGCGGAAAGAGGACGGCGGAAATGATTCGGAGATCAAGAGTCGGAGGACCGTTTGATGATGGTCGTTAGAATGGCGATCAGCTCGTCAGACTCACGCAAAAGAGTTGGATGGAAGCATCTGGGATTCCACAATCTTCACGAAGATATTCGAGCCAAAGCTGGCTCTCGTCCGCCTCTTGGATCGCCACACCGAGTTTGCTGGTGAATTCGGCAGTAGACCGGGCACGCGATCCTTCCCTGACGTGGGATGCAACTGAAGTGGCGGATCGGATCAACTGGCGGCCAAGAACACGCACTTCTTCGCGTTGTTTCGGCAGGGCGATATAAAGCCTAATGGCCTTAGAGCCGAAGCGCTTTGCTCTGGACCGAAACTCCTCGGGTAGCCGACTGTTCATGAGAAATTCGGAGCGAGAAAATGGAAAGCAGTGGAAGAAAAGCGGAAATTCGGAAAGCTGAAAGCTGAAGGAGAGGACAACTCTGAATTTCAGCTTTCAGCTTTCCGGATTTCAACTTTGTTGCTCTGCCCAGAGAAGCCCGGCGGATTGGGCGGCCGTTTCATAGGCTTCGATTTGTTGATCGCAAAGATCGGCGGGGGATTCGCCGTTCTGTTCTGCGAGGTACCAGTCGGCAGTGCGGGCGATCGTTTGCTCGAAGTCCCAGACCGGCTCCCACTGAAGCAGGTGGAAGGCCTTGTCGATGGCGAGGTTCAGTTTGGAAGCCTCATGCGGGGCGTTGGGATCAGAGCAGTCCTTCCACTCGCCACCGGTGTGGGAGACGAGTTCTTCGACGAGCTGCGCGACGGTGCGGTTGCTGGTGAGGCGAGGTCCGAAGTTGAAGGACGAGCGGAACGGCGAGTTGTCCGGATAGCCGGTGAGGCGGCTGTTGTGGAGCGCGGCACCTAGCCAAAGGTAACCGGAAAGCGGCTCAAGCACATGCTGCCACGGCCGGGTGGCGATCTTGTTTCGAACAGCGATGGGTTCGCCCTTACGAATGGCGCGGATGCAGTCGGGGACAATGCGATCGAGCGCCCAGTCCCCGCCACCGATGACATTGCCCGCGCGGGCGGTGGCCATGGCGACCTTTCCACCCGGATCGAAGAACGAGCGGCGATAGGACGCGGCGGCAATCTCGGCAGCACCCTTGGATGCGCTATAGGGATCATGCCCACCCATCGCATCCTCTTCGCGGTAACTGTGGAGCCACTCGCGGTTCTCGTAACACTTGTCGGTGGTGATCACGACAACGGTGCAGTCATGGCCACTGCGGCGGACCGCTTCGAGGAGATGAACGGTGCCGAGAACATTGGTGGTGAAGGTTTCGACCGGGATCTCATACGACAAGCGGACGAGTGGCTGGGCGGCGAGGTGGAAGATGAAATCCGGCTTCTGCTCCGCCACGATGGCCGTCAGTCGGGCCAGATCCGAAAGGTCTCCGCGATGATCTGCTGCGAGGCGTGGGCTGATGCCGAGCTGATCATAAAGAACCTCATGCGGCTGAGGATCGAGCGCATACCCACTCAAATTCGCGCCACAATGCAGCAGCCACTGGGCAAGCCAGGAGCCCTTGAAGCCGGTGTGGCCGGTCAGGAGCACGGACTTTCCGGAGTAGGTGGAGTGGAACATGAGGGGATGGCAGAAAAATGGAAATTAGGAAAGCTGAGAGCGGAAATGGAGATGGCTCTTTGATCTGTTTCTTATCTGAATTTCAGCTTTTAACTTTCAGCTTTTGAATCTCTTCACCAGATTTCCCACGGAGCCTTGTGGGCGTCCCAAAGGTTTTCCAATTCAATCTTGTCCCGGAGTGTATCCATCGGGCGCCAGAATCCGTCGTGGCGGAAGATACCGAGCTGGCGGTCATTCGCTAAATTCTCAAGAGGTTGGCGTTCCCAAACTACATTGTCGCCGTCGAGGCGATCAAAGATAGATGGCTCAAGTACGAAATAGCCGCCATTGATCCAAGACCCATCGCCTTCCGGCTTTTCCTGAAATGAAACGATCTTATTACCATCAAGGTTCAACGCACCGAAGCGTCCGGGAGGTTGGACGCCTGTGAGGGTTGCCTCAAGGCCTGATGCCTTGTGGGAAGCAATCAGCGCGGTGATGTCAACGTCACCGACACCATCGCCATAGGTGCAACAGAATGCCTCGTTTCCGACATAGGACTGGATGCGCTTGATGCGGCCGCCGGTCATCGTTTCATCACCGGTATCCACGATCGTGACCTTCCAAGGCTCGGCCTTTTTCTGATGAACCTCCATGGAGTTGTTCGCCATGTCGAAGGTGACATCGGACATGTGGAGGAAGTAGTTGGCGAAGTATTCCTTGATCACGTAGCCCTTGTAACCGGCACAGATGATGAAGTCGTTGATGCCGTGGGCACTGTAGATCTTGAGGATGTGCCAGAGGATCGGACGACCGCCGATTTCGACCATCGGCTTCGGACGCAGGGCGGTTTCTTCGGAGAGGCGGGTGCCAAGGCCCCCGGCAAGGATGACGGCTTTCATGGAAGGATGAGGGATCGGAGTGGGTCAGGCCGCTTCGCGGCAGGAATTCAAAATGTAACGGGCGAGTGCTTCAGGAGACCAGAGTCGGCGGTAACGATCAAGAAGCCGGGCGCGGCGTTCAGAATCGGAGGCAGGAGATTCAGAAATCAAAGACTGGAGTCGTTTCTCGGCATGAGACCAGTCCACCTCATTTTCCAATTCGTAGCCCATCGGTCCGAGCTCGATCACTTCCTCAGGGTCAAACGGCTCATACCATCCGACCGAAAGTGAGTCCGTCACGATGCCTGTGCCCACCATGAAGCTGTCAATCAACCGAAACGGCAGACTCAAGCTCAGTCCGGAAACATTGAGGTTGTAAGCGGCAGACGCAACGGTGGCGGAGTAGTCATCATCATCCCGCAGGGCGGGGCCCACCAGGGATGAATCGGCACTCTGCAGCAACCGTGCGTCAACCTGCGGATGATGCAATCCGCGCAGGAATCCAACAAGCCGGCCACGTTTGACATTCGGATGCTGATACAGTCCCTGCTCCTGCTTGAGGCGGTTGTCCGCCTCGGCGTCGGAATCTCCGCCGAAGTAGGCGAGCAGCCGCTTGGTTTTCGGGAGCGCGGCCTTCGCTTCCCAAGCGCGAAGAAGTTCGAGGTTCTTCCTGAAATCCAACGCTCTGGAAAGTGGCCTTCCCAACATCGCGGGGCGGATCTTGTGTGCGTTCGTCAGTGCAGCCGCGGGCATGGGCCGTTCAATCTGTCGGCAAAGCCGTAATGCGGAAGGAAAAGCCTTGGGAAGCTGACATTTGAAGTATCGATCACAGCCGGGAAGAAGGTGTTCCGCATACGAATAGCCATGGTCGGTCACGTCGAACACAAAGTTTACCACCCGCCCGCCGAAATCCACTTCGGCCTCCATCCACCACATCGGTCCGTTGATACGTGCGACCCACTCAGGAGCGAGGGCCTTGGCTCCCCAGCGAAAATAGCGATGGCGGAGAGCCGTCTTGGCGGGTGGAAGCCTGAATCGGAAAGTGAGCTCGTTTTTTTCCTGAAGGAGCCCCAAGCCGGTAATCAACCAGTCGAAGTAACCCGCGTGGTTCAGGCAGAAATTGGTGATGGTGACAACAGGCGGCTTCACAAGGAGGCGGGAGGTTCCGAGAGGAAGGACTCGTATTCAGCCGGAGTTCCCAGAATCCAATGATGTTCGCAGCAGTTCAGCACGAAGCGTGCCCTGCGGGAGATCAGTCGATTGTAGAGAGGTGCGACATAGAATTCGCCCTTCTCCAACTCGTTGGCGGCGATGGCATCCCCGGCGACTTCTAGAAACGCATTTGTCGAGGCGAAGTGATAGAGGCCTGTCAGGGCGTTCGAGGAGATGACGGATTTCTCCCGGACTTCATTGACGTATCCATCGTCATCCACACTGGCAAAGCTGAAACGGGGTTCGATCGATAGGAACGCCCCCAGCACTCCGTCATGTGAGGGATCTGCCAGCAATGCCGCGAGCCCGCTGGAGCTGAACGCGGTGTCGATGTTGAAAATGAGAAGCCCTTTCGAGAGATCCATCAAAGGCGCAGCGAGCCATACCGTCTCCGCCTGTCCCCGGGTGGTCTGGTCCAACCAGAGGAAGGATAGTGGAAGGTGGGGGTAAAGGCCCCGGATGACCTCCTCGAGTCCATACGCTTCACGATGGGCCTTGAGTCCAATGAAAATCAGGCGGGTCGCCAGCTCAAGCGGAAGCGAATCAACGCTCCACTCCAACAGGGTCTTCCCATGCGCCGGCAAAAGCGGCTTGGGAAGAGTGTAGCCAGCTTCAGAAAAGCGGCTGCCAAGACCGGCCATGGGGATGACGAAATTCACCGTGCGTCGTCGTGGATGGTGAAAGTGGGCCTGGAAGAATTTCAGCGCCGCGACCGGAGGAATCAGACATTTCCACCTGCACCCGCAATTTCCTCGCAGTTGCTTGGGAGATTGGAGCCATCCGCCGCGATATCGCCCCAGTTCTGGAAGCGGTACCCATTGTCATCGATGTAGATCTGCGCCCAGGGCTTTCCGAAATAGATCTCGTCGTACGGAATCGCGTGATCCTCGAGCCAGTCGAGCGTGTCCTTGGCGATGCGGGCGTTCACCATTCCCACATTCGCGCCGCAGGTCTTCATGTGGCGCGCGGTCTGGATGATGAGATAGTGACCGGCCGCCTTGAGTGAGCGAACCTTTTCAATCGCTCCGGGAACGGGATCGAGAGTCCGGTAAGTTTGGCCGGGTTTCTTGAGTTCGGCGATAACGCCATCGAGATCGAGACAGATGCGGGCCATGGGGTCAGTGAAGTGCGTGGTTGAGGAGCTGAAGTCCCTGCAGAAAGAAGGCAAGCTGGCGTTGGGAGTCGTCCGCGTGAAGCGGACACATCGAGAGGAACAGGAGAGCGGTCATCACCGATATTTCACGGGGGTCCGCTCCCTGTTCGGCGATCAGCCATCGCGTCATTTCCTCCAACCAGGAGGCGTTGCCGCGCAATCCGAGATCGAGGCGGAAACGATCGGGACCTTCACGGACCACCTCGAACAGTCCGTTGACAATGTAGTCGTAATGGCCGATCGAAGAGTGCGAGAGCTTGGCAAGGTCATACCGCCAGTCTCCGGTCGTGCCGGTCAGCGTCGGCCCGAAGCTGCCTCGCGGATCGATCAGGCGGACGATTCCGGACGCGACATCAAAGAGGATGTTGTTGAAGCAGAAGTCACCATGGACGGCACCGAACTCAGTCTCGCGGTAGGCCTTGGAAATCACTTCCTCCGCCCCGGCCAGCAAATCAGGAAGGGGTGGAACCACGACGCCACCGAGATTGAGTGTAGACGTTGATAGGGAGTGACGAAGCACCGGGTCATTGATGCCGGCGAGATAGCTGTCGATCCTGTTGACCGTCTTGCTCCAATGGAAATCGCGGAAGCTGGACGGCCCGATCGAGGTTGGATGCTCACGGAAGAGTCCAAGGGTCGTGTGCAATCCGTCAAAGCAGCGCCACCAGCTTTCCTTACTAAGGTTCCAGTAGATCAGGTACTCGGCAAGGTTGGGGTAGCCGTAGTACTCCATCTCATAGGATTCGATGTTGCACTCAGAACCGGAAACCGAAACCAGACGGGGAAAGAGGATGCGCAGGCCGGGAGGCAAGGTTTCGAGGTAGTTGACCTCGCGGGCGAGTTTTTCCTTATCGCTTGAAGATTTGACGATGGTGCCGCGCCGGGCGTCGACCCTCAGCCGGTTGAATGACCGGCTGTTGATGAGCGAGGCACGGCTTTTATAGTAGTTCGTCTCGTGCCCGCAATCGATCCACTCGACCTCCTTCAACACAAGCGGCGCGAGGACGGCGGCAGCCTCCACCACGGACAGGAGATCCTGACGGCGGGCTGCCGATGAGACCGCTGAAGCCAGCACGATTCCAGGCAGCCGGAAAACTCCCGTGAACGCCAGTGCTTGGTCCGGCCGGTCCGTTCCCTTTGCATGGAAATCGAGGCCCTCCGATCCCCGTGAAATGGCGGACCAATCGGAAGTTGAATGGGCTGGCAGGCGTCCTCCCTGGACTTCATCCGGTCCGGGGATTTCGACTGGAATCGTGGTCACGAGATTGACGATGACGTCCTCCTCGTCTTTCACCGCGGTCAGAGCCTGTTGAAGGGTATCGACCACCCCAAGACCGCGAATCACTCCGTGCAGCGTATATCCATGCCGGAGGGGTGGAAGCTCGCGTCGCACCTCTTCCAGAAAGGCCTCGTCGACGAAAAGATGAATGTCGTGTCCCTCGCGATAAAACTCGATGACATAGGAAGCCAGCGGGCGTGTGTTCAGCGGAATCAACGCCGGGCAGGCGAAACCCGCCCGCAAATGCGGCAGCTTGTTGGAGATGTCTCCACCGGCGATGACCAGTACTGAAGGCATGAGGCGATTGCGTCGAACAAGTGAACTCGTAAAACCGGCCCACTTTCACCCATGAACGCCCCTGACAAGAGGCCTCGAATCAAACAATCATCCCCGCCGCCACAGTCTCATTGGTGCCGGGGTCGACGAGGATGAAGGAGCCGGTCTGGCGGTTGCGGCGATAGGAATCGTGGATCACCGGCTGGGCGGTGCGCAGGGTGATGCGGCCGATTTCGTTCATCGCGAAGGTGCCGGGCTCCTCGATCTTGTGGAGGGTGTTGATGTCGACGAGGTACTTCACCTCGCTGACGATGGCCTGCATTTCCCGGGTGGTGTGACGGAGCAGGAGTTTGGCGCGGGTGGCCATCGGCTTGTTGGAGAACCAGCAGATCATCGCCTCAAGGTCTTGGGAAACCTGTGGCGGGTTGTTGCGCTTGATGATCATGTCCCCGCGCGAAATGTCGATCTCGTCGCAGAGGGTGAGGGTCACGCTCTGTGGCGCATAGGCTTCGTCGAGGTTGCCATCCGCCGTGTGGATCGCCTTGATGCGGCTGGTGAAGCCGGAAGGCTGGACGGTGATCTCGTCGCCGGGCTTGAACACTCCGCCTGCCACGCGGCCTGCATAGCCTCGGAAATCATGCCACTCATCGCTCTGCGGACGTACGACCCATTGGACGGGAAAGCGCGCATCGACGTGGTTTTCCTCGCCGCCAACGTAGACATGCTCGAGATGGTAGAGAAGCGACGGTCCCTGGAACCAGGGCATGTTGGTGGACTTGTCCACGACGTTGTCGCCATTCAGCGCGGAGATCGGGATCGGCGTGATGTCGACGATGTTGTCGAGGCGCGAGGCGAACTCCTGATAGTCCTTGATGATCTGGTTGTAGACCTCTTCCGAGTAGTCGACGAGGTCCATCTTGTTGACGGCGACCACGACGTGCTGGATGCGGAGCAGGTTGGCGATGAAGCTGTGGCGCTTCGTCTGTTCAATGACGCCCTTGCGCGCATCGACGAGGATGATGGCGAGGTTCGCGGTGGAGGCACCGGTCACCATGTTGCGGGTGTATTGGATGTGGCCCGGCGTGTCGGCGATGATGAACTTCCGCTTCGGCGTGGCGAAGTAGCGATAGGCAACGTCGATCGTGATCCCCTGCTCGCGCTCGGCCTTGAGCCCGTCTGTTAGAAGAGCGAGGTCGACATGGCCGTCGCCACGACGCTTGGAGG
>JANOBS010000436.1:0-8481 GCA_031411755.1 Luteolibacter sp. | reverse complement strand
CCCAAATGTCATCCACTGAGCGGGTGGAAGCCATGGAGCTTCTGTGGGAATCGTTTTCCTCAGAAGGAATCGATTATCCCTCGCCCGATTGGCACGGCGAGGTTCTCGCCGAGCGATCCGAAATCATCGATTCCGAAAAGGCGAGCTGGCTCTCGGTGGAGGAGCTTCAAGCTCGTTTGATGAGCCGATGAAAATGAATGTCGTCGTTCTCGCGGAAGCGGCGTCCGATATCGAACGGGGAATCGACTTTTATGAAGCAATCGAACTCGGAGTCGGCCTTTATTTCAGGGACTCGATCATTGCCGACCTGCGACGGCTCGGAGTTTATTTCGGACAACACCGTATTCAACACGGTTACTTCAGGGCGCTCTCTTCGAGGTTTCCTTACGCGATTTACTACCGGGACAAAGATGGCGTCCGGCAGGTTGTCGCTATTCTGGATCTACGCCGTTCACCGGAATGGATTCGGAACCAACTCACTGAGCGATAGTAATTTTACCATGCGCGGCTTGATCCCTTTCAGTGAGGAATTCTCATAGATCACTGGCTTTCAGTCCAATAGCCCATTGCGGCATTCCCCGATCCACCCCGGACTTGACTTGCGGGGTCCGGTCGGGCGGGATTCCCGGCCTCATGGCGAAACTCTCGATCCGCGACCTCGATGTAACTGGCAAGAAAGTCCTCATGCGCGTGGACTTCAACGTCCCGCTCAAGGATGGCGTCATCACCGACGACACCCGCATCCAGGCCGCCGTTCCCTCGATCAAGCACCTGCTCGCCGGTGGCGCGAAGCTCGTGCTCTGCTCGCACCTCGGCCGTCCCGATGGCACCGCGCAGGCAAAGTTCTCGCTCGCTCCCGCTGCGGCCCGTCTTTCTGAGATCCTCGACCAGCCGGTGACGCTTGCGCCGGATTGCATCGGTGAGGAAACCGCTGCCCTGCGCGCCGGGCTTGCTGCTGGTTCAGTGTTGCTGCTTGAAAATACCCGCTTCCACACCGCCGAGGAAAAGAACGATGCGGCCTTCGCAAAGGACCTCGCTGGTTCCGCTGAAATCTTCGTCAACGATGCCTTTGGCACCGCGCACCGCGCCCACGGCTCGACCGAAGGCGTGACCCACTTCGTCGCCAAGAGTGCGATGGGCTTCCTGATGGAGCGCGAGCTCGAGTATCTCGACGGCAAGCTTCAGAACCCCGAGCGACCCTTCCTCGTGATCATGGGCGGCGCGAAAGTTTCCGATAAAATCCAGGTCATCACCGCGCTCATGGAAAAGGCCGACGCCTTCCTGATCGGCGGCGCGATGGCGAACACTTTCCGCAAGGCCCAGGGCTATCAGGTCGGCAACAGCCGCGTCGAAGCCGACAAGCTCGACCTCGCTCTCGACATCCTCGCCCTGGCGAAATCCAAGGGCGTCAGCTTCCTGCTCCCTGCCGACACCCGCGTGACGCAGGAGTTCAAGGAAGGCGCTGAAACCAAGGTCACCGATCCTTATGAAAAGGGCGGCTTCACTCCCGAAGGCTGGGAAGGCATCGACATCGGAGACGTCGCCATTGAGGAGTTCTGCGCTGAGATCGCGAAGGCCAAGACGATGATCTGGAACGGACCGATGGGCGTGTTCGAACTCGATTCCTTCGCCAAGGGCACCAAGGCGATCGCCCAGGCCATGGCCGACAGCACCGGCGTCACGATCGTCGGCGGCGGTGACTCGGTCACGGCGGTCAACAAGTTCGGCCTCGATGACCAGATGACTTTCATTTCAACCGGCGGCGGTGCGTCGCTGGAACTTCTCGAAGGCAAGGAACTGCCCGGCGTCGCCGCGCTTTCCAACGCCTGAGCCTGATCTGCCACTGAACGAAGAATCCCCCACACCCGAAACGATCCCATGAGCCGCAAGCCGATTTTCGCCGCCAACTGGAAGATGAACAAAGGTCCGTCCGAGACGGAGGACTTCGTGAAGAGCTTCCTTTCCAAGGTGCAGCTCCAGAATCTGAACTGCGATGTGGTGATCGCGCCGCCGTTCGTGTCGCTGGCGAAGCTGACCGAGGCCCTGCACAACCACCACGGCATCCAGATCGCCGCGCAGAACTGCTCGCAGTTCGACTCCGGTGCCTACACCGGCGAGGTCAGCGTGCTGATGCTGCGCGAGTTCTTCATCCACTACGTCATCCTCGGCCACAGCGAGCGTCGTGCGATCTTCGGGGAAACGGATGCCGTCATCAACGCGAAGATCAAGAAGGCCCGTGAGGCGAACCTGAAGCCGATCTTCTGCATTGGTGAAACCCTCGCCGAGCGTGAAGCTGGAAATCTCGAAACCGTCCTCCGCACCCAGGTCAACGGCGGCCTCGAAGGCGTCAGCGAAAAGGATCTCGGGGACATCGTCATCGCCTACGAACCCGTCTGGGCGATCGGCACCGGCGTCACCGCCACCTCCGAGCAGGCCCAGGAGGCGCATGCCTTCGTCCGCTCGCTCATCGCCGACCTTTACGGACCCGATGCCGCCGCGAAGATCCGCATCCAGTACGGTGGCAGCGTGAAGCCGAACAACGCAGCCGAACTGATGGCCTGCCCGGACATCGACGGTGCGCTGATCGGTGGAGCAGCGCTCGATCCGCAGAGCTTCCTCGACATCATCCGCAACGGCACCGCTGCGGAGTGATCGAGCGGATCAGGAAGTGAAAATCAGCTTTGTCCCCGCGATCACGAGCACGACCGAGAGCAGGTGCTTGATGGCTTTTGGTCCGATCCGCTGGCTGCCGATGTAGGAGCCAGCGGTTCCCCCGATGACTGCCGCCACCGCGAGGATGGCGGCGAAGGGAGGGAAATGCTTGGTGCTGCTCAGGTTTCCGAGCAGGCCGGACACCGAGTTGACCAGGATGAAAAGCGCGGACACCGCCGCTGCGGACTTGGTGTGGGCCCAGCGCTTGAGCAGCAGAAGCGGTGTTAGAAAGATGCCGCCCCCGGTGCCGGTCAGCCCGGCCAGCAGTCCCAGGAAGCCGCCGAGCGAGATCGCAACCGGTCGCGAGGGCTCGCATTTCACGGAATCATCGGCGGCATGAAAGAGGAAGCGCCCTGCGGAAAACAGGAGCACCACGCCCGCGAGGATCTTGAAGACGTGTGTAGGCAGCGTGAGGTAGCCGCCGACGAAGGCCATCGGAATCGCGAGCACTGCAAAGGGCCAGAACAGCCGCCACGAGAAATGACCTGCACGCCAGAATTGCCAGGTGGCGATCGAGGCCACCAGGATGTTGAGCGTGAGTGCGGTGGGCTTGATCAGTTCCGGAGCCAGACTGAAAAGGGACATCACCGCGATGTATCCGGACGCCCCGGCATGCCCGACGCTCGAATAGAGAAAGGCCACCACCAGGATCGCGGCGGTCAGGAATGGCAGCTGCTCGGCAGTCACTGGCCGAAGCTACTTCGGGCGGTTGGAGTTGGAGAGTGAAATATTGAAAAGGCATAGAGGACGACTCCAGGCTCATTTTCATGGGCTGAAACTCGGCTGCATCAGCCTCTGCGGGCCAGCGGGGAAGATCGCGATCATGCACGAGTAACTGCACGGAAAACGCCATAGAATTTCCTCGTGATGGATCCGGACTCAAAGCTTGCCAAGGACGAAGTGGAGCTGCACTTTGTCGCAAATTTGATTTGAACCGTCCGCCATGTTGACCAATCAGCAAGCACTTCTCCACCCGATTTCCGGGCAGGAGTTGGTGTGCGGTCGGTTTCGAGTTTTCCAGCGATGCTGGTTCGGACTTTTTCTCCTTGTTTGCCTGGTGCTGTATTCTGCTCAGGGGCTACAGCGTGCGGTTGTGATCGTTCACAATCATCATGAAGCCCACGAGGAGCATCATTTCGTGGCTCAGGATCACCTTGATTCCGATCACGAAGATCATGAGGACCACGGAGAAGGTGAGCATCACCACCATTTATCGCTCTCCGACGGGATCCAGCCGGCCATCGTTTCGATACCGACGTCGCCTGTTTTCCAGCAGATCTTGAAGCTCAGGAGCCCGTCATTCGACGAGGCGTGCCCGAGCGGTCCCGTGTTTGAATTGATCAAGCCTCCACAGGTGAGCTGAGACATCCAGCACCCTCGTGCTCTGGATTTTAGCCCGATCGGGAAGCCACCCAGAATAGTGGCCCCTGTCCAGCCGCCATATGGCCTTCGGCAGATATTGCCGTGGCCTCTACGATCTTTTCAAACACTCGAATCATGCCCATTTTTAAAACGACATTGTTATCCTTCCTGCTGATCTACAGCGGAGTATCCGCTCTTTCCGCGCAAGACGCCCTAACCCTCTCCACCGCCCTGCGCGATGGCCTGAAAAGCCATCCTGACATCCTTTCCGCAGATGCCGACCTGAAGGTCCGCCTGGCAGAAACGCTCGCGGTTGCAGAGATCCCGAATCCCAGGTTGGAGGCGGAGTTCCAGTCTCTGGACAAGGATCCTCGACTCAACCTGAAGCTCATGCAGCCGGTGAAGCGCAGCTATTTTGGCCTGCGCCGGAACTACGCTGTCATCGAGCAGGCCTCCGCACGTGCCGATGCCCGAGCCCAGGTGGCAGGGGTTCTCAACGATGTTTACAACCGCTATCTTGAGTTGTGGACGGTTCAGGAACTTCAGGCACTTCGCAGTCAGAACCGCGAGGATCTCCTAGGACTTCGTGAGTCGTTAGAGAAAAATGTGAAAGCCGGACAGGGAGGCACGGTGGAGCTCGCTTTGCTCGAAGCCGAAATCGCCAGTGAAGCGGCGGAGCGGGAGGCCTTGGAATCCCAGCGGCTTGCGCGCAGTGCGGCGCTCGCCCGCCGGATCGGAAGGCGCAGCGGGACCGTCATCACCGTCGAACGTCCTTCAGGATTGCCGCTTCCCGCAACCAGCGCGGCGCTGGAAAGCTTTTCCGTCCGCCGCACGCCGCTTCGCCTGGCCTTGCTGAAACGTGAGGAAGCTGCACGCGCAAGGCTTGCCATCGCCCGGGCAGACCGGCTCGGACCGATGGAGGCGGGCTTGCTGGTAGGTCATGACATCGATCATGACAACTTCTCAATCGGCATCGGTTTCACCATGGATCTGCCGATCTGGAATCGCAACGAAGCGGCCATCGCCGGAGCACAGGCATCCGTGGATGCCGCCCGCAGCGAGCTCAAACAATTCGAACCAGCTCGTGTATCCGCCGTGGTGAAGCTGCGCTACCAGAGCGCGCTCAGCGCGCAGGAAAGTGCGATCCGCTACCGCTCGGCAGTGTTGCCGTTGTTCGAAGCCGCGCTTTCCCAGGCAAGGGACGCAATGGCGAAAGGGCAGGGCGGCATCACCCAGTTGCAGCCAATCGTCAACCGCCTCACCCAGACGCGCATGCGGGCGTTCGAACTCCAAATCGCCGCGCTCGAAGCCCGTGCTGAACTTGAAGGCGCACTCGGTGGCCGTATCGAGGAAGCCCTTGCCACCTCAGTCAAATAAATCCCTCTCACCTTTCAAATACTCAGATGAAACTCGTCATTCAAATCCTGGCTGTCACCGCCATTCTCACCGGAGGAATTTTCCTCGGTGTCCGAATCCTGCGGGAAGCCCCGCACACCGCAGCTTCCGCCGAACACGGCGAAGTACCGAAAGCCGATTACGAACGCGGCCCGCACGGCGGACGCATGCTGCGCGAAGGTGATTTCGCCGTCGAAGTTACCATTTACGAACCCGACATTCCGCCACAGTCCCGTGTCTATCCGTTCGTGAACAACAAGCCGCTCGATCCCAATCAGGTCAAACTCACGATGGAGCTGCACCGCTTCGGAACCCGCGTCGACGCGTTTACCTACAAGAAGGAAGACGACTATCTCGTTGGCAACCGCGTCGTCGAAGAACCTCACTCCTTCGACGTGAAAGTCTCCGCCGAATACCAAGGCAAGAAATCCAGTTGGGCCTACGAATCCTACGAAGGTCGCGTGAAAATCACCGATCAAGCGGCCACCAGCGTCGATCTGAAATTCGAGAAAGCCGGACCACGCAAGATCCGCACGCTTGCCGAAATGACCGGCAGGATCATTCCCAACGAAGACGAGATGGCCAAGGTCACCCCGCGCTTTCCAGGCATTGTCACCGAAGCTGGCAAGAAGCTCGGAGACACCGTGCAAAAGGGCGAGGTGCTGGCCGTTGTCGAGAGCAACCAGAGCATGACGACCTATGAAGTCACTGCGCCCATGTCCGGCACCATCATCGCCCGTGATGTCTCGCGCGGCGTGGCGGTCACCAACGACAAGCCAATCTACACGATCGCCGATCTGAGCACCGTGTGGGTCGAACTCAACATCCGCCGGGCGGATTCCAGCACGCTTGGAAAAGGCCAGGAAATCACCATCACTGACGACAAGGACTCCGATATCAAGGCCACCGCGAAGATCGCCTATTTCTCTCCCTTCGGCAGCCAGGAGACGCAAACCGTGCGGGCCATTGCGGCCCTGCCAAACGCCGATGGGAAATGGATTCCCGGGCTTTTCGTCCATACCGAGCGCGTGATGGAGGAACGCGAGGTTCCCGTCGCCGTCCGCTACGACGCGCTTCAGACCTTCCGCGATTGGGACGTGGTCTTCATGAAATACGGCGACGTTTACGAGATCGCCATCCTCGAGCTCGGCCAGCGCGACGGCGACTGGATCGAAGTCGTTTCCGGCCTCGAATCAGGTACCGAGTATGTGACGGAGAATGCCTTCGTCGTGAAGGCGGACGTCATGAAATCGGGAGCCAGCCACGATCATTGATCCGCGGTTCCTAACTCCAACTTTCCATCCTCATGCTTGAAAAAGTCCTTCAATTTTCCATCCGCCACCGCTGGTTCATCCTGCTGGCATCCATCGCCGTCGCCATTCTGGGAGCCTACAACTACAAGAACCTTTCCATCGACGCCGTGCCGGA
Source organism: Luteolibacter sp. (assembly GCA_031411755.1). Lineage (GTDB taxonomy): Bacteria > Verrucomicrobiota > Verrucomicrobiia > Verrucomicrobiales > Akkermansiaceae > Luteolibacter. The sequence goes on along the minus strand of JANOBS010000436.1, from coordinate 1,584 downwards.
CATCACCAACGTCCAGGTGATGATCAACACCGAAGCCCCCGGTTACTCGCCGTTGGAGACCGAGCAGCGCATCACCTATCTGGTGGAAACCGCGCTCGGCGGATTGCCCGCGCTCGACTACACGCGTTCCGTTTCCCGCTATGGCCTCTCGCAGGTCACCGCCGTTTTCAAGGACGGCACCGACAAGTATTTCGCCCGGCAGTTGGTCAGCGAGCGCTTGCAGGAGGTGAAGGGGAAACTGCCTTCCGACATCAGCCCGTCAATGGGTCCCATCGCCACCGGCCTCGGTGAAATCTTCATGTTCACCGTGAAGCCCGAACCCGGCGCGAAGAATCCAGATGGCACGCCCGTCACGCCGATGGACCTTCGCACTATCCAGGACTGGGTCATCAAGCCGCAGCTCCGCAACGTTCCCGGCGTCGTCGAGGTCAACACCATCGGTGGCTATCAGAAGGAATTCCACGTCACGCCCGATCCCAAGTTGATGCACACCTTCGACATTGGTCTCGGTGAAATCATGGAGGCGCTGGAGAAAAACAACGCCAATGTCGGAGCCGGATTCATCGAGCGCAACGGTGAGCAATACCTCATCCGCGCCCCCGGCCAACTCAAGGACATCGAGTCCATCCGTGCCATCGATGTTGCCACCCGTGGCAACCGTCCCATCACACTCGGCCAGATCGCCAACGTCGAAATCGGCGGCGAACTTCGCACCGGAGCCGCTACCGCTGATGGAGATGAAGTCGTGCTCGGCACCGTGCTGATGCTCGCCGGAGAAAACAGCCGCGTCGTTTCCAAGCGCGTTGCCGAACGCCTGGAGGAAATCAACCGCACCCTGCCGGAGGGCATCGTCGCGCACACCGTTTACGACCGCACCACGCTGGTGGACGCCACCATCGAGACGGTGAAGAAGAACCTCTTCGAAGGGGCTGTCCTCGTCATCGTCGTGCTTCTGCTTCTGTTGGGAAACGTCCGCGCCGCGATCATCACCGCCATGGTCATCCCGCTTTCCATGCTTTTCACCATCACCGGCATGGTAAGCACGAAGATCTCCGGAAATCTCATGAGCCTTGGTGCGCTCGACTTCGGCATCATCGTCGATGGTTCTGTCATCATTGTGGAAAACTGCATCCGCCGTCTCGCCGAAGCGCAGCACCACCACGGACGTCTGCTCACTCTGGGGGAACGAATGAAGACCGTTTTCGAAGGAACCAAGGAAGTTAGAAAGGCCACCATGTTCGGAGAACTCATCATCATGGTCGTCTATCTTCCGATCCTCACGCTCACCGGAGTCGAAGGGAAAATGTTCCACCCGATGGCCTACACCGTCCTGCTCGCCCTCGGCGGCGCGATGATCCTCTCCGTCACCTTCGTCCCCGCTGCCATCGCGATTTTCATGCGTGGCAAGATCGCGGAAAACGAAAACTTCCTCGTCCGTGGCGTGAAGGCGCTCTATCTGCCGGTGCTCAAAATCTCCGTCGCGCATCGTGGCGTGATTGCAGTGGCCGCCGCAGTGGTCGTCGCGCTCAGTCTGTTGTTAGCCACCCGCATGGGCAGCGAGTTCATTCCGAATTTAGATGAAGG
>JANOBS010000435.1:0-2437 GCA_031411755.1 Luteolibacter sp. | reverse complement strand
GTCCTGCTCGCGGCGGACGATCGATTCCGACTCGGATTGCAGGCGGCGGGATTCGTTTTCGAGAGCCTCCAACCGTTCGCGTGCAGAAGCGAGTTCACTTTCGAGATGCTCGCGGCCTTCGGCGGCGGCGCGCTCGCGGTTTTCAAGTTCGCCGCGCTCCCATTTGACGTTTTCGAGTTTGGTTTCGAAATTCTCGACCTCGCGGGTGGCGAGGCTGAGCTGACCCTGGAGGGTTGATAGATCGACTTTCTGGCGCTGGAGACGCTCGCGCGAAACCTCGACCTCTTCCTGAAGTTCCGTCAGGCGGCCTTCGAGTTCCTTGACCTTGTTGCGGGCCTCTTCCTCAGACGCGTTGAGTTCGGCGACTTCGGCTTCGAGCGAGCGGACTTCGTTCTGACGTTCCAGCACCGAGGCCGAACCATCCCCGGCGACACCACCTCGCATCACGCCTTCTTTTCCTAACAACTCACCCTGCACCGTCGCGAAGGTCGTGCTTGGAAGCGAGGCGCGGAGCCTAACCGCGGTGACGAGATCCGGCACGATCAGCACTTCATCCAGCAGGCGCTCGATCACCGCCGTGACGCGGGCATCGGATTTCACACGGTCCAGGGCCCAAGCGATCGCACCTTCCGGCAGCGACTGCATCTGCGTACCGGCCGCATGCCCGATGAATTCCAAGGGCAGCACCGCAGCCACACCGAGACGCTTTTCCGCGAGTCGGGAAATGATGTCCTCGGCGAGACCGGAGCCATCGACGAGCACCGCCTGAAGATGACCACCGAGCGCGGCTTCAATGGCACGGGCGCAGGTGTTGTCGGCCTCGATGAGTCCAGCGAGCACGCCTAACAGACCTGGCTTGAAACGATCCGGTTCATCAAGTCCACCGAGCACGCTGCGGGTGCCTTTTTCAAAGCCCTCTCCGCTGGCGACGAGCTGGCGGACGACATCGAGCCGCGAGGAACGCAGCGAGAGAACCTTGTGAATATCGGCTGCAGCAACCCGAGCGGCATCGAGATCGCCACGCGTGTGCTGGTAGCTGCGTTCGGCCTTCTGGAAGGCCTCTTCGAACTCGGCGATCTGCTGCGCGTTGCGTGAGACTTCCTCGCTGAGCTGGATCTGCTGCGCGCGGATTTCTTCAAGCTCAAGTGAAAGCCGCTGCTCCTCTTCGGCAAGCTGGCGGGCGCGTTCACGGGTGCCTTCGAGCTGGGCCAATGCGGACTCGATGCGCGCCTGATGTGAGGCGACCAGCGTTTGCGTGCGGTTCGCTTCGCCTCGGGCTTCGCGCAGTGTGTTCTCGATCGACTCGCGCTGGCCCTTCGACATCCGGCTGCGCTCCTCGTGTTCGGTCAGCTGGTTTTCCTGATCGATGATCCGGCGCGTGAGGGATTCGAGCGCCTCGTTCGCGGACAGGAATTCGAACTCCTGCTGGGAAAGCTTTTCGCGGGTCAGCTCGATGTCCTCGTGATTCTGGCGGATCCGGATTTCGAGCTCGGCCTTGCGCTCTTCATTGAACGCGATGCGCCCCTGGGCGGAAGCGAGCGCGTTGCGATGCTCGTTGAGTTGCTGGCGCAGATCGGCGAGTTCGCCCTCGAAGGCTCGCGCGGCGGCACGGGATTCGCTGACAGATTCTTCCTTTGCAGGCATCTGCTGCTCAATCTCGGTCTCTCGCACTTCAAGGCCACGGATCGAGGTTTTCAGCTCACAGATTTCGGCGTTGATCTCGACGTAGCGCTTGTGCCCGAGGTTGGTGTCGAGGATGCGCACGTCGGAGGCCAGCGACTGATAGCGGCGGGCCTTGGCGACCTGACGCTTCAGCGAGTTCATACGGCGATCCTGCTCGGCGAGCACGTCGGACACGCGCAGGAGGTTGGCCTCGGTGTATTCCAGTTTGCGCAGCGCTTCCTTCTTCTCGCGCTTGTACTTGGTGATGCCAGCAGCCTCTTCGAACACCATGCGGCGCTCTTCAGGCTTGGAGGAAAGGATCTGGTCGATCTGGCCCTGGGCCATGATCGAGTAGGCGGTGCGCCCGATCCCGGTGTCCATGAACATGTCGTTGATGTCCTTCAGGCGGCAGAGCGTTCCGTTGATTCGATATTCAGAGCGTCCATCGCGATAGACCCGGCGGGTGATGGCGACCTCGTTGTACGGAACCTTCAGCGACTCCTCGCAATCGGCCATCGTCAACGTGACTTCCGCCATGCCGAGGGCCTTGCGCTTTTCGGTGCCACTGAAAATAACGTCCGCCATTTCGCCGCCGCGGAGGGCCTTGGCGGAGGTTTCGCCGAGCACCCAGCGGATGGCATCGACGACGTTGGATTTGCCGCAGCCGTTGGGGCCGACGATGCCGGTCACGCCTTTGGCGAATTCGAGCACGGTTTTGTCGGCGAACGACTTGAAGCCGTGGATTTCGAGAGTTTTTAGATACATCCTGACAGGA
>JANOBS010000434.1:0-15067 GCA_031411755.1 Luteolibacter sp. | reverse complement strand
CCGAGGGAGGTGAAGGGCATGGGGTGGGGAGTTGCGACATTCCTGTCGCGACAGATTCTGGGGGCTGGCGACAGGAATGTCGCCGCTCCTTATTTCTCGCCCAACAAATACTTCGCCGCCTGCTCCACGTCCTTGTCGCCGCGGCCGGAGAGGTTGGCGATGATGATGTCGGACTTGGGAAGATTGCCGGCGATCTTCGAAATGTAAGCCATGGCGTGGGCGCTTTCCAGGGCGGGCAGGATGCCTTCGGTGTGGGCGAGTTCCTTGAAGGCGGCGAGGGCTTCGTCGTCGGTGGCGTAGGTGTATTCGACGCGGCCGATGTCCTGAAGGTAAGCGTGCTCAGGGCCGACTGCGGCGTAGTCGAGTCCGGCGGAAACCGAGTGCGTGAGTTCGATCTGGCCGTCGTCATTGGCGAGCAGCCAGGTCTTGGTGCCTTGGAGGACGCCGAGCTTGCCGCCTTGGAAACGGGCAGCGTGCTTTTCAGGAAGGATGCCGAGACCACCGGCCTCGACGCCGACCATGCGGACAGACTCGTCGTTGAGGAAAGGATGGAACAAGCCCATCGCATTCGAGCCGCCACCGACGCAGGCGACGAGCAAGTCGGGAAGGCGGCCTTCCTTTTCCAAAATCTGCTGGCGGGCCTCGACGCCGATCACGCGATGGAAATCACGGACCATCATCGGGAACGGATGCGAGCCGAGCGCCGAGCCGAGAATGTAGTGGGTGTTGTCGACGGTGGCGACCCAGTCACGCATGGCTTCATTGACCGCTTCCTTCAGGGTTGCCTGTCCGGCGGTGACGGCGCGGACCTCGGCCCCCATCAGGCGCATGCGGGCCACGTTGAGCGCTTGGCGCTCCATGTCCACGGCTCCCATGTAAACCACGCACTCCATGCCGAATCGCGCGCAAACGGTGGCAGTGGCGACTCCGTGCTGACCCGCTCCGGTTTCCGCGATGATGCGGGTTTTTCCGAGGCGCTTGGCGAGCAGGATCTGCCCGAGGGCGTTGTTGATCTTGTGGGCTCCGGTGTGGAGCAGGTCCTCGCGCTTCAGGTAGATTTTCGCGCCGCCGAGCTTTTCCGTCCAGCGTTCGGCGAAGTAGAGCGGGGTCGGACGGCCGACGTAGTTGTGCAGCAGGTCGTCGAGCTGGGCCTGGAAGGCAGGGTCGCGTCGCGCCTCGTCATAGGCCACCGTCAGCTCCTGAAGCGGAGCCATGAGGGTTTCCGGAACGAACATGCCGCCGAATTTGCCGAAGTGGCCGGTGGCGTCTGGAAGCTGGGCAAGAGCCATGTGGGAAGTAGTGGTCAGGAGAAAAAAGAATCAAGAGGCAAGACGGATTACTCGGCTTTCACCTCGGGTAGACAATTCAACCACGGATGAAGACCGATGGACACAGATTGAAGAGATCAAACGCGGAAATCTGAATCATTCCATCCGTGTTCATCCTCTTCATCCGTGGTTTCAATTTTCCAATAGAACCGGGAAATCTTCCAGATCCAGGAAATCCTGATCGTGGATGATGTGGGTGAGCAGCGGGACGCCGGTGAGGTCCTCGATGACGCCCTTGTTGGTGATCATGGCGGTGTCGAGTTCGTCGCCGAGCTGGTTGAGCACGATGCCGGCGCAAGTCAGGCCTTTCGCACGGATGGCGTTGACGGTGAGGAGGACGTGGTTGAGGACGCCGAGCTTGTTCGCCGCCACGATGACAACCGGCAGGCCGAGATCGGCGGCGAGATCGGAAATTCGGTAGCCGGGTGCGAGCGGAACCTCCCAACCGCCTGCACCTTCGACGAGGACGAGTTCGTGGCGGGCGGCGAGCGCCTGATAGCCGGAAACGAGGACCTGCGGGTCCAGGGTCGTGTTTTCCAGCATGGCGGCCACATAGGGAGCAACGGCGGACTTGAAATGGACGGGATTGATGGCGTCGAGAGGCTCACCACCGGAAACTTCGGCCAGCAGGGTGGCATCGTCGCGATCGCCCGCAGAGACCGGCTTGTAGCCCACGGCATCGCGGCCTTCGGCACGCAGGGACTCGATCAGGAGACGGGTCGTGCGGGTTTTTCCGACGCCAGTGTCGGTGCCGGTGATGAAGACGTTCATGCCCGACGCCTGACGCCCCGGATCGGCCCGGTCAAGACGAGGCAACCACACAGGTGCAATTTTCCCCTTTCCCAAGTTGGATACGGGACCATTCTTGCCGCCACATGACCGCCGACTTTCTTGTCATCGGCGCCGGCATCGCCGGACTGAGCTTCGCCATTCGAGCCGCCAAACACGGCTCTGTCCTCGTGCTTGTGAAGGGAGGACTGTTCGAATCCAACACCGCCTGGGCGCAGGGCGGGATCGCATCGGTCCTGCCGCCGGGACTTTGCGACGAGGGCGATAACATTGAAAAGCACGTGGCCGACACCCTCGACGCCGGAGCCGGGCTTTGCGACGAGGTGGTGGTCCGGAAGATCATCGAGGAAGGCGCGGCGACCATCGGCGACCTGACCGGCTACGGAGTGGAATTCGACAAGGATGGCGACCATTTTCAGCTCGGCAAGGAAGGCGGTCACTCGGCCCGGCGGATCCTGCATGCGCGCGATACGACTGGCAGGGAAATTGCCCGCGCTTTGGTGGAAACCGCCAGGAACACACCGAACCTGACCATTCTCGAAAACCACTGCGCCATCGACCTCATCACTACCGCGAAGCTCGGGGCCGTCATCGATGACCGGGTGCTTGGAGCCTACGTGCTGAACCGAAAGTCAGGCGAGGTCTCTGTCTTTCATTCGGATCGCGTCATCCTTGCCACAGGCGGCTGCGGAAAGGTCTACCTCTACACCACCAATCCCGACGCCGCGACGGGTGACGGCGTGGCGATGGCCTGGCGGGCCGGGGCGACCATTTCGAACATGGAGTTCATCCAGTTCCATCCGACCTGTCTCTACAACCCGGCCGCCACCGGGCCGGAAGCTCGCTCCTTTCTGGTCAGTGAGGCTGTGCGCGGCGAAGGCGGCTTCCTGATCAACAACTAGGGTGAGGACTTCACCCGAACGATCGATCCACGCGGCTCCCTCGCACCACGCGACATCGTGGCCCGCGCCATCGACCGCGAACTGAAACGCACTGGCGCGCCCTGCGTCTTTCTCGATGTCACGCACAAGCCGAAGGGCTTCATGAAGGAGCGCTTTCCCTACATTTACGAAAACCTGCTCAAGTTCGGCATCGACTGTGAAACGCAGCCGATCCCGGTCGTGCCCGCCGCGCATTATCAATGCGGTGGCGTGGTGACCGATGTGGATGGCAAGACCAGCGTGCGCGGGCTTTATGCCATCGGTGAAGTCGCCTGCACCGGCCTTCATGGCGCGAACCGACTGGCTTCGAATTCCCTGTTGGAGGGCAATGTCATCGCTCGCCGTGCCATCGAGCAGATGCTGCATTTCTATTCGACGGACAAGGTTCAGGAGACCATTCCCCCGATCCCCGAATGGGAGCATGGCGACACGGCGGAGCCGGATGAACTGGTGGTCATCTACCACAACTGGGACGAAATCCGCCGCTTGATGTGGGATTACGTTTCCATCGTGCGGACGGAAAACCGACTGCGCCGCGCCGCCACCCGCTTGCGGAATCTCAGCAAGGAAGTGCGCGAGTTTTACTGGGGACATCGTGTCAACGCCGACATCCTCGAACTGCGGAACCTGGTGACCGTGGCATCGCTGATCGTCGAATGCGCCATTCGTCGAAAGGAGTCTCGAGGGCTGCATTTCACCCTCGATCATCCTGAATCCGCCGAGCGGGCCAAACACGACACGGTTCTGCGGAAGTTCTGACTCTGATGGTCAGGTGCTGCATCATCTTAAACGAATCCAAATCATCAGGATTCGCTGTCATTTAGGATGGATTTGACATCCAATTGCCTCATCTCGTTGTTTTTCAAACACTTAGACAACAACAACCCCATCGGATCTGACTCGTAACGGTTTGGCTTGAGGTCAAGGGGGAGTGCAGGCTTTTTCGGTGCCTCCCCCTCCCCCATGAAAACGTTTAAACTGCTGCTTGGCGTGGCAGCTATCGCAGCAGCCCTCGCGGCTGCCAGCGCACGCGCCCAATCGTTGCCAGCGACCTTGAACGGACTCGGTCCTCAATTGCTGACCTCAGGCACCTACGATGGAGTCAACTACTCGACCCGGAATGCCGGGATCCTGAAATTTGATTTCGGCGATGCCTTTTGTGTGGACGCCAGCCAAGGACTCGGATTTCCCGAAACGCTCGTCTATGACATTCAGGACCCTCTGAACCTGACCAGCCACGACACCATTTCCAAACTCGTCGGCGGCTACCTTGCCTCCGGCCAGACCGATCTCGATGCTGCTGCGGTGCAGTGGGCAATCTGGGAAGTCATTCAGGACGGAGCCGGCGGCTCGCTCTCGACCGGCTCTGTTCGCGTGGCCGATGCCTCGGTTTCATCACTTGCGAACGACTATCTCGCGAATGTAGAGACCTACACACCGGTGACGCTGACTTACCTGACGAATCAAAGCCGTCAGGACGTGGTCACTTGGGGAATGGTGCCCGAACCCGGATCGCTGACCCTTGTTGGACTCTCCGCATTGGCCCTGTTGCGTCGGCGGCGCTGATCACTGCGGAGAACCGACTCGTCCTGAGGAGGTATTTCCCAGCCTTACGTTTTTCTTGCGCCGTGGCGTCAAATCCGGAGAATGGTGCCACCATTCGGCATCATCCTTTCGGACTGTTGGATGGGTGATCCTGCCGCATGTCCACGCCGTTTTCCATTCCAGCCGGGATTTTGCCGCTGTTGCTGCTCGCGACAGTGCCTGTCTCCGCGCAGAGCACTGACGGTGCGACCGGGACACCTCGGGTGGTGATCCCGACGAGCAACCGTCCCACGGCCCCCACCCGCCCGGTCGATCCGGCCTCACGCGTCCTTTATCCTTGGCGGACGAATGTGACCTGCACCGTCTTCTGGATTGGCGAGTCCCCAACGGACCGTAATCCCACGCCCAATTACAAGTCCTCATGGGACCAGTCTTGGACCAGCAATTTCGGAGGCTTCGACGATCCGACACCCGAATGCCGGATCGCGGATTTCCGGGGTGGCGACTTCCGCCCGAAGTCATTTTCACCGAAGCTCAACCCCTTTTACATCGCTCTACCCTACAACGACGTGCAGGGCTATGGGGCCCACAAGCCTGAGGCTGCGCGCGTCATCCCTTGGTTCAGCCGGATCAAACCCGAGCCCGGAAAAACCGTCTGCAAGGGCCGCTGGCTCCAGATTTTCTGTAACGGCCGGAGCTGCTATGCCCAATGGGAAGACTGCGGTCCCTGGGTGACCGATGATTGGGAATACGTGTTCGGAAACAAGCCGCCGAAAAACCAGTCAAACCAGGCCGCCGGAATCGACATCTCCCCTGCCGTCCGTGACTACCTCGCGGTCGCCTCCGGTCAAAAAGTCCACTGGCGGTTTGTCGAGTCCGGTCAGGTGCCCTACGGTCCTTGGAAAAAGTACGGCCAGGAAGGAGCAGTCGATCCGAACGCGGACGCCCAGCGCAAGTATCTCGAATATCTCCGCAAGCTGCGCGACGAGGAATTCCAGAAAAAGCCGCTACCGCACTGAGGAAAATGTGCCCTCTGAAATGCGCGGTCTAGATCTGCGGCACCGGCCCGATCGTCCCGCCGGAAACGAGAGTTGCACGGATCTGGGTGCGACGACGTTCATTCTTTCCGCGACTCATCTGGTTCGCCCAGTTGACGACGCGGTTGACCACCGCACTGCGGTTCCACGTGATGTGGGTGACATGGGGGCGATGCCACTCAAAGTATGAAGCGGAATCGGTGCAGGCCAGCGAAACGTTTTGCGGGGCGGAGAGTCCCATTCGGGCGAGATGCTGGACCACGGCCGGAAAAATCTGAGTGTCGCCAACAATCAGGGCGGTCGGTGGCGTGTGGCGGAACAGCGAATCCAGGCTTTGCCCGAGCGCGGTCGGATCGTTTCCCCAGTCAGGCAGGTTGTAGGGCCCGGTGCGGATGCCATGGGCCTCGAGGCAGGCCAGATACTTCAGTTCGATCGTCCCGAGAGTCGGCTTTCTCCGGTCTTCCCGCGTCAACATCACGATGCGCGTGTGGCCCAAGCCGACAAGCCGATCGACCAGCTCCAGCAGCGCGTTCGTTTTTTCCGGGGCGGCGCTGGCGATGGAAATCCGGGATGCGCGCCCGAAAAGAGCGAACGCAGGCAGCGCTTGGGTGGCGAACCACTCCAGAATCTCCCTGGATCCGGCCACCACCACCCAGGCATCAGCCTCCGTTTTCGCGACGAAGCGGGCGACCCGGTTCTCGTCCATGCCCAGGTCTTCCAGAGTCTTGGTGGCGAAACCCGCCCAATGTCCTGCTGCCTGCAAGCGGTGGATGATATTCACCAGATAACCGGTTTGCAGGTCGCTTTTTTCGTAGACCAGAACCAAGACGCGCCGCGCCACTGGCAGCGCAGGAACGTCCCGGAGGATGCTCCGTTTCCGACCCGGGCCGTGCGCTACCAGCAAGCCCTCCCGCTCCAGAATTCCCAGAGCTGCCTTCGCGGTCTTGTGGTTGACCCCGAGCTCCGCCGCCAATCGGTTGCGGCCCGGCATGGTTCCTTGCCAGCGCCCTTGGTGCAATCCCTCCCTCAGCGCCTGCGCCACCTGTTCGGCGACAGTTGAAAAACCTTGGCTCACCGGCATGCAATGACCCCATCGGGGTCAGGCTGTCGAATAGAATCCACTTGAATGGCCTTTCGCGTTGGCCAACCTTATTAACCACTATGGTCAGATTCGGGAAGTTCTCCATTAGCGCCAATAAACGAACAATAATGAAGATAAGATCCACTTTCCGTCTCGCTTTGCCGCTTGCCTGCGCCGCCGCTGCGATGCTCGCTTCCCCATCCGTCCACGCCGGCCAGATCTGGGACGGCAGCGGTGGCGACAACAACTGGAGCACCACTGCCAACTGGGATGGTGATGTTCTTCCCACCTTCACCAATGCCATCACCTTCACCGGCAACACCCGGAATGGAGCGGTCAACAATCTCACGGCTGACACCATTATCGGCGGGATCAACCTCACCAACAACGGCGCTTCCGGCCAAACGAATGCCTTCACCCTCTCAGGTGCCAGGATCACCCTCGGCGGCGACATCACCACTACCGCAAACACCACGGGCTCGACGATCACGGACACGATCAGCCTCGCGATGATTCTCGACAGCAACCGGACCATCGCCACGAATCCGCTCTCATCCTCCGTCCAGCACAACCTCACGATTAGCGGAATCATCAGTGAAACCGGGGGGGCTCGCGGCCTTACCAAGGACGGAGCTGGCACGCTGACCCTTACCGGCGCGAACATTTACACCGGCATCACGGCCATCAGGGGCGGCACCTTGCAGATTGGAGACGTAGCGACGGGTAGCCTCAATGGCACGACAGGAACGGCACTCACCTTCTCCGGCACCGGGACTTTCAATGTAAGAGAAGCTGCCGGCAGCACCCAGGGCATGGGGGCGCTCACCCTCAGCGCGGGCGATGCCACGGTCACTTCGACGGGGATCGCTTCCCAAAATTCCATCCTTACTTTCGATTCGCTCGCCGCCCGGCCGGTCGGTGCCTCCGTCAACTTCACCCTGGCCACCAACGCCACCGCCAGCCAGAACAAGATTAAACTCACCACCACCACCAACGCGCCGGTTGGCAACAGCGGCTTGAACAATCCAGGCTTCTTTTTCGGTGGCACCGAATACGCCCGTTACGATATGACCAACGGCTATTTCCGGGCGGTGACTTATGGTGCCGACACGAATGCTTCCGCTCTTCAAGGCGCAAGCACATCTGGTTTTACGGTCACCACTGGAGCCTCTGCCGACGTCAAGCTCAGTGGAGCTGTTACGAATCAGAACACAGTCTCGCTGAACACGCTTAACATGGCGGGTCAAGGTTTGACCCTGACCAACACGTCTCAAATCGTCAGTGTGAATGGCATCATTTCGACCGGCAGCACGATCTCAACCGTCGGCTTTCTTCAGTCCGCCACCGCGGGCGGCGAACTGGTGATTCGCGTGAACAGCGGAACCCTGGTGGTGAATCCGATCGTTCAAAACAACACGTCGGCCAGTTCGCTCACCAAATCCGGCGCCGGCACTCTGCAGTTCAACAGCATCAATACCTTCAGCGGAACCACCGCGATCAACGCGGGAACCGTGGAAGTCAAGGCCGGAACCGCCGGAGGTAGCGCGGTGTGGGGGGCTGGTGGCATCACACTCAACCAAGGTGCGACGCTTTTTTTGAATCCGGCCCTCAAAGCAGCCCAAAACACATCCGGATTCTCTATTTCGGGGCCGATCACCTTGAGCGGCGGTGCTGGCACCGCCAACCTCAAGTTTGGCGGTGCTGACGGAAATGACCAGAAGTTTGCCATCAACAACAACATCACCGGACAAGCCGGTGTCTCTCAAACCCTTTCGATCACGGAGGGGGCCAATGTCTCCGGTGGCGATCGTCAAAACATCCTTTTCACTGGAAACATAGCAGACGGCAGTGCCGGCACCTTGGGAGTGAGTGTGGATTTTGCAGGCACTTCCGGTATCTCTCAGAACTCTTTTGTGAACCTCAAAGGACAGAACACCTTCACGGGCAACCTGACCGTGACCAATAGCAAGGGCATGAATGGGGGAAGCACCTATCCCGGTGCATGGCTGACTATTGGCGGCGAAAGGTATACCGGACCGTCCAATACTGCAACCGTCGGAAACGGCTTCCTAGGCGCTGGCGGTGATTACTCGGGAAACATATCCATCTCTAACGGTACCGGCGGCTTGACCACGCTGGCCTTCCTCACTTCCGCGAACCAGATCTTGCGGGGTGTCATCTCCGGCACAGGCTCGCTTAACAAGGGGGGCAGCGGCACGCTGACGCTTACCAACGCCAACACCTACACCGGCACAACCACCGTAACTGCCGGAACCTTGCTGCTTGCCGATGCCGGATCCATGAGCTTCGTCGTCACCGACACCACCACCAACAAGATCACCGGCGCGGGAACCGCCACCCTCAACGGCACCTTCAACCTCAGTACCTCAGCCGTCACCGTGACCAGCGGCACGTGGACCCTGGTTGACACCACCACCAAATCCTTCGGCGCCACCTTCGGGCTAACGGGTTTCACCGGTCCCGTCGGCAATGTGTATACCAAGACCTCCGCCGGGCAAACCTGGACCTTCAACAAATCCACCGGCGTGCTCAGCCTGAGTTCGAACGCGATCATCACCTCCTTCAACATCCCCGGTTCCACTGGCGTGATCAACCAGACCAACAAAACCATCGCCCTCACCGTGCCATACACGCCATGGGGTGTCTCAGGTCTGGCCACTCTCTCGCCCACCTTCACACTGACCTCCGGCACCTGCAATCAGACCAGCGCTTCGCCTCCCTCGCCAACCTTCGCCGCCGCAAACCCCGCCACCTACACCGTCACCGACGGCGCCACGGTCAACAGCTACGCCGTCACCGTCAGCGTCACGCCGGCCAGCTCGGCGTGCGTCATGCAGACCTGCAACTTCGGCGCGCTCGGTTTCGCGGCGATTGATGAAACCGCAGGCACCGTCGTGCTGACTGTTCCGCCGAGCCAGTCCGTGACGTCGCTGGCACCCACCTTCACCCTCTCCGCCAACGCGAGCATCAACCCCGCGTCCGGCAGCACGCAGAACTTCAGCAATCCGGTCGTCTATCGGGTCACCGCGGAAAACGGCACCACCTTCAAGGACTACACCGTTTCCGTCCAGACCTTCGCCGCATGGGCCTACTCCGGATCACTGTTCATCAACACCACTCCCGCCGGTGCGAATGTCACCGGATCGGTAAACGACTTCCCGCTGCTCGTCCGTTTCAACTCTAACAACTTCAATTTCGCCCAGGCGCAGAGCGACGGCCGCGACCTCCGCTTCACCACCGCCGCCGGTGCCGCGCTTCCCTATCAGATCGAGCAGTGGGACCAGGCAGGTAGCAAAGCCACCGTGTGGGTGAAAATTCCCACCATCACGGGCAACTCGACGCAGGAAATCGTCATGTATTGGGGCAAGAGCGGCGTGGCAACCGCATCCAGCGGCTCCAGCGTCTTCAACTCCACCAACGGCTACGCCAGCGTTCATCACATGGGCGACACTCTGGCAGACGTGATCGGAACAACCACGCCGACCAACTCCGGCACCACCGCCACCAACGGCCTCATCGGCAGGGCTCGCAGTTTCGCCGCAGGCCAAGGCGTTCAGTGCGGCACCGCCATCACCGGCTTGCCTACCGGCAACGGGCCGTTTTCTACCGGAGTCTGGATCCGCGCCTCGACCTTTGGCAAAGCCGTGCTCGGATGGGGAAACCAATCATCACAGGCAAAGGTAGTCATGTATGCCGCCGCCCCGCCGCGCATTAGCCTGGATTGCTACTTCGGCGGAGCAGGCATTACCGGGACCGCCACCGTTCCGACTTCCGAGTGGGCCTACATCGTTCACACATATCAATCCACCGGCACCAGGCTTTACGTCAACGGCGTGCTCGATGCATCGAACAACGGCGGCACCATGAACATCCCCACATCCTCCCGCTTTGACATCGGCGGCTTTGTGCCGACGGACGGCTTCAACTTCGTCGGCGACATGGATGAGGCACGCATTTCCAACGTCGTCCGCTCCGCCGATTGGGTGAAGCTCGAATACGAAAACCAAAAGCCGCTGCAAACCCTCGTCGGCAGCATCGTGCAGTCAGGCTCGAACTTCTCCGTCTCGCCCACCTCGGTGACGATGAACGAAGGCACCAGCACCACCCTGACCGCCCAAGCCGGCGGGGCGCAGAAGGTCTATTGGATCTACAAGAAAGGCGCTCAGGAAACCCTGCTCGCCACCGACCAGCTCTCCTATACCTACAACGCTCCGCGCATCACCGGAAACGATTCGGCCGTCATCCAATTCAAGGCCGTCTTCGCCGCAGGCACCCAGACCATCGACGTGCCGCTCACCGTGCTCGACACCGTGCCGGACCCCGTGTTCACCCTCGTCCCATCGACGACTCAGTGGGACGGCCGTCAGACGATGACCGTCACCGCCAACATCTCCAACCTCGCCGCGATGCAGTCGGCCGGCTTTGGCACCCTCAGTTACAAATGGTCGGTCAGCGGCGTGGCCGTGATCAAGCAGGCCACCAACGGCACACTCACCCTCACCCGTTCCCAGGGCAGCGGACCGATGACCGTCACTCTAACCATCGACAACGGCGGAGCACCCGTCACTAACAGCGTCGTCATCACAGTTCAGGAGCCGGTCAGCGACGCGTGGGTTCAACGCACGCCCGATGCCAACGAGAAGCCGGTGAACGGCCAGTTCTTCGCGCGTGATCCCAGCACCGGACTCGGCACGATCTTCTACAACGGCACCCAAACCGGCACGCCCGACACCGTATTCCTCAAAGTTTACAAAACACCCAATGGCGGTTCCGAAACCCTTGAAACCACCCAACGCCAAGTTCTCGTCGGCGGGGCCTACGCATTCACCGCTCCCCTCACTGCGGGCCTTAACACTTACCGCGTCGTTTACGGCACCACCACTAGCGGCGTGGATACCAATGTCGCCACCGTCACCGACCTCGTCTGTGGCGATGCCTTCATCATCGAAGGACAATCGAACGCCCTCGCCACCGACAACTCAGCGCCCAACGACACGACCACCACCAACAAATGGGTTCGCACCTACGGCCTCACCTCCGGCTGGGGTTACGCGATCAGCAAGGGCAATGACCTGCAACTCGGTCTTTGGGGATGGTATCTGGCGAACCGCCTGGTGGCCAACAACAACATGCCGATCTGCATCATCAATGGAGCCGTGGGTGGCACGCGGATCGACCAACACCGGCCGAACCCTGCGGGCCACGGTACCGCCGGCACCCTGTATTCGATCTACGCCAACCTCTACAACCGGGTGGTCGGCGCCAAGCTCAGCCACGGTATTCGCGGCTTGCTTTGGCACCAGGGAGAGCAGGACCAGGGATCCGGAGGACCGGACGGTGACTACGACTACAAATTCTATCAGCAATACTTCGTGGATATTTCCGCGGCTTGGAAACAAGACTTCCCGAACCTCCGCAACTACTACTTCTTCCAGATCTGGCCGGGCGCCTGCGGAGACACCTCGCGCAACGACCAACTGCGCGAAGTCCAGCGGACGCTGCCACGTCTTTATTCCAACATGAAGATGATGAGCACGCACGGCTTCGTGCCGGGATCAAGCTGCCACTACGAACCGGCCGGCTATCAGGTGTTCTCGGACCGGATCGGCCCCTTGGTCGAACAGGATGCCTACGGCGTTGAGCCCTCGACTCCGAAGACGGCACCGAACCTCCAGCAGGCTTATTTCACCACCCCGGCGAAAAGCGAGATCGCCCTCGTGTTCGACCAGAACGTTGCTTGGAATCCGGGTGCGCCGACGATGCTGTTCCTTGCGAACAATGCCGGTGCCACCTCCGGCAGCGTGACATCCGGCAGCGCCAACGGCAACACGATCAAACTGCAGGTTTCCGGAGCCTCTTCAGCCGTCGCAATCACCTACCTCAAAGGACTCGTTTCGTGGCAGCAGGCGAACCTCCTGGTTGGCACCAACAACGGCATCGCCGCGCTCACTTTCGCCGACGTGCCCATCGCCACGCTCACCCCCTATGAATCATGGGCCGCCAACACGGCGCAAGGACTGAGCGCCGGCGTCAACACCGGGCCGAACGATGACCCCGACCGCGATGGCATCGTCAATCTGTTGGAATTCACGCTTGCCGGCGCACCGATGATGTCCGGACAGGAAATCCTGCCCGAACTCACTCAATCCATCGGTGGAGTCTGGTCATTCGAATACGATCGCAGTGATCTGTCGCTTCCCCCAGCTACCACCCAGACTGTGGAATATGGCGACAATCTAACCGGTTGGACATCGGTCGCCATTCCTGCGGCCAGTTCCGGCATCGTAACAATCACGCCCGGCAGCCCGACAGACCACGTGAAAGTCACCCTCGCCAATCCGGGGAACAAAGTCTTTGTTCGCCTCAAAGTCGTGGTTCCATGATCTGCCTGTGGGGCGTCTTCCAAAATGCATGGACCTCATCCATGGTGCACGGGTTCCATCCTGGCGCGCCGTTTCCGGAATTTTCACTGCCGGGGATCCCGATGCTGGAGTCGAAGCTTACAATCCATCATGAAGAAAGGGCAGACGGTTTATCAAAGTAGCAGGACATCATGAAACACATCACCGCGATTCTAACAACCGCGCTTCTCGCCTTATCGTGCGCTGCCGCCAAGCCACTCAAAGTCTTCATCCTCGCCGGCCAATCGAACATGGAAGGTCCGGCGAGCATCAGCACCTTTGACTACATCGGCGACGACCCAGCCACCGCGCCGTTGCTCAAAATGATGCGCGGATCCGATGGCAAGCCCGCCACTTGCGAAGGCGTGTCGATTTCCTATCTCACGGGGGCCGGTGAGAAAAATTTCACCCTCAACGGCAAGCTCACCGCAGGCTACGGCTCGATGTGGGGGGCTGATCCGACCAAGCCCAGCGACAAGATCGGCCCGGAGTTCACCTTTGGCCTGGTGATGGACAAGGCCTTCGATGAACCGGTGCTCATCATCAAGGCAGCGTGGGGCGGCAAGAGCCTGCACACCGATTTCCGCCCACCCAGCGCCGGACCCTACGTGATGCCAAAGGAAACCCAGGAACTTTGGGACAAGCATCCGCAGGGAGCCCACGGAATTCCCAAGGCCGAGGATCGGCCGAAATGGAACGCCGAAAAGGTCGCAGCCACCGGGGTCTATTACCGCCTGATGACCGAGCATGTGAAAAAGGTCCTCGCTGATCCGAAACAAGTCATGCCGGACTATGATCCCACGCAGGGTTACGAAATCGCCGGATTCGCGTGGCTCCAAGGCTTCAACGACATGGTCGATGGCCAAGTCTATCCAAACGATAACAAGCCGGATCGCTACGCCATGTATTCGGACTTGCTCGCGCAATTCATCCGCGATGTCCGCAAGGACCTGAGCGCGCCGAAAATGCCCTTTGTCATCGGCGTCATGGGTGTCGGTGGACTCAAGGATCAATCCTCCAGCATGGTGGCATTCCGGAATGCCATGGCCGCACCTGCGGACATGCCCGAGTTCAAGGGCAACGTCGTCGCTGTGCAGACCGCGCCATTCTGGTCGGATGAGCTGGGTGCCATTGATGCGAAGCGCGCACAGATCAGCCAGATGAGTTACTTTCTCGATTCGAATCACAAGGACCATGCCAACGCCGACGGGAAAATGACCCCGGAGCAAAAGAAGGAAACCCTCAGGAAATTTGAAGCCGACCTCTTCACCCCTGCCGAACTTGCCTTGTGGAAACGCGGCGCTTCGAATGCCGGTTACCACTATCTCGGCTGCGCCAAAACCTTCGCACTGATGGGCAAGCACTTCGCCGAGGCGAACATTGAGATGATGAAAGCGGCGAAATGAATCCACTCCGGGCGTTCTCATTCATCTGGCTGGTATGGGCCTTGGCCACGCCCCTGCTTGCAGGCGCACCCGCCATCCTGAGTCCGGACGCCATGCGCCGCGATGTGGAAACATTCAACCGCCTCGACCACACCCATTTCGGCCAGGCCATTTCCAATGAAGCAGCGGCCGACTGGATGGCAGCGAATGTCCCGCTCTTCGACTGCCCCGACAAGGAGATCGAAGAAATCTATCACTTCCGCTGGTGGACGTTCCGCAAGCACATCAAGGAAACCGCCGACGGTTTTGTGATCACGGAGTTTCTTCCGCAGGTTTCTTGGAGTGGCAAACACAACACCATTTCCTGCCCCGCCGGGCACCACTTCCGCGAAGGGCGCTGGATCCGCGATCCGCGTTACCTTGATGACTACGCCGCCTTCTGGTTCCGCAAGGGCGGCGCTCCCCGCAGCTACAGCTTCTGGGCGGCGGACTCGGTTCTTCAACGTGCCATCACGCTCGGCAATTTCAAGCAGGCCATC
>JANOBS010000433.1:0-21588 GCA_031411755.1 Luteolibacter sp. | reverse complement strand
GCCTTGAGCTTCGCAGAAGGTCTACGAGCCATGCGGATCGGTAAGATGGTCATGAACAAGATCAGCCCTGAAACAACGAGCAGAAATATCACCCTGTCTGCGCTGAAGTAGCTCTCCCAACTTCCCTGAACCAGTGCAACGTGAATTGGATCTTTACAGGTGATGACCACAACGCCGTCGAGCGGAATCGTCGAAGGGAGCGAATACGCACCTGAGCCATGAACAGGACATGACGGCGCTTTTTCCAGAAAGAGCCCGGGCCCGATAATCTTCGACCATTCGATCGGGTCTCCGATTTTGAGGGAGTTCATGTTCGCATACGATCGCACTGCCTGCTGGATGTTACGCTGCTGCATGACGCAGCCCGCCCGATCACTGCCGTGATTAGGATTCAGAAGCTCGTTGCACAAGGAGTAGATCACAAGCAACGGAATTGGCAGCATGATCACCCAAAAGACGATACGAACTGGTGTGAAGTATCCGGACGTCTTCACGGAGTTTCTCGGCCTTCCAGGATCGCTTTTGAGAAAGGGTCGCCAGCTTCCGCAAATTCATGGAGATGCTGAAGTGCCAATTCCCTCACGGACTCGGAAGGATTCTCGAGGGCGGACTGAAGGATCTGCCATTCGGAGTAACGCTCAAGCAATTCAGACGCCTCCTCGAACGAGGCTGTGGGTAGTCGCTTTTTGTAGTCGGCCCGAATGATGGATTCCAGATGACTGATGTCCTCTTGATCTTGGCTTCGGCCGGTATCGAGCTTGCTTTGGATGAGGTCGAGTGGAGAGGGAAGCAAGGTTCCGTCGCCTGCCTTCGACGCTCTTTCTGCGACGGCGTCGAACGAGTCTTCGTCGAATTCGTTAGGTCGTCTGAAGATATCCAGTGGGCAGTCGAGTCCGAGAATCCGGATCATCCCAGTGTCTTCAGCAGCCCCGGCGACATCAGTTCCTGAAACCTCGATCCATCCCGGCAGTCGATGGATTCGGACGCCCTTGAATTGCATGCAGACCTTTTCGATGGCATCGGCCCACTCGGCAGGAGACGAGAGCGGTTCAAGCCAGATGTCGGCGTCCATGGTCTGGCGGCTGCGACCATGTGCAATGACGGCCAAGCCTCCGATGACGATGACCCGGTAGTCTTTCGTCAGGTGGTCGATGAAGTCTTGAACCGGGATTGCCATAGACGTTCACTTTCCGCGACCCTGCGTGAGATCTCCAGATAGTCGCCGACGGAGTTCGGATTCCTGACCCAGGGCTCGCTGTTGTCGGTGATGTTGGAAGGCTTCTTTTGGCCGACCTTTGCCTTGAAGCGATTCAACGCGATCCTCCGGGAAAACTCCTCCTGGAGCCTGTGGATGGAAGGTCGATAACCCTTCTGGATCATGCTGCAAGCTATCATCAGAGCCCCAAGAGTAAAGCCCTGATCCTCTGTGTTCTCTGTGCCCTTTGTGGTTAACACCTCTTCCTCTCAAGCCACCTGGAAGGCCGCCGCCTGCTCGGGCGTCAGCTCGATGAACTGCCAGGGCAATCCATGTTCGTTCAGGTCGGCCATGAAGGGATCGGGATCGTATTGCTCCATGTTCCAGATGCCGGGCTTCCGCCATTTTCCTTCCAGCATCATCTTCGCGCCGATCATGGCGGGGACGCCGGTGGTGTAGGAAATAGCCTGCGAGCCGACTTCCGCGAAGCAGGCCTCGTGGTCGCAGATGTTGTAGATGTAGATTGCCTTCGGCTGGCCGTTCTTGATGCCGGTGATGACGTTGCCGATGCAGGTCTTGCCCTTGGTGGACTTGCCAAGGTCGCCGGGGTCGGGGAGGACGGCCTTGAGGAACTGCAGCGGGATGATTTCGACTCCGTTGTAAACGACGGGGTCGATCCGGGTCATGCCGACGTTCTGGAGCACTTCGAGGTGCTTGAGGTAGTTCGGCGAGAACGACATCCAGAACTGGGCGCGCTTGATCGTGGGGATGTGCTTCACGAGGGATTCAAGCTCCTCGTGATACATGCGGTAGATTTCGAAGGTGCCGACTTCCTGCGGGCAGGTGAAGCCCTGGTGCTTCGACATCGGCGCGGTTTCGACGAAGGTGCCGTTTTCCCAGTGCCGGCACTCGGCGGTGACCTCGCGGATGTTGATCTCCGGGTTGAAATTGGTGGCGAAGGCCTTGCCGTGGTTGCCGCCGTTGACGTCGATGATGTCGAGGGTATGGATCTCGTCGAAGTGATGCTTGAGCGCCCAGGCGGTGAAGACGTTGGTCACGCCGGGGTCGAAACCGGAGCCGAGCAGGGCGGAGCGACCGGCGGACAGCCACTGGTCCTGGAGCGCCCATTGCCAGGAGTATTCGAACTTGGCGACGTCCTTCGGCTCGTAGTTCGCGGTGTCGAGGTAGTCGACCCCGGCACGAATGCAGGCGTCCATGAGGGTGAGGTCCTGGTAAGGCAGGGCGACGTTGATGACGAGGGTGGCGCCAGTTTTCCGGATCAGCTCTGCGGTCTGGACCGGGTCGTCGGCATCGACCTGAGCGGTGGCGATGTCGCGGCCGGTGCGGAGCTTTACCTCGGCGGCGATGGCGTCGCACTTCGACTTGGTGCGGGAGGCGAGGGTGATTTCCCCGAAGACGGAGGGAACCATGGCACATTTGTGGGCGACGACGCTGCCGACGCCGCCGGCGCCGATGAGGAGGACCTTGTTCATAGGAATGTTGGGCCTAGGGGTGGGAAAAACCGGGCCTGCTGGCAAGGATTTCCCCTGAAATGAGCAGCGACGACGATCTTTTACAGGCAACTTTTCCGTCGCGTGGAGTTTTTAACACTGACAGGCTGTCGCAGCGCAGCACCTGCCACCACACTTTCCAAACGAATGAAAACCACCCGCAATCCTCAGATCCGCCGTCGCAACAGCGGTTTCACCCTCCTCGAAATGGTCATCGTGCTCGGGATCATCGCCATGATCCTCGGCGGTGCGATCTTCGCCATGCGCGGCATTTCCACCTCGGCGAAACTGAGCCAGACGAATGCCGACTTCAAGTCGATCCAGAACGCTCTCGACATGTACAAGCTGAACGCCGGCAACTACCCGACGACCGGCCAAGGACTGAAGGCTCTCGTGGACAAGCCCAGCAGCGCGCCGAAGCCCGCCCGCTGGAGCCAGATCATGAAGACCGAGTCGCTGGATCCCTGGAAAAATCCATACGGCTACAAGTTCCCAGGTCGCAAGAACGCAACCGAGCCGGAAATCATCAGCAAGGGCCCCGACGGCATCGAAGGAAACGAGGATGATCTCAGCAGCCAGGACGACTGATCGCGCACGTGGCGGCTTCTCGCTGATCGAGATCGTCCTGGTGCTGGCCATCGCCGCGATGGTCATGGGTGGAGCGGTGGGTCTGATGATCTACCACTCCTCCGAGAGCGAATTGCGCCGCGTTTCCACGGAAATCGAGGTCTTCGCCAAGCAGGCCCGCACCATTTCCCTCCTCCAGCAGAAGCCCTACGCCGTCCAGTTCGTCCCCGGAAAAGTCCTGCTCCTGCCCCTCGCGGAGATCACCGGAATCATCGAGACCACCAGCACCGGCTCGCCCTCCGAGGAAAGAGAAGAGTCCAGCACCCAGGCCAATGCACCGATCCACAAGGAGATCACCCTCAAGGAAGGCATGGCCCTCAGCGTCCGCCGCTGGGCCAGCGAGGAGTTCGTGGAACCGGAGGAGAAACATTCTCAGGTCTGGCGCTTTGACCCGAACGGCCTCTGCGAGCCGCTCACCCTTCGCCTCGTCTATGACGGCAGCACGATGGAGAACGACTTCCACCCCTTGACCGCAGCCGTGCGGGACAGCTTCATGGAGATCAAATGACGACCCTCGCCTCCAGAGGGCGGCGGGGTTTCCTGCTGCTCGAAGTGATCTTCGCCCTCGCCATTTTCGGCATCGCGGCGACGGCATTCGCTGTGGCCTTCCACCGCATGGCCCAGGCGGCGGACCTCGCGCAGAGTGAGATGCGGATCACCCGAATGCTGGAAAGTTCACTCAATGAGGCGCTTTCCGTTCCGACTTTGGAGGAAGACACGAAGTCTTACATCCTTGTCGAGCGCGACACGGAGATCGAGACGAAGGTTGAGATGATGAAGGACGGACTCGAGAACGAGGACGGCCAGCTACTTCAGGAAATGTATCGCATCACCGTCACTGCCCGCTGGTTCCAGGATGGAGCCCAGAGGGAACGCAGTGCGGAGACCTGGCGCTACGGCAGACTTTACCAACCGTGAACACCCACCCACCAATCAAGACCCAGTCCGGTGGCTTCACGTTGCTGGAGCTCGTGATGGCCATGCTGCTGCTGACCATCCTCATCGGCATGGTCTTCAGCACCTCCCGCGCCTCGCTCATGCTCGGTGCCAATGTGGTGAAGACCCAGAACGAGGAAATGCTGCACCAGGCGTTTTTCGAGCTCCTCGGCAACCGCTTTTCCGCGATGCCGGGGAACACCCGCTTCGACCTGAAATTCGATGAAGGCGGCGGCCAGATCACCTCCGATCTGACCATGCAGAACGTCCCGCTCGGGTTCACCTGGGGAGGCGAGGAAAAGATCGCCAAGGCGGTCCAGATTTCCACGGTCAGGCGTCGTGATGGCTTCCTCGACATCGTCCTGCGCTACTATGAGAACGAGGTGCTGGAGGACTCCAACGCCCAGAACACCAACACCTCGCAGCTCGACAACAAGCCCTTCGCCGAGGTGGTGCTGCTCGAGGACGTGCTCTATTTCGAATGGCGTGTGCTCGATGGTCGCACGATGGAATGGCAGTATGACTGGGACATCCAAGGCCGTCTGCCGCTGCAGCTTGAGCTGAAGGTCGCCTTTGGAGCAGAGGGCCAGGAAATCCGTCAGGTCTTCTGGATCACGCCGAAGCAGAACCCCGAGGTCATGATGCGCCAACTCCAACAAGGCCAGGGCAATCAAGCTCCCGGTGGCGGCAATGGTGGCATCGAGGTCAATCCAGTCGGTCCCGGAGGCAACGGAGGTCCAGGTGGTGGCCCTCGTCCCGGCGGCGGTGGTGGATTCAATCCCGGCGGAAACGGCGGCGGCGGTCCTCGTCCAGGCGGCGGCGGAGCTCCAGGAGGTCCCAGCGGTGGTCCTCCTCGCGGCGGCGGTGGTGGAAACGGAGGAGGACGTTGATCATGAACTCCTGCCCGCGGAAATCCCCTGAAGGCACTGCCCTGCTCGCCGTGATCTGGCTGATCGCGATCCTCGCCATTGCCGCGCTCGCGACGACCCGCGTCGTGTCGTTCGACATGAATGTGGCCTCCGCCAAGATCCACGGCTTCCGCGCCAAGCAACTCGCCGAGATGGGCGTCGCGGTCGCATCGAATCCAGTCGTGAAACGCAGCGATCCAATCCTGAAGCGCGGCGATGAGGAGTCCGGCGAGGGCTTCGACGTCAAAATCCTTTCCGAAGGGGCCCGCTTCAACCTCAACGCCATCCTTCTCCGCGACGATAAGGCCTTGCTCCGCACGATGTTCGAAAGCTGGGGCGTGGATCTCGATACCGCCCAGGACATCACCGATGCCATGTCCGACTGGATCGACGCGGACGATGAGGTCGCCCTCAACGGCGCGGAAACCGAGTGGTACGAGAAGGAAGGCAGGACAAACCAGCCTTTCAATCGACCGTTTTACAGCCTCGATGAGATCCGCCTCGTCCGGGGCATGGATCAGATCGAGGCCCTGAAGCCCGATTGGCGGAACTGGTTCACGATTTGGAGCACCGGCGCTCTGGATGCCAATGAGGCCTCCGCCGAACTCATCGCCGCCGCCGCCGAGGTTTCTGTCGACACCGCCGATGGGGTCGTCGAGCAGGTCCGTGGGCCGGATGGCATCCGTGACACCGAGGACGACGCACCGTTTCAAAACGTCAATGAAGTGCTCGCCTTGTTGGGAGTGGACACCAACGCCCGCCCTGACATTCTCCAGCGCTTCACGGTGAATGATACCACCGTGCGCATCGAAAGCACCGGCTCTGCCGAAGGCGCGAAGCGTAAAATCATTCTTACTCTCCGCAACCGCACCGGCCGTCCGGCCATTCTTGAACGATCCGAAGAAGTCATTCCGTGAGCAAACAGACCGAAAACGTGATGCTGGTGCCTGGTGAGGCAGGCTGGGAAATCTGGTCCGGTTCCGCCGAAACGGGGTTCACCCTGATTTCCGCCACCGAGATCCCTCGTGCTGCCGATCTGACGGGCCTGCCCGCTGGGGAGGTGATCCTGCTTTTCCCGGTCAAGGCGACCACCTCACTGCCGCTGCGGGTTTCCACGGCTGACAGCTCCCTTTATCCCGAGCTCTCCGCCCTCCACGCCGAGCGCCTCGGCCTGCGTCCGGACCCGATGGCCGGCCAGCTCACCGATCAGTTCGTCGTCGCCCAGGAAGGCGAGAACACCGCCTTGCTTTCCGTCATCCTGCGCGCCCCCGTGGACGGCGAGCTGCCGACCCGTGGGCCGAAAGAGTTTGATCTTTCCGCCCGTGCCATCCCGTTCAGTGGTGAGTCACTGGTCATCTGGAAAGAATTCAACCGCTGGGTCTTCGCCCTCTCCGTCGATGGAAAGCTCGCGTACAGCCAGGCCACTTCGATCAATTCGCCGACTCCGGACGAGAACCTGGTCCGGGAAATCCGCCTCTCGCTCATCCAGCTTTCCTTGCAGGGACTCGATTGTCAGCCGTCCAAGGTCAT
Source organism: Luteolibacter sp. (assembly GCA_031411755.1). Taxonomy (GTDB): domain Bacteria; phylum Verrucomicrobiota; class Verrucomicrobiia; order Verrucomicrobiales; family Akkermansiaceae; genus Luteolibacter. The sequence continues at coordinate 14,881 of JANOBS010000433.1, read as the reverse complement.
CCTCTACGCGGCAGGGAATCCTCCGCCGTCCGCCCTTGTCGGGGCCTTCGGAGCCGGTGTGGAAGTGCTGCCGAAACCCGCGCCAGTGCTTCCCGATCCCCGCAGCAGGCTGCTCCCGGCCGATGTCCGCGCCGCCCGCCGCGCGGCGCAGAAGAAGCAGCAGATCGTCCTCGCGATCGCCGCGCTGGCGATCGCCTACCTCGGGCTCGCCGGCTGGTTCGGCTACGGGTTATGGAAGGATTCGCAGGCGGTTTCAAAACTCCGTGCCGAAGCCAAGGAAGTCGCGCCGGAAGGCGAGGCTTACACCATCCACATCGCGAAATGGAGCGAGCTCGGGCCTGTAGTCGATATCTCCAAGTCTCCCGTCGAGGTCCTCTACCGCGCTGCCAGCGCCATTCCTCCCAACTCCGGCCTGCGGCTCAAGTCCGCTGAAATGAACGCCGGCGAGGTCAAGCTCATGGGGGAGGCCCAGCAGCCAAAGCCGATCCAGGACTTCAGCCTCGCCCTAACCAAGAGCAACCTGCTCGTCGGCTACACGTGGGAAACCCCGCCACCCACCCAGTCTCCCAAGGGATGGGATTTCATCTATGTCGGCCATGCGCCCGGCTCGCTCGAGTCCAACCCGTGATTTCTTGCCCGTAAACCGACAATTTTCCGCCCACACGGGTTTCATTATTCGAGCGAACGCTTCCCATCCGCAGCTCCCCTCCCCTTTCCCGACCGCTCCTCCGCTTTCCTAAAGATGTCCAACCGCGAAAAAAACCTCCTGCTCTTCTTCGCCGTCGCGGGGTTCATTGTGCTCAATCTGTTCGCGATCAGCCGATTCTCCGTCTACAAAACCAAGATCAAGGCGGATCGCCAAGCTGCCGAAACCGAGCTGCAGCGCGCTGAAATGTTCCTCTCCAGCCGCGATCAGGTCGAGGATGAGATGACCTGGCTGGCCGACCACGAGCCTCAACCGGACGAGGACCAGTTGGTCCAGAGCAAGCTCCAGCAGCTCGCCGAGTCCGAAGCCCGCAATGGTGGACTCACCATCAAGACCGGCGGCCAGAAACTCCTGCCCACCGACAAGACCGGCCCCTACTACCATCGCGCCAAAGTCGAGTTCACCGTCAGCGGCACCGAGCAGGCGCTTTACAGCTGGATCGGAAAGCTCCAGGTCGCCACCGACTTCCGCGCCGTCACCTTTCTCCGCCTGATGCCGAATAAGGAGGATGATACCAAAATCGATGCGACCTTGATCATCGAACAATGGTTCGTCCCAGCTCCCGCCACCATCTGACCGCCATGCACCTTTCGAGAAACCTACTGATCACCCTTTCACTCTGCCAGCTTGCGGCGGCCTCCCAGCCGAAATCGATCAAGCCGGGTCAGTATGATCGCCTCGTGAAGGAATCGCCTTTCACCAGTAAGGTGCGTTTTGTGAATCCGCCCCCGGTGGATGTTTTTGCCGACTATGTCCTGGCCGGCGTGACCCCATTGGAAGGCTCCTACCTCGTGTCTCTCTTCGACAAGAAGAAGCCCGAAGAGAGGATTTCGATTCCCGGAAATTCCCTTGGCTTCAGGGTTGTGGAGGTTCGTCCGGGAAATGATGGCCCGCTCAGCACTTCCGTTGTCATCGGCAATGGCACCAAGACGGGTGTTGTGGGGTTCGATGAGAAACTGCTCGTCTTGAAATCTCCGACCACCTCCAAGCCGCAGGCATCCAATCCGAACATCCAGATGCCTGCAGGCAATCATCCACCCCGTCCGCGTGTCCTCCCCGCCACCAACTGAAGCCATGCACCTTTCGAGAAACCTACTCATCGCCGCCTCGCTCTGTCAGCTCGCCACCGCGGCGGCACCAGCTCCGGTCATGTCGAGCCGCTACAATCGTCTGGTGGACAATTCCCCATTCACCACCAAGCCGATCGTGGTGGCTCCAATTACAGTCAATCCCTTCGAAGACTACGCCCTCGGCGGCGTGACCCCCCTTGAGGGCACCTACCTCGTCACCCTCTTCAACAAGAAGAAGCCTGAAGAGCGGGTCTCGATTCCAGGAAACACGCTCGGCTTCAAGGTCGTCGAGGTCCATCCCGGCAAGGAGGGGCCGCTGAGCACCTCCGTCACCATCAGCAATGGCAGCAGGACCGGCACCGTCGGTTTCGATGAGAAACTGCTCGTCGTCAAAGTCGCTGCCCCGCCCAAGCAGCAGCCCGGTCAACCGGGTCAACCCGGAGGCCAGCCAGGCCAGCCCGGAAATCCTTGGCACGGTCGTGATCCGCGTGAGCAGAACGGCCAGCCGCAGGTCCCGCCGACCCCTACCGTCCAGCCACAGATCCCGGTCCCGGTCACCCAGCCACAACCCGCCGGTGGTTCCAGCAATCAGACCCAAGGAAATGGTGACAGCCGCGGTGGATTCAATCGTCCGCCCCGCCCACGCGTCGTCCCAGTCCCGCCGACACGCTGATCACCCATCCTCCCCTTTTTTCCATTCCCGTCCACGCTTTCGTTCCCAATGCACGCCATCCGCCGTCTCCTTCCGATTTCACTGATCGCGCTAAGCAGCGCCTTCGGCCAGGCCCCCACCGCTCCTGCACCGCTTCCGCCCGGTGTGTCTGCCGTGCCGCCGACTCCCACTCCCGTCGTGAAGCCGGTGATGCCCGGTGTTCCCGGTGTTCCCGGTGCGGCTCCCGCCGTTCCCGCTGGAAATCCGGTCAACGTGCCGCTCGCGGACCGCAAGATCATCGAGTCGATCATTGAGCCAAAAATGACCGGCAACGACCTCGCGGCAAAATACCGCGCCTTCACCGGCCGACGCGTGATCGTTTCCGCTGCCGCTGCCGCCGCCGAATTCGCCTTCGTCCAGGAAGCCAGCCCGGCCGATCCCCTCACTTACTCCGAGGCCGCCAAGCTGATCAAAATGGCAGCCCTGCTGGAAGGATTTGTCTTCGTGCCCGCGGGCGACATTGCCCCGGATGTCGACAAGCTGATGTTCTCTTCCGCAAGTGCGGGACCGAAAGGAGAAGGGATTCAAAAATTCAACGAAAGTGACGAACTTCCGGATGACGATCGAGTGATCATGTACGTGATGAGCCTCAAGTTCCTCAAGCCGGATGAGGCCGTCCGCGTGTTTACCTCCATCATCGGCCAGTTTGGCAGCTACGGTTCGCTCGCCGCTGTCAACAATGCTTCGGCCATCATCATCACTGAAAAGACTTCACTGATCCGCAAGCTGATCGATCTGAAGAATGAAATCGACAAGCCGTCGTCCGACGTGGCGACCCGCTTCTTCAAGGTCCAGTTTGCCGACCCGACCGAATTGTCGGAGACGCTCAACCAGATGCTGAACACCCAGCAGCAGGCCCAACGCACCTCCGGTATTCAGCGCACGGATGGGGCTCCTGTCGCCAATATCCCGAATAATGTCGCCGGGATGACGGGCACCGCCCGCAACGGCAGCAGTGGTGGCTCCGCTGAGGAAACTCCCCCGCAGATCATTCCTGACGCCCGCACCAACCGCATTTTTGCGATGGGCCGTCCAATTGATCTGCTCTTCATCGAGGGCCTCGTCCGCGAGTTCGATACCCAGAGTGATCAGAAAAACACCCTTCGTCGCAGACTCCGCTACATCTCGGTTTCCAGCTTCCTCGACACCGCTGAAAACGCCCTCAACCGCGCCTTCACCGGCAGCGGCAGCGGTTCCAGCGGCGGAGGCGCAGGTGGTGCCGGTTCCTCAACAGGTGCCAACTTTGGTGGCAGCAACCGCAGCACCGGCAGCACCGGCGGTAGCCGCACCAGCGGCTCCTCCAGTGGCAGCCGCAGTTCCAACAGCCAGGGCTCCAACGGCAGTTCCTCGTCCTTCGGCGGCTCCAGCGGTTCTGGTGGTTCCGGCGGTGGTGGCTCTGGTGGCGATGCCCTTTCCGACCCCAACACCGACACGGGTCCGACCTCCCGCCTCGTGGGCCGCACACTACTCGTCGCCGACAACGTGACGAACTCCCTGGTGGCCCAAGGCACCCCAGCCAGTCTTGAAGTCATCAACAAGCTCCTCGATCAGATCGACGTGAAAGCGGAGCAGGTCATGATCGCCACAGTCTTCGGCCAGCTCAGTCTCAACGATGATCTCAACTATGGGGCCCAATTCCTCCGCTCTGTGAATCCAGCGACCCTCAAAAAAGGCGGCAGCCAGTGGGTCGGTGGAAATACTGCGGCCAGCACGACACCGCTGATCGACATTCCCTCTCTGCTCTCGCCTAGCAAATTCCCTGCATCGGGTGGTCTGAACGTCTACGGAATGATCAGCGATCAGTTCAACATCTACCTCCAGGCACTGCAATCGACCGGTAACTTCACCGTGCTTTCCCGTCCGAGCATCTTCACCAACAACAACCAGCGCGGCGTCATCTCCTCCGGTCAGCGCATCGCGGTGCCCACCAACAGCTACAACGGCGGATCCACCACCGGGCAGAGCACCAACATCGAATACCGCGATGTCGTACTGAAGCTTGAGGTCATTCCGCTGGTCAATTCCGAGCGCGAGATCACCTTGCAGATCGCGCTCCTCAACGATGATGTCGTTGGCACCCAAACCGTGACAGGCGTCGGAGAGGTCCCCATCATCGGCACCCGCGAGTTGCTCACCACCGTCACCGTCCCCAACAATGCGACGGTTGTGCTTGGCGGCCTGATCACCTCGTCTTTGAAAGACAGCGTTTCCGGCATCCCGATCCTCAGCAGCATCCCGGGTCTTGGAAAACTGTTCTCCACGACCACCAAGGAAAAGGATCGCACCGAACTCGTGATCTTCATCCAGCCGACCATCGTCGGAAATGACTCATCTCTCGATTCTCTGCAACGCGATGCGGATGGCCGCTACAAGCTCTCTCCGGACATCCACAACTTCAACAACGGCCCCAGCGTGATCCCACCTCCGGACAGCATCGTCCCGGTCAATGAGAAGGCCTCCGACTACTCCGCCGCAGGCCCGGTCAAAACCGTCAGGGGCAATGCAGTCGTCGAGGAATCACCGTCCGCTAAGAAGACAACCAAGCGCATGGGTCATCCCGGCCGCTGAGGAACGTGTCCCGGCTGTCTCAGCCGGGCCTTCATGCTCTCACCCAAGCCCGCCTCCGCCCTCCGCGGAAGCGGGCTTTACTTATGATTATCCGACTGGGACAGCCGGGACACTTTCCCGAAATCATTCGCCATTTCCCGGATGCGGAGCTAGAGTTTCTAACAAATCCATGAAACTCAAATTCTGCGGTGCGGCAGGCACCACCACCGGTTCCCAGCATCTGCTGGAGGTCAACGGCAAGCGCATCCTCCTCGATTGCGGGCTCTATCAGGGCGTCCGAAAGCTGGCCTACGACATCAACTGCGGCTTTCCCCATTTCGATCCCGCCTCCATCGACTGCGTGATCCTTTCCCACGCCCACATCGACCACTCTGGAAACCTGCCGAACCTCTGCAAGAAGGGCTTTTCCGGAAACATCTACGCCACCGACGGCACCCGCGATCTCTGCCAGATCATGCTCGCGGACTCCGCCCACATCCAGGAAAGCGAGATCGACCGGGTGAACCGCTACCGCGCCAAGCAGGGCCTCTCAGCCGCCGAGCCGCTCTATTCCCAAAAGGACGCCGAGCTCTGCCTCCGCCAATTCGTCACCATCAGCTACGATCGGCCGATGCTCGTCGAAGACGGCGTGACCGTCACCTTCATCGATGCCGGCCACATCCTCGGCAGTGCCCAGGTTCTGCTGGAGATCGAGGACAAGGCCGACGGAAAAACCAAGCGCTTCCTCTTCTCCGGCGACATCGGGCGCGGTGGAAATGAAATCCTGCGCGATCCCGTGCCGGTGAAGGACGTCGACTTCGTCCTCATGGAAAGCACCTACGGCGGTCGCGAGCACGATGCCGCTCCCGGCACCGGCGACCAGCTCGCCGGGCTCATCAACGAGGCCCTCCGCCGTGGCGGAAAAATCCTCATCCCAGCCTTCGCGGTCGAGCGCACCCAGCAGCTACTCTACGTGCTTCACCGCCTGTTCACCGAGGGCCGCATTCCGGAAATGCCGGTCTTCGTCGACAGCCCGCTTGCCGTCAGTGCCACCGAAATCTACCGGCTGCACCCGGAGTGCTTCAATGAGGACGTCTACGAAACCCTCTTCCAAAAAGAAAACCCCTTTGGCTTTGAGAACCTCACGCTGGTCCGGTCGGTCCGCGCCTCGATGGAGCTCAACGACCTCCGTGGCCACGCCATCATCATCGCCGCCTCCGGCATGTGTGAGGCCGGCCGGATCGTCCACCATTTGAAGAACAACATCGGCGATCCACACACCACCGTCATGTTCGTCGGCTACTGCGCCGACAACACCCTCGGACGCCGCATCGTCGACGGTGAGAAGCAGGTGCCGATTTTCGGTGAACTCCACACCGTGCGCGCCCATGTCGACGCCATCGATTCCTTTTCCGGCCATGCCGACCATTCCGAGCTGCTTGGCTGGTTCGACCGCATCACCGGACCGAAGCAAAAGGTCTGGCTCGTCCACGGCGAACCCGTCCATTCCGAAGCCCTCCGCGTCGCCCTCACCGAACGCCATTCCGGCAGCATCGAAATCGCCAAACTCGGCCACACCGTGGAATTCTAAACCTCCGTCTGCGCGAAATGCTTGCCAAGTCCCGCGCAGGCGGGCAATTTTCCGCCCCACGCTTTCCGGCGCGCTTAGCTCAGTGGTAGAGCACATCGTTCACACCGATGGGGTCGCAGGTTCGAACCCTGCAGCGCGCACCATTTGCCCAACCGCGACAAGCCCCGACAGAGCGCGACTAACGCCCTCATTTACAGTCGCTTGTAACGTGCTTTTTCTCTTAGGGTTTCCGTCAGCTTGCGACAGCGAATGACCCGTTTCGTCAGAAATCTGTGCGCTTATTTGTGTATACCCTACGCCAGCGGCATCGAAACTTGGAAGTCTGCCAACGGCATCGTTCATCGCGAGGCCAGCGGTGTCTGTGTAGCGCTGTGAGGTAAGCCGCAGGTCACCATGCCGCATGAGTTCCTGAATAACCCGTGGATTCGCTCCGGTCTCCCACAGCCAGGTGCCGAAAGTGTGGCGCAGTGAGTGGAAGACCGCAAGGTGACCACGCTCGTCAATCTGAGGGATGTTCGCTGCTTCCAGATCGCGCTTGAAGCGCGGCATCCGGGGAATGGAGGCAAACACCTTGCGCGAGAGCTTCACACCCTCAGGACGGTGCCTTTCGAGCAAATCAGCGAGCCATGGGGGAACGGGTTGAAGTGCAATCTGTGCGTTTTTCGTAGTGCTTTTCCGCAACTTCAAGAACGTGTCGCCGTTTCGCTCTGTGCGAACGTCGCCCCAGATCAGCAGGAAAACCTCATTGCGGCGCATGCCGGTGAAAAGCGTGAGCTGGTAAATCAGAGCACGCGGACCACTGACCGCACATAGGCGTTGGAACTCTTCGTGGGTAAAGGCGCGGCGCTCCTCTTCTTTCTCTCCCTCCTTGGCGGCGACCCGTTCGACCTTTGAAAGTGGATTGGATGCCAGGCGCTCCAGTTTGACAAGCCAGTCGAGGAAGCTCGAAATGTCGCTGCGATAGTCGTTCAAGGTCTTTGCCTTGTGCGGCTGATACCGACGCCAGAGCGTGAAGGAATCCGCAGACACGTCGCCCAGCTTTTTCCAGCGACACTCAGAAGCTAGGAGCAAAAGACGCCTCCCGGTGCCCTTCACGTATTTGCTGTCACGGCCACGGGCTTTGAGCTCATCGGAGTATTCTGTTAGAAGCTCAGCGAGGGAGAGAGACGCCGCCGCCACCAGCTTTCTCGGTGGAGTGAGTCCGGCGTTTTCCCGCTCCAGATCCTTGATGAATTGCACAGCGTTTGATTGCGCCACCCCTTTGTCAGTGACGCGCAACGAAACCCACCTGTCCTTGAGCATGTCGCCGATACGATACCGAAGGTAGTAGTTGCGCGTCTCGATCAGCTTTCCATTCTTCCGCTTTCTTCGCTTTTCAACGCTATGGATCATGCCGGGATCAGGTTCGATTTTTCGATGCCTCCAAGGCGCAAGACATCCGTCAATAGGAAGCAGACGCAGGTGCGCACCTTGTACTTTTTCAGGCGTCCGGAACTCACCTCGCGCTCAATCGTGCGGGTCGAGACGCTCAGCATTTTCGCAGCCTCAGACTTCCGAACAAATTGCATCGGCTCGTTTTGTTGCTCTTTCGGTTTCACGTTATTTCGGTCTGTTCGATTCATGCCACTGCCAGAAGTCATCCGACCAATCTGGCTTCTCCCCCTCCAGTTCCTCCTGTGAAATCTGCCCAAGCCTCAGCATGCGCTCCTTCAGTTCTTCGGCCCAAGCTTTGCACTCTGAAACGGGGACATAGATGTAAGGCGTGCCTCTAACTGTTTGTTTACGCCCAAAGAATCCGGTGCGCGTTTCCAGCGTGTGGAAGCAGAAGGCAGTAAGCCTGCCCTCCTTCAAGCGCTTGTGGACAGCCGCACGGGTGACCGGGGCGAACATTCCCACACCGCCCGGAGAAACCAGCGGCCCGGTGAAGGCATCCAATGCCTGGAACCACTCACCAACTTCATGCTCCAGTCCCTCCCTTCGATAAACCCTTGTTCCGACATCGGGCAGGCCAATCACAGGGAAAATCTCCGCTGGAATTTCTATTTGTGACGCTTGCTCGCTCATTGGTGCGAGACTTCCATGAATTGACTAAACGTCAACTAAATTTAGTTTCACAAATGGAAACTAATTTTCTCTAATGACCTGATTCGACGTTTCCCCCCGAAAATGAGCACCACTCCCGAAAGTTTGCGGCGGGGTGTAAATTCGCTCCGACGAGCTGAGCGGCGCCCATTCTCGCGAATTGCCCCGCCTCTTCATTTAGGAGTTTCGCTTGCAAGATACCTCAACGCCGTTTGTTAGATCAGTTGTTGGTAAACGAGCGATCTCATCTTTTTCGGCTTTAACAAGTCAAGTGCTAGACGCCTGTAGGAGTTTAGTCCGCTCGATTAGGTTTTGAAAGCACCTTCCAGCTAGCAATCAGCAGCAACAGCCCTGCGAATGAAGAAACAAATATGGCAGTCCATTTCCTTTTCGATTCTGCGATTGGCCTCTGAGTCTCCTGTTGGTTGCTGGCAGTATAATTACCGGAAGCAGCCTCGCGTTGACGTTCACGTTCACGACGCTGCAGTTCCTTGGCAGGCACCGGGCCATCTGGACCGTATTCGATGGACGATCCAACGAAGCGGTAAGTTCTCTGGCCTTTTTTTATCTCATCCCACCAGTCCTTCCACTTATCAACCGATTCCCAATCGGTTTGAAAAATCTCAGTAGAGGTCTTGGGGCCGTTGGCGATACCAATATTCGCCAAGCACTGCGCAGCGATACTGGCATTGACTGGAAACCACGAATCACTATCCTTCAAAGGCCCTCCTAAAATTGACTTTCCGTCTCGTCCGACAGGGTCATTCACCAACTCACCCAACACAGCGACAGATTCTGCGCTTGGCATGTAGGCAAGAACAGTGAGTCGATCTTGAGCTTTCATGTATTCATCAAAATAGTCCTTGTTCTCTTTGAGTTTTTTCTCCGCTGAATTTAGAGCAATTTGATATTTTTTAGCGTGACCTGGAATCGCAATTAACAATTGCGTGGCTTCTTGCCTTATGTCATCCGTTCGATCAGATTTGAATTTTCTATTCAGCGCCTTTACAAGATCTATTAAATACTCCTCTTGGTCATCCGGTGTCTTGGATTTCAATTTATCAAAACCTATCCTCATACTTGACTTCCATTGCTCTTCCCCGCCCTCTTCAAAAGGAAGGTCTGAAAATGCCCTAAAGGCCATCAAAAGAAAACAGAAAGTTATTGATAATTTTTTCATTCCGCAGGAATTAAAGGTTCTCCTATTTTATTTTCTTTCAACCAGCCCTCGATCTCATCCCACTCTGCTTTCACGAGAAGTGTGCCGAGTAAGGATGAGTTTCCTGTGGAAAGCATGAGTCGCGGAGATAAGTCCGTTCCTTGTAACCGAGCAGGGCCGAAGGTAGGGACGATCGTGTCGACAAGGTCCGGATGTCCACGGCCAATTATGACGTGTCCAATCTCATGCGCTGCTGTTTTGAGTAGAATCCGCTCTGCGTCTTCAGGGGAAACGAGTGATTCGGTTCGGAGGTTCCCGAAGTCCCCGTTCAGAATGACACGCGAATCTTTCAGGGAACTGGGCCATCGAAAGCCGATGTATTCACTGTTTCCAGGGTCCAGTCCGGAATCTGAAATTGTGACGCCACCCAATACCCAGATGTCGATGTCTGCTCCATTATTGGGTGACAATTTGCCCGGAGTTGCTGCAGTTAACTCTTCAGCATTTGACGGCGAGAGGTATCCCTTGCCCTTGTTATCCGGCAGGATCCTGTCGTAGTCCGCATAGGTCGGATCCAAGACTTGCACCACGAAGAACGTGTTGGTCTGTGGTCCATAGATATTGTTCAATTGGGTCTCCAGCTTGGTTTTAGTTGCCAGCTTATCTTCGTTGGTAAGGCCGTAGAGAAACTCGGGCGGATTATCCGCCTGCAAGTCTTTTCTGAGCACCATCGGGTGAAGGGCGATCTTCACGGTACGTTTCTTCATGATCTTTACCCCAATCACAGTATTTTCGCTTTTGATCGGTGTTGTTGGTTGCTCTCCCTGCCCTGGCGTGTGCCCTATGGCCAAACTCAGACCGGAATCCAGACTCGCGCCCTCTGTGGCAGTCAACTGGATATTCTGATAGGCACCGGGCTCGAATTGATCAGGCGTGACGGTGATCCGATCGGATTTCGGGATAATCTTGAAGCACGCCCCAGGTGCCATCGCTGGGATTCTGATGTCCGCAAAGGTCCCTTGTTCAGGATCGGCCGCATCAGAGCCCGCCGGGACCATGATCCAAACCTGATTCAACCATCCGTTGGGATCGGCTTTGTTCTGAGGTCCGGAAGTCATCGTTGGGGTAGGGCTGAACATGTGCTTCGTGGCGGTAACGGAAACGTCGTCCACTCCACTGAATGGAATTTCTTCGCTAGGCTGAGCTCCAGGGAGCACTTTGATCGGGACAGCCAGGCAACAAACGGAGGTGCTGCCCCCGCTAAATGATGCCGTCGAATGCTCGGCCAATGCGAAACCCGACGGAGCGGCATCCAGCCAAGCGAATCCACCCAGTGACCCAAATGGAAGATTCGGCACCACATCGTAGGGCTTGAAAATCTGTCCATTCAGCCAAACCTGACCTCCCAAGAGAAAGATAAAGCCAGTATTGGATGAGGCGTCAATGGCGGGCCGAGTGAGCGTCTTCGCCTTGGTCCATTGATTGTCGTGGCGGATGAGAGGAGGCAAGCTGGCGGAGAAGGCGATTAAATCACCAGAGGGAACTTGCGCCACCCTCGCGTAACTCAGGAAGCCAAGATCCTGGCCGTTGACTTTCGTGGTCGTGTCCATGCTGATCAAACTACCATCCGGGGCAATGGCAATTCCACTCGGGGCCGTGACTTCATTCGCGATGGAAAGCACTGGAGAGGTGGCTTCAAGTTCTTCCGATAAGGTCCACCGATAGCTGTTGCTGCCTGTGGCGTTGACCGGGCGGAGAGACACATTGCCGTTCTCTGTAATTGGCTCTGCCGCGTCTGCAATGAAGCTTCTGGTTCCATCCGCCAATGTGGCTACACACATGTCCTGCAATAAAAGATGCTGACGTCCTTCCTGAGGATAGGTTGTCCCAGTTTTCAGGACTGTTGGCGATAAGCTATTCGGAGGCCAAGTAACCAAGGACCGTCCCATGTCGGTTTGATTCAGTTTGACGAAGCTCGAAGCATAGGCCCTTCCAGTGTCATCGAGCCAGTAGGCTGTTGCGTTGCTAACATCACCGACGGTGGCGCTGAACGTCGCCATTTTTCCACCGCGAAAAATCTTGTTGTCGCGCCCCAGTACGTCCCCGCGCTTGTTCACTTGAATGGAAGCGCCGCCTTCATTCGAAAACAGCGGGAATAGCGCGAAACGGTAAGGATCGGTTTTCTCCCAGTTGATGACTCCGTCGTCTTTATCCGCATCCAGTTGATCAGCGACTCCGTCCAGGTCACTGCTGCGTTGTTTTCCATCTTCAATTCCATCACCGTTTGTGTCTTTATTGAAAGGATCAGGCTCAGGACCTGCGACAGGGTTGTTTCCCGCTCCCGCAGCGAAGAGCTGGCCGAACTCCATCCAGTCGGGCGTGCCGTCTGTGTCGGAGTCTAGACCCCAATCCACCCGCACGCGCCAGAAGCGCCTTTCGGTGGGTGGGGCAGGAATGCGTGGAGCCGACCTAGCACGAACTACGGCGGCGGCCACCTCGGCGTTCATCGTTGGAAAGTTTGTTTCGAACGCCGCCACCATCGCAGTGTCCAGCAGTCCGAGCGTCGAATTGCTTGCCGGAGGAGTTTGAGGTAGCAGTGGGTTGCAAAGATGGAAATCGTAACCGTCAAAGCGCTTCACATACCCCGGCATATTAATCCATCCGGGATCTTGGGTTAGCCCCGGGAGAAAGACAATCTTCGTAGTCGCGTCATCTAGAGATTTCCAACTTAAAACCAGTCCACCACTGGTCCCTCGGCGAATGATGATCTGAGCGACAGGCACCCGGATCATGGGTGGCGGGGTGTGATAGGTGCCGGGCGGAGGTAGCGCGGGCAAGGCCGGAGCCTGCTTCATGATGACCACTTCCTCCTGCCCGAATCCGTAGATGGAATCCTCTTGCGTCCAGCCCGTCAGATCATTGCCGCTTTCCACCACGTAGGGCAGTCCGTGGATGGTTTGGAAAGTGAAGGCGTGCCAGCGGGAGCCATCGTCGCAAGTCGTGATGCCGACTTCCAGCTTGGGTGGATTTCCCGGCAAAGAGGGGTCGGTTTCGGAGAGTAATTGGCCGAAAACCGGATAGGCCAGAACAGCGGAAAGCAGGAGGATTCGTTGCCAGGTCATGAGATCAGGAATGATTGGTGATTTCCTTCCTGGTGGACGGGGAGCTAAGAGGTCGCTTACAGACGACCGCGATGGCCTTTAGCCAACTCCGAGAAGGTGGCCTGGACATACGCCACCGCCTCCCCGGCCATTTGGTCGGTTTGGCGGCATCGTTGCGGTCGATGCCGACCGCTGTAAGCGAGGGGTCTTAGATCCTCATCCGCTTGGACGGACGCTGTGAAACGACAACAAATCAGTCTTCTCCGCAAGTACAAAGCTGTCTTCAAAGGTGTTCCATCTGGATCGGAATTACGGACCGAGTCTTATGAATGCACAAATCACCCAAGAAATCAGACTGGCGGCGAGGGCGCTCGATTTTCGGAGATGTTCGCCGACGTGAAACAGGCTTAGGCGGATCGGGGATGAATTCCTTTTTTGAAGGCGTTTCAACGAGTGCAACGGATCGCCCTAAGGTTCGATTCACAAACTCAAGAGCCTTGATTGCAAACTCAGGCGCAAACGGACCGCAGAGCACGATCGGGGCGGTTTTTGGAATCTTGCCCTTGAAATGGGCTTTGCCCCACTTCTTGCCTACGTTCGACGGAGCATAGACCATCGCCAGAGCATGCAGGGCACCCGGAGGAACGTTTTCAAGCGTGAGGCCTTCTATGCGCTTCAGCTTTGCAACTTGGCTTTGCAGTCCAATCAGTTCGAATTCTGAAACGAATGGATTGCCTGAACGATCTACAAGGTCGCACGCCTTGGCAATTCCCCGGTGTCTGGCCGCGTTCATCCGCTTCTGGCGATACTTCCGTGCTAGACGATGAAGCATGACGTTGGCCTGTACATCGGTCGCGGCCTCGGACTTGGCGGAAACCGGAAGCTTACGCTTGTTGAAGCTTCCCCACCAGCGTCCCGGCAACCCTCCAGTTGCCTCCTCGTCCTTGCCGAGATACTTTGAGAAGTAAGCGGAGAAGTTTCTAACAAGGTCCATGTTCTTTTCCCGTGCATGCCACCAACGATGGTGTTCCCGCTCTTCGTCCGTCAGTCGCGGAGCAAAGCAGGAAGCCCATTGCGCGACCATCCAAGTCTGAAAGCCGGCGCGCGTTGCATCTTCCGCCAGACCATAGAGCAAGAGGTGGTAATGGATCGCCCCCCGCTGTTGAAGTTCGCGCTTCCAGAAGCCCGAGACTTCGGAGAATCGAACCGATGCCGAAAGCCGCCGCATGATTCGCGTGAACGCCTCCATGACGAAAGCATGGTCGAAGGGTTCGGCATTACCCGGCACGGTCAGCGCCATCGTGTAAGCATCCTCGGATCGTTTGATGGTTGCCAGATTGCGTTGCAACCGGGTGCGGGACTTCGGGGAGAACTCCTTGATGACTCCGCGCTTTGTATCGCCGGGTTGCCCAGGCGAAAAGCCGGGGTCGATTCGATTCGGGTTCAGTTCATGGATGCCGGGGAAATCTGCCCTCGATCCATCCTGCCACACTTTCAGATGTTTGGAAGGGCTGGAATTATGGCCCAAAGACAAGAGGGCCAACGCCGGGGCGGGGCGGTGCCCGCTGCCGCGGGCATCCGCCGCCATCCCCGGGCGTTCGACAACATGACGAATGGGCGCAGCAATCCCGTGCACATCTCCCAACGCTCCCGACTCGCGAGGGCGCAACACGTAGTTTGTGGCCACGGTGCCGCTAGGCGTTCGAAGACTCCACAATGGCCAGAATCGCCAACTTCAACGAGCCGTTCAGCCGGGGCCATGATTCGACCACTCTTGCCAGCAAACGACGGTCCGCGTCAGAAATCTGTGCGCCTATTTGTGTATACCCCTCTGAAAGCTCATCCGCTTTGGATTGGCTTTCAGCGCCTTGCAAAGAATCGGCTACAGGTTCGAACCCTGCAGCGCGCACCAT
>JANOBS010000432.1:0-7120 GCA_031411755.1 Luteolibacter sp. | reverse complement strand
CTCCCATCTTCAAATTCTCGCGGACCGTGAGGTTGGCGAAGACCATGCGTCCCTCGGGCACATGGCAGAGTCCCTCGGCGACAATCTTGTTCGGGGCGAGGCGGGTGATGTCCTTGCCGTCGTAGGTCACGGTTCCGGCGGAGGCTTTCACCAGTCCGGAAAGCGCACGCAGCGTGGTGGATTTCCCCGCGCCGTTCGCCCCGATCAGCGTGACGATGCTGCCCTTCGGCACCGTCAATGAGATGCCGTGCAGCGCCCGGATGGAGCCGTAGGAGACGTGGAGATTTTCGACCGTTAGCATGAAGAATGGTGGAATCAAGGTTCGCCGCGCAGCGAGCGACGCAGCTCACGGAGCATCTGGCGCTGCTCTTCGGCCGTCGCGCAGAGTCCCTGAAACTCCGGCAGGCTGAGGAAACCTTGTTTCAGGCTCACGGTTGCCAACTGGACCACCTCATCGAGCGAGGCGGCGGCAACGGCAATGAAGTGGAGGAAGCTCTTGCTGGATTTCCGCAGGCTGCCTTCGGCGATGCTGGAAGAGATCGAGACCGATGCCCGGCGCATCTTGCAGGTGAGATCATAGCGCTCGTCGGCCGGAAAGCGTCCCGTCACCGAATACACGATGTCGGCGAACTCGATCGCCCGTTCCCAAACTTCAATTTTCTCAAATCCGAACATGATGATAATTGGTTGGTTGTTGCTCACTCCACCGCGGCGGCGCCGAGGTAGGCTTCGATGACCTTTGGGTGGCACTGGATTTCCTTGGGGGTGCCCTCCGCGATCTTCCTTCCATATTCGAGCACGGCGATCCTTTCGCAAATGCCCATGACCACTTTCATGTCGTGCTCCACCAGGAGGACGGCGAGATTGTAACGTTCCTTGATGAACCGGATCAGCTTCATGAGGTCGTCCTTCTCGGACGGGTTCATGCCGGCGGCGGGTTCGTCGAGGAGGAGAAGCTTCGGACGGGTGGCCAGCGCGCGAACGATTTCCAGACGGCGCTGGTCGCCGTATGGGAGGCTCTTCGCCATCTCGTCGCGATCCTTGGCGAGGTCGAAGATCTCCAGGAGTTCGATCGCGTGCTTCTCGGTCTCGGCCTCGGCGCTTTTCCAACTCTTCCCACGCCACAGGGCGCTGGTGTAGCCGTGCTTGTTGTGGAGGCGGGCGGCGACGCGGATGTTGTCTAGCACGCTGAGCGAGCCGAAGAGCCGGATGTTCTGGAAGGTGCGTGCGATGCCGAGGGCGGCGAGCTTGCTGGGCTTGATGCCCTTGGTGGATTTCCCGGCGAAATGGATCAGGCCCGAGGTCGGCTGATAGACGCCGGTGATCATGTTGAACGCCGTCGTTTTTCCGGCACCGTTCGGGCCGATGAGCCCGACGAGTTCGCCTTCGCCGATCGTGGTCGTCAGCTCGGAAACAGCGGTGAGTCCGCCGAACTTGATGGTCGCCTGCTGGAGTTCGAGCAAGGGGGCACTCATGCGGTCGGACGACGTTTGAGGGGGATGGAGAACAAACCGGCAGGACGCAGCAGCATCAGCAGAATGATCAGCAGCGCGTAAATGATCATGCGGTATTCGGCGAAGTCGCGCAGGAATTCCGGCATCAGGGTCAGCAGGACGGCGGCGGCGATCACGCCCACCGTGCGGCCCATGCCACCGAGGATGACCATGACGACGATGTCGATCGACTTCACCCAGTCGAAGCCGGTCGGGGAAAGGAACTGCTTGTGGTGGGCATAGAGCCCGCCCGCGATACCGGCGAAGAAGGCTCCGGTGACGAAGGCGGTGACTTTCGTGCGGGTGGTGTCGATGCCGTTCGATTCGGCGGCGATCTCGTCATCGTGGACCGCAATGAAGCCACGGCCGTAGGTGGAGTTGACGAGCGAGGAGATCACGTAAACCGTCACCACCGCGAGTCCGAAGGCCCAGCCGAGGGTGGTGTATTTGGGAATGTCCTTTAGCCCACTGGCGGCACCGACGGCCTCGGTGTTCTGGACGATCACGCGGATGATTTCCCCGAAGCCGAGGGTCACGATCGCGAGGTAGTCCCCTTTCAGTCGCAGCGACGGCACACCGACCATCAGGCCAACCAGTGAGGCCAGCAAACCACCGGCAAGCAGGGAAAGCGGGAAATACCACGAAGCATGGTCCACCGGACCAATCTTCAGCGAGATCCACGCGGAGAAGTAGCCACCGACCGCCATAAACCCGGCGTGGCCGAGGCTGAACTGGCCGGTGTGGCCGTTGATCAGGTTGAGCGAGGTCGCGAGGATGATCGCAATGCCCACATCGACGGCGACGCCTAGGTAGTAGCGGTTGAACTGGGGGCTGAAATAGGAAACGAGAACCGCGAGGACGATTCCGAGCAACAACCAGCGTTTGGCACCGGGCAACGGCATCAGACTTTTTCGATGGTGGCGCGACCGAGGAGGCCGGCGGGTTTGAAAAGGAGGATCAGGATGAGAATGCCAAACGCGATGGCATCCCGGTAGGTGGAGAGGTATTCGTTTCCGCCCGCGAAAGTTTCGAGGAGCCCCAGCAGCACGCCGCCAAGGACCGCACCGGGGAGATTGCCGATGCCGCCAAGGACGGCGGCGACGAAGGCGCGGAGGCCCGGTTGCACGCCCATCAGCGGTTCGATGCTCGGGGCCTTCATCGAGTAGAGGATGCCCGCGATGGCGGCGAGGGCGGACCCGAGGCCGAAGGTGAAGGAGATCACGCGATCGACCGGCACGCCCATCAGCGCGGCGGCCTGCTGGTTGAAGGAAACCGCCCGCATCGCGGTGCCCATCCGGGTTTTCTGGACGATGAACCACATGGCCACCAGCAGCACGATCGTGACGACGATGGTGATGAGGTCATTGCTCGAAATCAGCAGCGAGCCCATCTGGATCGACTTTTCCGGAAGGAGTTGCGGAAAGGCCTGTGGCGCGGAGCCGAACACATTTTTGTTCTGACCGGTGAATTCGATCAGCAGCGAAACGCCGATGGCCGTGATGAGCACGGTGAGCTTCGGACGATTGCGCAGTGGACGATAGGCCAGCCTCTCGATCGTCATTCCGATCGCCGAACAGACCGCGGCCGCCACAATGAAGACGAGGATCGCTCCAGTGACCGACTCTGCGCCGCAGAGCTTCTGAATGCGCGGCGCAGCATAGAGCCCGGTGAAGGCTCCGAGCATGAGCACATCGCTGTGGGCGAAGTTGATGAACCTCAGCACCCCATAAACCATCGTGTAGCCGAGAGCGATCAACGCGTAGATGGCCCCAAGGCCGAGTCCGTTGATGGCTTGCTGGAGGAAATGCATGCGGGCGAGCTACGAGGCTGGAATCCGTCTGAAAGGCTCAGGGATTGACCGTGGCGGTGTATTTGAAGGCACCGTTCTCGATCTTAATGAACACCAGCGCCTTCAGGGCATCGCGCTCCTCGTTGAGGGTGATCTTGCCACTGGCTCCAGCGAAATCCTTGGTCTCGGCGATGGCCTTGCGGAGGGCGGCGGACTCGGTGGTGCCGGCGCGCTTCATGGCATCAGCGAGAACAAGGGCGGAGTCATAACCGAGGACGGCCATCGCGTCCGGGGTCTTGCCGTTGAAGCGCTTCTTGTAGGCCTCGACGAACTTCGCCATTTCTGGAGTGCCCTGATCGACCGCGCAGTGGGTGGAGAAATAGTTTCCGTTCACGGCGTCCTTGCCGATCGTCAGCAGGCTTTCGCTTTCCCATCCGTCGCCACCGAAGATCGGAGCGGTGATGCCGAGTTGCTTGGCCTGAATGCAGATGAGAGCGACGTCGTTGTAGTAGCCGGGCAAGAAGATGGCGTCCGGGGCGTTGTCCTTGATCGAAGTAAGCTGGCCCTTGAAGTCCTTGTCGCCGCCGTTGAAATCGAGCTCGGACCCGATCTGGCCACCGCTGGCGGTGAACTTCTCCTTGAAGTTCTTGGCGAGGCCCTTGCTGTAATCGCTCTTCACGTCCGTGAGGATCGCGACTTTCTTTGCCTTCAGCGTGCCGCTGGCGAAGTTGGCGAGGGCAGCACCCTGGAAGGTATCCGTGAAGCAGACGCGGAAAATGTGGTCGCCGACCTTCGTCACCGAAGGATTGGTCGAGGCCGGGGAGATCATCGGGATCTTGTTCTGCTGGCAGATCGGAGCGGCTTCCAGCGAACGGCTGGAGGCGACCTCACCGAGGATTGCGACTACGCCATCCTTGGAAATCAGCTTGTTGACCGCGTTGGCGGGTTCGCCAGCCTTTGTCTGGTCGTCTTCTGTCAGGAGTTCGAGCTTTTTCCCGAGCACACCGCCGGCCGCGTTGATCTCTTCGATCGCCAAAAGGGTTCCTTCATGGGAGGAAGTGCCGAAGGTGGCTTCCTTTCCGGTCAGGGAGGCGAACTCACCGATCTTGATCGTGTCGCCACCGCCTGATTTACAGTGAGTGAGTGAAAAAGCCCCGGCAAGGGCTGCGGAAACAAGAAGGAGACGTGTTTGAAATTTCATGATCGAATCAAGGGGCGCTCGAAGACTAGGGAATGCCCCCGTCGGTGTGCAACAGGAAAGCATTTCACGTGCCTCGCCTGAAAACCGATGATTCCGGCCATCACGCCTGTCTCGCGATCCCTTATTTGGGCTCGAAAAAGTCGGTCGGCTTCACCGAAACGCTCATGCTGAGCATCGTGAAATTTCCGAACATGGTCGCCAGGGCCACGTCCGCCGCGTCGCGTCCGTAGGCGATAACAATGCGATTCCCAGTCGTGCGGGGCTGAGTGGCGTCAAACGTGTACCATCTCCCACCGATGAAGGCCTCAAACCAGGCGTGGAGGTCCATCGGCTGGAGTTCGTGCAGGAATCCGACCACCATCCGAGCCGGGATGCTGAGCGCCCGGCAAAGGGCGATGCCGAGATGGGCGAAATCGCGGCAAACCCCGCGTCTGCCTTCAGCGGTTTCCAGAGCCGAGGTCGAGCTGTCGCTGACCGTCCCGTCGTAACGGATTTCCCGATGAATCCAGTCGTGGATCGCAGCCGCCTGCTCGTAGGTCTCCGGCATGTCGCCCACAATCGACATCGCGAAATCAATCAGCCGATCGGACTGGCAGTAGCGGCTCGGCAGAAGATAAAGCAGCACCTCGGTCGGCAAATTTCCCACCGGGGTCACCCTCGCAGTCGGACAGCTATCCAGCGTGTCCGGCACGCGGACCCGATATTGCACGAACACATGAAACTCGCCCGGAGGCATGACCACCCGCTGGCAAAGATTGCCGTAAAGATCGGTGTATTCCACCACCGGCACCTCGGGGTGGATGTGGAACTCCTCGCGCATCACCCATTGGCCCATGCCGCTCCTTGGCCGCAGCATGAAGACGGTCGGCACCACTTCGGAGGCGACGTAAACCAGCTGGCAGGAAGCATCTAGGATCATGACGGAACGGCCTGACGGACAGCAAGGCTCACAAGCTGTCCGCCGGGCCTGTTCAATCGGCAAGGTAATTCGAATGGCTCAGGCCTTCCGGAACACCGTAGCCCCGCTTTCGACATCGGCCTGAATGACATCGCCATCGACGAAGTTTCCATCGAGGATCTCCAAGCTGAGTGGATCGAGCAAGTGATGTTGGATCGCCCGCTTCAGCGGGCGAGCTCCATAGACGGGGTCGTAGCCTTGATTGCCGATGAACTCCTTCGCCTTCTCGGTGAGCGCCAGCGCGAGCCCCTGCTTGGCCAAGCGCTTACGGACGCGTTCGAGTTGCAGGTCGACGATCGTGGTCAGCTCCTCGCGCTGCAGGCGGTCGAAGATGATCGTTTCATCGATGCGGTTCAGGAACTCCGGACGGAAGTGCTGGCGCAGCGCGTCCATCACCATGGCCTCGCGCTGCTCGGCGTTCTCCTCACCGAGGATGAACTGGCTGCCGATGTTCGAGGTCATGATCAGCACCGTATTGCGGAAATCTACCGTGCGGCCCTGACCATCGGTGATGCGGCCATCGTCGAGCACCTGGAGCAGCACGTTGAAGACATCGCTGTGGGCCTTCTCGATCTCGTCGAAGAGCACCACGCAATAAGGCTTGCGGCGGACCATTTCGCTGAGCTGGCCGCCCTCATCGTATCCGACGTAACCGGGAGGCGCGCCGATCAGGCGGGAGACGCTGTGCTTCTCCATATACTCGGACATGTCGATGCGGACCATCGCGCCCTCGTCGTCGAAGAGGAACTCGGCGAGCGCCTTGGAGAGTTCGGTCTTGCCGACGCCGGTCGGTCCTAGAAACAGGAACGAACCGATCGGACGGTTCTCATCCTGTAGTCCCGCACGCGCACGGCGCACGGCATTCGAAACGGCACGGATCGCCTTCTTCTGGCCGACGACGCGGTTGCCTAGACGTTCCTCCATGTGGACAAGCTTCTCTTTTTCACCTTCCTGAAGTCGGTTCACCGGAATACCGGTCCATGCGGAAACCACGCGCGCGATGTCCTCCTCGGTAACCTCCTCTTTCAGGATCGCGCCGTTCTTCTGGAGCAGTGTGAGCTTCTGCTTCGCGTCCTCCAACTCCTGCTGGGCACCGGGAATGGCTCCGTAGGTGATCTCAGAGGCACGGGACAAATCTCCAAGACGCTGGGCCTTTTCCGCCTCGGTTTTCAAGGTGTCGATCTTCTCCTGAGCCGCGCGGGCCAGCTCGATGATCCCCTTCTCATTCCGCCACTGCGCCATGAGTCCGGACGACTGTTCCTTGAGGTTCTCCTGCTCCTCCTTGACCTTGTCGAGGCGGGCCTGGCTGGCCTTGTCGGTCTCCTTTTCGAGCGCCTTCTTCTCCATCTCAAGCTGGAGCACCTGACGCTCGATCTGGTCGATCTCGGTCGGCATCGAGTCGAGTTCGATCTTCAAACGCGAAGCCGCCTCGTCAATGAGATCGACCGCCTTGTCGGGCAGGAAACGATCCGAGATGTAACGGTCCGATAGCATCGCGGCGGAAACCAGCGCGCCGTCCTTGATGCGTACGCCGTGGTGGACCTCGTAGCGCTCCTTTAAGCCACGAAGAATCGCGATCGTATCCTCGACCGAGGGCTCGCCAACCATCACTGGCTGGAAGCGGCGTTCCAGCGCGGCATCCTTCTCGATGTACTTGCGATACTCATTGAGCGTGGTCG
>JANOBS010000431.1:0-3954 GCA_031411755.1 Luteolibacter sp. | reverse complement strand
TCGGTGCCGGAGGTGCCGCTGGCATCCTCGGCCGGAGCGGTGGAAAACGGTTGGGTGAGGATCTCGTTCACACCATTCGCTTCGAGCGGTTTCCAAAGTTCACTGGCCAGCGCCTTCTTCACCCAGTCGGCGCGGGAAACGATGGTGGCCCGGTCGGAAAGCGAAGGCGGCAGGGCGGCGTCGACAGTCGTCATCGACTTCGAATCATCCCAGAGGATCGCGATGCGCGGCTTGGATTCCGGATGGGTGATCGTGAGCCACTCCGGCTTCCAGAGCAGCAGAACGACCAGCAGGGTGGAAATGACCCGCAAGGTCTCCAGAGCAGCGGTGCGGCGCGGATGCGGGCTGCGCTTCCACGACAGCACGGCCAGGAACAGGATGACCGCCAGCGCCACCAACCCGATGGTCAGGGTCAGCGGAGTGGGCGTGAAGTGGAGGTTGGAGATGGAGAAGGACAAGAGGGAGAAATGACTAATGACTAATTTTTGAATGACTAATGGAGATTAGTCAGACGGTGACTTTGGCTCCGGGGCGGGTGGGGAGGGAGGATTCGACGGTCTTTTTCGGAAGACAGAGGATGGCTTCTGAGACGAGGAAGAAGAGCATGGCGATGAGGAAGGCGCGCCAGACGTCCTTGGAAACGGCTCCGTCGCTGGCCTTGCCGGCTTGCTCGAAGAGGGTGTAGCCGGTGCCGCTGAGGCTGGTGTCGAGGCCTTCCTTGGTGACGATTTCCGGGGCGTCCTCGGCGGCGGGGTGATTGAGGGCGAGGAGGCGATCGCCGAGGCGGAAGACTCCGGCCTCGTAGGCGGCGTTGGCCGGATCAGGCGTGCCGTAATCATCGAGGCGGGTAAGTGTTTCACCAGCCAGGAGATGCGAGGCTTCACTGCCGACCGAGCTCAGGTAAGAGGCATCGAAGCGATCTGCACCCGCCGCGACGAGGCGCTGAACCATGGGGAGCAGGACGTCGGCATCGCCAAGATTCGACCAGGTGTAATCCGGCAGAGATCCGGCGAACCAGGCGGTGCCGCGCTCCACGATGCGGCGGACGAGGAAGGGCTCGGCATCGTCCCAGCGGGCAAGCGGCGCGGCGTCTCCGAGCGGGATCTGGCGCTTGATGGCCTTCAGACGTTCGGCGGGAAGCTGGGTGCCATCGAGTCCGTCACGCAGCGGTCCGTCGTCGTGATTCCAGTCCTTGAGGATGAAGAATTTCCCGGCAGGAGCCTCGGACGGAGCCGACCATTTCATATCGAGAAAGGTGGTGTCCGCCGCTTGGCCTGGAGGCAGGAACAGCACCTGGCCACCGGAGGCGAGAAAGGATTGCAGGACATCGGCAGTCGGGCCGGAGGGCAGGGGCGCGGCCCAGATCACGAGGGCGGTGTCGGAAGTGGCCAGCGTGGCAGCCTTCGCGGGGTCGAGCCGGGTGACCGACTGGTTTCCAAAACCGGGCGGGGCGGCGGAAAGTTGCAGATACCCGGCGGCCTCTGCGGCGGGGGCAACGACGATGCTCTTGATCGGTCGATTCGGCCCGTAGGCGAAGAAGGCGGCGTTGTCGCGCTCGTTGCCATCGGCAGGAATCGAGAGCCAGCCGTGGCCGGTCGAGGTGCCGGCGGGCAGGGTGATGCGCTTCTGGAAACGGAGAGACTGTCCGCTGATCGTCAGGCTCTCCGTGCTGCGGGAGCCGTTGAGATTCACCGTGAGGGGGAAATTGGCGACGCCCCGGGCATCCTCGGCGCGGGAGACTTCGAGATCGAGCAGGAGTTGGTCGCCGTTGCGCTTGGAGGAAAGGAGTCGCAGTGAGGCATTGGAAGCGGTGGCGCCGGTGAGCCCGAGGATCCGGATCGAGGGTTTCTGCGGCAGGGCACTTAGATATGTGCGGGCAGCGGCCCAGCGTTCGTCTTCGGCCTTCCAGTTCGACGCTTGGAGATCGGTGGCGATCCAGACTTCGGAGCGACCCTGCGTTTCCGTCAGGAACTCGGCGGCCTTCGTTGCCATCGCCGGAATGTCGGAGGCGGTATCCGTCGGGCCGATGGAGGAAAGTTCAGTCAGGGCATCCGGTGATGGAACGTCCTGGACCTGACCGCTGGCGCTGTCGATCAGCACGAGCCGCGCACCTCCGAGATCCTTCAGGGTATCGCGCACTTTCTCCACGACCACCTTGCGGCGCGCTTCATATCCATCGCCGGGCTTGGCCTCCATGCTGACGGAGCGATCAAGCAGCAGCACGACAACATCGACGCGGGCATTTCCCCAACCGAGCAGACCGGAAACGATCGGCCGAGCGGCCGCAAAGGCGAGCGCTGCAAGCCCAAGCGCCCGGCAGGTCAGGATCAGGATGTGGCGCAGCTTCTTTTTCCCGCGTGATTCGCGAGTCGCCTTCAGCAGGAACTGCATCGCCGCCCACTTGATCGTCTTGTGACGACGCTTGTTCAGCAGGTGGATGATGATCGGGATGCTCGCAGCGGCGAGGAACCAGAGGAGGCTTTGTTGGAGAAAGGACACCGGGAGGAAAATGACTAATGACTAAATCCGAATGACGAATGAAGAGGCTGGATCGTGAAACTCGTCATCAATGTTTCCGTTTAGACAAGCGCCCCATGAGGAAGCCGCGCAGCAGGCCCTCCAGCGGTGTGTCGGTTGTGACGAGTTGGTAGCTGGCGTTGGCGTCGTGGCAGACGTCGCGGACGTTGGTGAGGAACTCGCGCAGGGCGGCGTGGTATTCCTCGGCGATGAGGTTCGGCTCGGCGACGAGGACGGTGCCGTCCTCCAGATCGACGAAGCGATGCGGCCGATCGAATTCAAATCCGATCTCCTGTGGGTCGAGCAGGTGGAAGACGCAGACGTCGTGTTTCCGGTAACGGAGATGCTGGAGGGCGTCCGCGAGTTCCTTGGGATCGGTGAAAAGGTCGGAGAGGATGACGATGAGCGCACGCTGGCCGATTTTTTCCGCGATGGTGTGGAGCGCGGGGACGAGGCCGGTTTCGCCGTAGGGCTCTAATGAGCCGAGAGTGGAGAACAGGCGGTCGAGGTGGGCCGGACGGCGGCTTGGCGGGACTTCGAGGTGGAGCTTGTCGGTGCAGACGGAAAGGCCGGCGGCGTCGCCCTGGTTCACGAGCAGGTAGGAGAGCGACGAGGCAATTTTCCGAGCATACTGGATCTTGGCCTCGGCCAGGCCGCTGAAAGCCATCGAGCCGGAGGTGTCGACAACGAAGTAGGCGCGGAGGTTGGTGTCGGCCTCGAATTCCTTGATGTAAAAGCGGTCGGACCGCGCGTAAGCCTTCCAGTCGAGCCGACGGGTATCATCGCCCGGGACGTATTTCCGATACTCGGCGAACTCCACCGAGGAGCCTCGGTGGGGCGACTTGTGCTTGCCCGCCACATTTCCGATCATCGGCGTCCGCGCCTCAACGGGCAGGGAGCCGAGTTTGGAAAGCAGGGCACTGTCGAGGAAGTCGTATTTCATTCTTCCCGCATTTCCTTCAGCAGTCGTTCCACGATCTTTTTCGAGGTCATGCCCTGGGACTCGGCGGCGAAATTGGTGATCACGCGGTGGCCGAGAACGGAGGAGGCGATGGCTTCGATATCTTCGAGCGAGGCCATGTAGGCACCGCGGAGGGCGGCGCGGGATTTCGCTCCCAGAATGAGATACTGAACGGCACGAGGTCCGGCACCCCAGCCAACGCAATCCTTGACCCACTGAGGCGACTCGGGCTGATCCGGGCGGGTCTTGCGGACGATTTTCACCGCGTAATCATAGAGGTGCTCGGGGACGGGCACGCGGCGGACGAGCTGCTGGAAGGCCAGAACAGCCTCGCCGTTGAGAAGCTTCGAGAGATCGGCTTTCTTGTTGCCGGTGGTTTCGCGGGCGATGCGCTTTTCCTCGTCCGCAGATGGGTAGCCGACCTCGATCAGGAACATGAAGCGGTCGAGCTGGGCTTCCGGCAGGGGATAGGTGCC
>JANOBS010000430.1:0-7473 GCA_031411755.1 Luteolibacter sp. | reverse complement strand
CCTGTTCATCGGTGGCTGCATCCTCTTCATGGTCGGACGCCAAACCGGACGGAAGGCGGACTTCGAAAGCGAAATGGAAGAGCCGTGAAATAAGGAGTGGTGACATTTCTGTCGCCACCCGATAGCCATAGGACAATTCATCACAACTCAATCCCATGAAAGACTGGATCATCGCCTTCGGCATCCTCACCACGCTCTTCTGGATGATCATCGGCTGGCGGGCCATGAGGGCCCACGAAAGGATCGCAAAGCAGATGGCACGTTACATCGATCTCGTCACGACAGGAGATCTTGCAAACCTTCGGAAAGAAAACGCGGCGCAGCACAAGCAGTACAAGCAATTCCTCTCGCAGAATCCCGGCGTGGAATCCCTGCCTTCTAAGGAGCGCCATGAGCGATTCCGCGAATGGCTGAAGTCCAGAGGAGAGGCCTTTGAGGAGGAATGATGCCTTTCTATGGCAGATGATCGCGATCATCTGGATGGAAGCATGACTCCGGTAAGAGATGAAGGAGCCAAGGCATAAAAAAACGCGACCTCCCGGATGGAAGGTCGCGTTTGGAAAAGCGTAGGTCAGTTAGACCTTACTCGAAGCTCGGGGTCTTGTGGCGGGTGAAGTAGCCGTCGCCGGTGTACATGGTGCCCGCGTAGTCAGGAAGTGGACCGGAGTCGGGTGGCAGCGGAATGTTTCCGAGGGTGGAGTCTTCCGGTTGCGAGTAGGAGATGTTGACCGGGGTGCCGACCTTCACGAGCTTGAAGAATTTCGGCGCGAGGTTCTCATGCATGCGGACACAGCCGTGGGTGCAGGGGTGGTGCTTGATCCAGCCGGTGTGGAAGCCGTAGTTCGCCTTGAATTCGCACCAGTAAGGCATCGGCGTGCCCTTGAATGCCCAGCCGGAGGGCTTCGTGGCGAGCATGGTCTTCTTCACCTGATTGCCACTGTAGGCATAGCCATGGCTGCTGGCGCGGTGCTTGGCTTCCTTGTTGTAGATCGTGAAGCTGCCGGAAGGAGTCGAGGTGCCGGGAGCGCCGACGGAGACCGGCATGACGAGAAGTGGGTTGCTGCCCTCCATGACATAGACGCGCTGCTTGCTGAGCGAGACCTTGACCCGGACGGCCGAGGGATTCTTTGGAAGTTTGGCCGGACGATCATAGGTTTGATACGCACCGAGACCGGAGCCGCCCATGGGAAGATTGCAGGAGGAGAGCGCGAGCGCCGCCGTGGCGAGCCCGACCGTGCTGAGTATACGGAGAAGTTTCATGGAGTGATTTGGAGTCGTCGGCAGTCTTGCCCCGGCAAACGGGAGATTGCAAGCCGCAGACGCGATCCGGGATCAATGTTTCCGCTCCCAGCTTTCGACCCGGTGATTGACGAACAGCACGCTGGCCCGGTCCTCGGGGACGTAGTCGATGCGTGGTGCGACTCCCACCCCGTAGCCTCGGGAGCCATAGCGATTGAAGCCACCCCAACCGAAGCCGGTGAAGAAGGTGCTGGTGTAGACTGGTTCCGAGCTGGAATAGACCCAGCGCTCGGTGGGCTTTCCGGCGCGCGATCCATCGTAGCGGCGACTCGGATCCCCCCAGGCCAGTTGCACGCCCTGCATCGACATTCCGCGATCGATCTGGCCGCGCTGGACGAGATCCTTTTCATGCTCGCTCAGTCGCAGGAAACGGCCGGGATTGTCCGCGATTCGTGCCTGGGGCGTGGACGGCGCACACGATACGGCGAGCATGAGCGGGGCGACGAGCAGAAGGAGAAATTTCATCCGGGATCGGTAATGCTGGTGTGGTCAGAATGCAACGTTCCACCAAGGATTTTGCCCGATGTTTGAAAGGGGCTTGCCAAGATCGAAGCGGGCGCAGCAATGTCGCGCCGAACTCCCTAGATTCCCTGATGTCAGACCTGCTCGAAGACGACGACCTTACCTCCGCTCTCAAGAAGTGCCCCGAGTGGGAGCTTGAGAAAAAATCCATCACCCGCACCGTTGAGTTCGAGGAATTCATGGACGCGATTGATTTTGTGAACGACCTCGCCGAGATCGCCGAGGAAGCGCAGCATCATCCGGACATCACGATCCGCTACACCAAGGTCTCGCTGAAACTCACCACCGACGATGCGGGTGGCATCACTGAACTCGACATCGAGCTCGCCCAGCGCATCGACAACCTCATCGACTGATCGAGCCGGAGTTCATTCCGATTTTCAAAAGCCCGCCGCCGTCAAGGTCGCGGGCTTTTTTTAAGGAGTCGAAGGTCTAAAGGTCAAAAGTCTGAAGGTCACCGAGTCCGGTGGCTAAAAGCCTTCTTTGACTTTCGACCTTCGACTTTCAGACCTTCGACGTTTATCTAACGCGGCAACATGATTTCCTCATCAGTGAGCCCGGTGAGTTGCTTCAGTCCGGCGACGAGGCGTTGCAGGGTGAAGAAGAGGAAGCCGATGACCGGCACCATGACCACGGCAAAGCTCCAGCCGGTGATTTTCGCGACGATGCCGTTGTAAACTTCGAGTGCGTCGGGAGCCGAGTGGTCGAAGGAGCGGAAGAGGAACCAGGAGAGTCCGAGGTTGATGATCGCGCTGATGAGGAAGGAAGTGGCGAAGAGGCAGGTGGATTTGAACAGCAGCGATTGATAGCCGGGCTGCAGGGAATTCTCCTCGATGCGCTTCTCGATCTTCGGGATGTCGAAGATGGTGTCGTTGTAGAGGAAGGTGCGCAGCAGCGAGTTTGGCGTGCGGGCGGAGAGGACGATGGCGATACCCAGCACGAGGGGGATCGAAGCTTCCTTCAATCCGTAGAGCATGCCCGCGCCGGGTTTCACCGTGCCGTCCTTGTTCCAGAGGTAGACGGTGAGTCCGCCGGTGAGCAGGACCGAGATCAGTCCGATGGCGGAGAAGAAGTTGCCCTTCCGGGTTTTTACGAAAAACCAGATGCCGTAGCCGAGCGGCAGCACCAGCGCGAGAATCAAGGCCTTCATCGGACCGAGGTGCCAGGGCTTCGCGACTTTTCCAAGATGCTCCTGCACCGCCGGGTCCTTGCTGAGATAACTCAACACGAGCACCGGGATCAGCACATTGATGAAAATATTGGCGAGGGGGTGTTCCTGCTTGGGCTTCGGATCGGCCATGTGGCGTGTTTGTGACAGAGACAGAAAAAAAGGCACGGAGGAAATCCCCCGTGCCTTTGGTGACGAAATTGACAGCGGTCAGACGGCCAGCAACGGCCCGAATCAGGGTGGGGACGCGGAATTACCCACCGTCCACAGCTTGTCCATGGCCTCGATCCACTCTGAGAGAGCCTTCTTCGTTTCCTGTGGGTCGGTGAGCGGGCTTTCCTGATGAGCGACGTAGGAGTTGCGGAAATCATTCAGGCCGCGGACCCGATCCAGCAAATGCCTGGCCCCGACAAATCGCAGTTTAATTGTCATTGTATCAAAAACCGAAGCTTTGCGTCGAGAAGATCTTTCCCGGCTAATAACCATAGATCGAATTTGTATTTTTAGCCCCGAGTTACCATTTTTTTAGTTCTCGTGATATTCACTTTTGAGTTCAAAGAGGTAACATGCGCCATCCTGCTACCACGATGACTAATGTCAAAATTATAAAATTTACTCATTCAATGGAAGATCCAAGCGAGATTCAAGAAGTGCTATACCAGCTACTGTAACTAGTGCTTTCCGGGTGTCCCCAGCCTTAACGGTCCCATATCGGAAAATAGTCCATGTTCTGAGGTAGATTCCCTCTCGTTTTATCGGACCTTTATAATAAAATTCTGATGATTGAGGCCCTCGGCTTCGACGAATTAAAATTGCGGGATTTGTCACTTCTTTTTTCTCGTGCCCACTATAATTTTTATAATATTTAATTGACGTTGGATAAAGTGTGAATTCAACAATATGCTCTTTATGTTGAGAGCATTCCGCATCTGATAGTTATTAATTTCGCGACTCCATCAGCAGGCTCATCACAAAGTCATCGTCATCCATTCGGAATTTTGCGCTTCCAAAGCGCTCCATGTTGACTCCAGATTGCTTAAAAAATTGATATGCTTCATGATCTTTAGCGATGGATTTGTAGTGTCAAAGATTATGATCAATATAGAGCAAGTAGCCCGTGTTGTCCTCGTAAACATCAATAACTGCATTGCGAGCGGTATTCCGTTCGCCTGTCATTGGATATTCCAATAGGGATGCGGAGTCGTTCCCGCGGCTCCATTCTGTCCACCGCTGCGAACTTCCATTTTCACATTACCTGCTGGAACGGTGGTGGCGTTCCATGACCAGGCCGTGTCCAGCCAATTCCAGATTTTCTGAGTGAGGCAGAGTTTCATTTTTGCTGCCCACTCTCAGGTAAATCCATCCTTTTTTCTACAAGGACTCCCGCGGCACAATCAATTAAAGAACTTTCCCGTGTGGAATCACCTTTTTGATAATAATAGACAAGCCATCTTCTGAGATATAGCTCTTCAGACGCATATGGTTCTGTATACAAATAATCGTTGGGGATTCCGGAGCTTCGCCTGACCATGAGTGACGGGAATTCAATATTTTTGGGTTCTTTCCCTTTGTAGGAATCAGAAAATTCCACAGTAACAGGCCATATTTCTAGCTCCCTCGGTATTTCAGAAGATTGCGAATTAGCATCAGAAGTTAAATATGTGGAAATCTGCATAAGTAACGACCTTAGAAATTCATCGTCGTCCATCCTTAATTTAAATTTGTCAGTTGCTTTTATATTTATTCCATCACTTTTCATTTTATCTAGCACCTCAATATCTCTCCTCTTGGATTGGAATTTTCCTTGGTTGTGTCCAATATACACTAAAAATCCCTTGGAATCCTCATACACGTCGATCGCGGTATTTTTTGAAACAATGAATTTCAACTTATCCTCAATATGCAAATTTATCATGAGATCAGCAATACGAACAACTCGGTGTTCGGCATAAGAAATTTGGCCAAATCCGGGAACATCGATGATTCCTCTGTGTGCCGTTTGATCGGCCCCTTTGGAGTGAATGCTATTATTTTGAGGAGGACGAGGGTTTGCTCTCTTCAGAACTAAGTCGTCCACATTTCGGATATTTTCTGAACGATTCTGGATGAGAAGAAAAATGCCAACCATCAACAGAACAATGGCGGCAAGAGAATAAAATTGCTTAGGTTTCATAGTTGTTAGTTAGGAGCTCCAAATCCAAAAGAGCGTGTGTCCCAAAGCTGGAATCCGTTCGCCTGTCCTTGGATATTCCAATAGGGATGCGGAGTTGTTCCTACAGCACCATTCTGTTCACCGCTGCGAGCCTCAATTTTCACATTGCCTGCCGGGACGGTAGTGGCATTCCACGTCCAAGCAGTGTCTAGCCAATTCCAGAGGGCAACAGGATTACTGGTAGAAGGCTCGGCGCTTGCCGAAACACCGCTAGCAAGAGAACCAGCTGTCTTAAGATCCGTCGCCCCACCCTCGGCACCGCTCATTCCCGGTGCGAAGGCAACAGTAAGATTGGTTTCGTGTTTGGCATCCAGATTTGTAAGCTTCTGGGCTTTGTAGGCGGCTTCAAAACCACTGTTGACCCCTGGGATTTGCGGGGCTGTCACACCATGTTGCATCAGAATATAATTCGACGCCTCCGTTGCATTTTTCCCAGCCCGGCCATCCTTGAAAATGACTCTCCATGGTGAAATTTGCGTGTCGGCTCCCGTTTCGGGATCAGTTTGAACGGGAATTTTGTACAAAATGAAATCCAATACTAGTCGCTCACTTTCCCATCCGTGAAGAGGATAAGCGTTTGTTTCAACCGGGCCTCCGTCGCTTCCGGCTCCATTTCCTGGTGCCGCGAGCTGTCGATCAAAGCTTCTTCCTTGTGGTAAAAAAGCCCCGACTTCGATGTAAGCGAATGGCGCAGTGCCCTTAATGTCTGCAGGTTCCTCAAGCCATCTCAGCCCGCACTGGACCCACTGGAGATTAGCGCCATTCTGCTGTTTTAGGCCAACCCATAGGCTTTGGCCGGAGCTTTTGTTCAGCGTGCCGTCATTTTTTTGTCTTAGTTCTCGCCCCCGCATTGGCGTGAGCTGGGTGGTCCAGCCGCCGATGTTGGCACTGGGAACTCTTGCGATGATCCGTCCTCTTACGGCGCGGGTGTCGCTGCTGGTTCCGGCAGTGTTGAGGTCAAAAATGCCGCTGAAGTGGGGAGCATTTCCTTCTCCTCGCAGGGGAATGGCGTCTTTTTTGCTGGCGAGATCTTCACCGACTCGGGCGAACTGGTCGACGTTGACAGTCACCTTGACCTCATCGCTGGCAATGACGTTGTTGGGATTGTCGAAGTTGTTCGGTTCGATCACCTCCATTCTCAGGGTGACTTGTCCGTAGGTGAGACCTTCCACTGCGAGTTCCTGATACCACTGAGCAGGCTCCGTGGTCCGGCCAAAAATTTCCTCTTTGAAGTAGCGCTCGATGTTCAATTCTGCGGAAGCCTTTCCCGGCCCAAGGAGTTCTTCTGGTTTGTTCTGCCCTGGCTGGTAGCTCTGCCAATCGTAAACACGAATGATTTGATCGCCTCCAGCATCAACAATCTTGAGACGGATGGCCAACTGGCCAGATCCACCGCGCCATGCCATGCCATAATGAATTACAGGATTCGCCCAGATGCGCAGGCGACCAAAGGCGTGGCCTGAGTGCGTCTTACTGGGATCGTCGATTTCATCTCGATCATCTTGAGTGTCGATACGGCCGTTCGCATTGTCTGCTTCAGCCTTGGTAGGCGAGGTGGCGGTTGCAGCGTCGGTATTATTGTTGTTTACGTCGATGACGACTGCGTAGTCAGGCTTCGACTTGGAAAGCTCCCGGTCATCAACTTTGCTCGTTGGCCCTAGGCTGCCTTCGCGCTGGCCGTCTGGAAGACTCTCGATGACTCCATTCATGTTGGTGTCCATGGCCAAATCGATACGAATTGTTTCTAAAATCACCCGTTTTGTCTCAGTTCCCACGAGAAAGTCGGTCACGTCATTTTTCTGTCCCAGAAGGCTGACTCCGGGGATGGTGGTTCCGAGGTCAGGATCGTAGTATGGAACCAGGCGTGCTGCATAGTCGCCGCCCTGCGGCTGGACTTTGAAGGTGTAGTCGAAATCTGGATTTCCTGCGCTGCTGTAACCCGGATTCTTGCTGCTTTGCCAGTCGATCTGAAAGGTGAGGGTATCACCTTTTCGGAAGCTCCGGGTTTCCTCTTTGTACTGACCGAATCCTCCACTGCGCAAGGTGTAGATGCGGGTTTCGGCTCCAGTGGCTAGATCGACTCGAAAGACATTCATGACGTAGTCTTCAGAGTGGCTGGCGCTCTGGTCGCCTACACCTAGCACGATCAGCGTTTTCTCCTCTTCGGGAATGGGCTCGCCATCGTCTCGATTGTCTCCCGGATGGCTCCCGTCGTCCGTCGTTGGGTCGCCGTCAGGGCCATTGACTTCAGGGCCGTCGTTGGTGCCATCTC
>JANOBS010000429.1:0-19917 GCA_031411755.1 Luteolibacter sp. | reverse complement strand
GGCCCGAGTTCGCCGGCAAACGCATCGTCACGATCGGCTGCTCGTCGTCCGAGCGCTACCTCTCGACCCCGCTGGCCGAGAAGCTCCGCGAGGAAGTCGCGAATCTTCCTGTTCAGGAAATCTGAGCGGCTGGAAGCATTCCCGGTCATGTTTTCCAAGAGGCTCGGGTCGCAGGACCCGGGCCTTTCTTGTCATCGGAGGGGATTCATAGCCCTAAAGGGTTATTTCCAAAGCGGGTATCCGAAGGCAGCCTGTTGGCGCGGCTACCATTGGCTTTCTGGTCTTGGAACGTCCTTCCTCCTTGGATCTTCAAACCTGTTTCTCCCTACTGCGATTCAACTGTTTCAGAAATTTCAGCCTGATGATTAGCCCACATCCTGACAGTCTCTGGATGCTGATAAGTTCGAATTCGAACCCGGTCTTTCCCGTGTATGCGTGATTCTCCGCAGGTGACGGTTTCAATTCCTTGTTTGACGAAGTCGCCAAAAAAAATTACTTTGTAGTTACGTTTCGCGTGCTCGCCCGAGCCCGGAGCCATTGCCCCTCAACCAAAACCCATTGGTTTACAAACCCTTTTTGATGAATACCCAGTCTTCTCCGCAAAGGCGGCGTATCGTCGTGGCGAACGGTCCTGCCTTCGTCCAACAGCGATCCCAGCCCCGTGGTTTCGCCCTGATCGTGACGCTGACCTTGATGATCCTGCTGACGGTCCTCGCAGTGGGATTGCTGACCCTTTCCTCCGTCAGCCTGCGGGCGTCGGGGCAAGCGGATGCCGCTCAGGTCGCCCGCGCAAACGCCAGGATGGCCTTGATGTTGGCGATCGGCGACCTTCAGAAACAGATGGGACCTGATCCACGGGTGAGCGTCCCGTCGGATCAACGCATGAGTTCAGGGGACGGCAGCAAGTCCTCGGCCGTCGCCGCCCGCAGCCACTGGACTGGCGTCTATCGCTCCTGGTCCTCGACCGCGTCCTCGCGTCCAACTCCTGAGTTTCTCTCCT
The DNA here is from genome assembly GCA_031411755.1 of Luteolibacter sp. Taxonomy (GTDB): domain Bacteria; phylum Verrucomicrobiota; class Verrucomicrobiia; order Verrucomicrobiales; family Akkermansiaceae; genus Luteolibacter. The sequence continues at coordinate 18,917 of JANOBS010000429.1, read as the reverse complement.
GGTTGATCTCCGGAGAAGCGAATACCGTTTCAAATGTAGCAAGCGTAGAAACCGCACCTTCCTCGCTGGACGATATCGAACTGGTAGGGACTGGTACGGTTGGTGAGATGGAATCGGCCAGGGTGTCAGCCCCAGCCATGAAGGTCGGGAAGTCCGCTGGTAAAGGATCACGCTATGCCTGGTGGGTCGGGGATCAGGGAATCAAATCCGCCTTGGCGACCCAACCGGCATCGACCGACGCCTCAATGGCCACGCGGCGCATGAACCTTCAGGGTGCCCCCAGAAATGCGATCGAACTTGCCAGCATTTCCAGCGGCAAGCCCTTCGCCGCGCTCGCCGCCGATGACGCCCGGATCCCCCGGGTCACCGATTGGAAACAGGGGGCCTTCCTCGCGTCTGATACCCAGACACCGCGCGGGCTGTTTCATGACCTCGCTCCCTTTTCCACCGGACTGCTGACCAATGTAACCGCCGGTGGATTCCGGAAAGACCTCTCGATGCAGTTGGAGCGTCCGGCCACCTCCGCTCCGAACACCGCGCTCTATACCGTCGGCGGAGAGAATGGCATCAACCTTCAGGAACTCTGGGCCTATTACAATCTTTACAAGGCCGTCAAAACCTCTGGTTCCGCGAACTATACCACCAGCGGCAGGATCAATTCCGGCACGCCGTTTCTGGAAGTCGCAGCCACTCCGGCCGAGTGCCAGAACGATGACAACTTCTACTTCAAGCAGCCTGTCATCATCAGCTACCAACTGGTTCTCTCGTTCAAGACACTGCCAGTCATCCCGACGGGTGGCACCGTCGCGGTGAATCGCCTGCACGTCGTCGCGGATCCGATCCTCACGTTCTGGAATCCCCTGGATGTGCCGGTGGTCGTTCCGGCTGGCCAACTGTTCACCGTCAAGTATTGGCAGGTCCCCTACGATCTCTACATTTCAAAGAACGGCACAGCACCCCAGAAGTTCCCCCTCGCCGCCATTTTCTCGGACGCTACAGCGACAAATTCCGGCGACGCCAATTTTCTCAGCCTTCAAGTCGGAGGCCTCCAACAAATGGTCTTCAAGCCGGGCGAAATCATCAAGATGTCCCAAAGCGGCAGCACCATCGCAAAGTCCGCAATCCCGGATAACCACAAGCTCGGCGGCAAGGCCGGATTCAACTTTGGCAGCGGAGTCGCCATGCCCGTGCGCGATCAGGCGAACAAGTTTGTCGATCTGGCACCCGCTGATTCAATTACCTACACCGCGCAGGCCAACAATCTCACCGCTGGCAAGACCAGCTCGGACGGGAATTCTCCTACCGGAGCAAATCAACACACCCGACACTTCTCACTCACTCATCACGACTATTACATCGGCGATGATCGTGGGAATTCCTCCATCAGCCTCGGCATCGGCGGCATGTTCATCGACTGGGACTTCGGCAACCGGCGGCTCCAGGCCGGTGAGGATCGCGGCCAGACCGCTCCAGGAATCGCCGGCACCAAGCCAAGCTCATCGCGGCTCTACGCCGACCAGTTTCCGGACATCTTCAAGCCGCTCCTGGAAAAGGACGGAAGGTCCATCTCCAGTGCCGAGGTCACCGCGAACAAGGCCCCGTTCATGATCATTTCCTACAACGCGAAAACCGAGAACGGATCCGATCTCGGCACGCGGTTTCTTTCCCGCTTCAATCCCAAGGCCCTGCATGTCGACTTCTACGACCTCACCAAGCAGGAGCGCGACATGTTGCCCTATGAGTTTTCGATTGAGCCTTTGATCAGTTGGAAGAACCGAAGCCTGGAGGTCAGCGCCAACGGCGGGGCCTACTACGGCGGCGGACTCAATGCCGAATTCGGAAACGGCTTCGTCACCACCCACTCGGTCCCGCGCGAGCCCATCGTCTCGCTCGCGGCCTTCCAGCACTCCTTCGCCAACGGCTTCGTCATCCACAAGCCATTCTATGGATACGGTGCCCACAATACCCGCGAGCCGATGTTGCCGCAGATCTCTCATGCGATCGGCAACTCGATGGCCTCTCCGGTCATCGCGCAGGAAAAGACCGACACCACCCTCAGCGGTGGTCGTCCCGCCGCCGATCACTCCTACCTCGCCAACCGCGCTCTCTGGGACGACTACTTCCTCTCCGGCATCGCGCCACAGAGCACCGGCACCTTCACCAAATCCCGTGATCAGAAGACCGTCGCCACCGACTTCTTCAAAAAGGACGGTTCCGTGAAACTTCCGGTCGCCCGCTACCTGCCGGACCTTCGTGGACAGGACCCCGCGAAGGTCATCAGCACCTACTTCTCCGGCACCTCTCCGAGCGATGCCGCCACGCGGGAAATCGCCAGCCTCTTGCGCGTCGACGGACTCTTCAACGTCAACTCCACTTCGGTCGAAGCCTGGAAATGCCTCCTTGGTTCGCTCAAGAACCGTCCGATCGTGGTGCGCGATGAAACCGGTGCGGAAACCATCGACGCGGCCGACGGTAACACCCCGGTCAGCAGCCTCACGTCGCTCAAGGCCGGCATCGCCACCGGCGATGCCGATTCGAAGAACGCCACCCAGTGGGTGGGTCGCCGCTCTCTAACAGATGATGAGATCGAGGCCCTGGCCAAGGCGATCGTGAAGGAGGTACGCAAGCGCGGGCCGTTCCTGTCGCTTGCCGACTTCGTCAACCGCCGCATCGGAAAGGACAAGGATCTCGCCCGCGCCGGTGCGATCCAGAGCGCACTCGACTCCACTGACACCCGCATCAACCAAGCCTACAACACCTCCCGTTCCGTCCCCAGTGGCACCTTCTCCCGCTTCACCTTTCCCGAAGCGGAAAAGGGACCGATGGCCTTCGGCAGTCCCGGTGTGGTCAAGCAGGCGGACATCCTCACTCCCATCGCGCCCGTGCTCTCCGCCCGTTCGGACAGCTTCATCGTCCGCGCCTATGGTGAGTCCGTCGATGGCAATGGCAAGGTCCTCGCCCGTGCCTGGTGCGAGGCAACCGTCGAGCGCTCCTCGACTTTCGTCGATCAGAGCGATGGACCGGAGAAGGCCTACACCGCCATCAACAGCATCAATAAATTCTACGGACGCCGTTTCAACATCGTGGCGTTTCGGTGGTTGAATCCCTCTGAGGTTTGATTGATTCCTTTGCACCCCAACCTCCAACGCCCCTTCATGCTCCATCGACTTGCCGGACTCCTCCTCGCCCTGACCACCATGCTTGCTGCTCAGGAGCCAGCCGCGCCCGCCAAGCCCAAGGAAGAGCGAGGTGTTCAGGTCCGCGTGCTCGCCGAGCAGGCACCTGACTCGATTGGGAAAGTCTGTTTCACCTTTGGAGAAGCCAAGTCCGATACCTTCACCCTCCCCGTCAACGGCCTCTCCGCGCCCATCCCGGTGCCTGCCCGCGCGATGGCGCTGAAGATGGCTGACAAGGATGTCTCGCTCTGCAATCTCACCCTGCCCGAAGCCGGAAAGTCCTTCGCCATCATCCTTGTTGTCGCCAAGCCCTCCGGCTACTCGCCCATCATCGTCCGCACCGATGATCCCGCTTTCAAGGCCGGTGACGTCCTCTTCATCAACCGGTCGGACAAGACCATCCTCGGCAAACTGGGCGACACTGCCATGGCCGTGAAGCCTGGCACCACCCAGCAAAGCCGCCCTACCGGTGCCAAGGAAAACACCTACTACGACATCGCCCTCGGCACCCGGGATTCAACCGGAGACAAGGTTCTCAGCACCACCCGCTGGCCTGTCGACAACACCCTCCGCAGCTACCTTTTCTTCTTCACCACCGTCGACGGCCGCACCACCTACCGCGCCGTGGATGAGTTCGTGCCTCCGGCGAAATGAGTGGTTTCGGTGAATTTCAGCGCGTTGAAGTCAGCGGCCAATTTTGGTGCCGCACCGCTGCATGGGAGTAGTGGATTGCCGGGCACCTCCTGGATCCATTTCCATGGGCGATGAATCCAAAGAGGCCGGACTCTTGGTAATCAGGCCGCTGGCAGCAGGCGTTCCAGTACTGCGAGGTGATCATTCACAGGTGGCAGAAGTTCATCGCGGATCATGGTTTTACATTGCGGCATGACTTCATTGTCGAGAAGGGCATCAAGGTAGCCCTGGCGACCGAAGGCTTCGCCCTTCTTCAGGGATTCCAGCGCGGAGTTCGCACCGAACAAGTCGGCGGTCCCTTGAACAGCAGTGGCGAAGAGGCCCCAGACTCCTGAACTGCGGTCCGGTTCACCGCCCATGCTGCGGACGTTTTCAGAGAGCAGGCTGACGGATTCCGCATGATCGGTACGGATCCGCAGGAGATCCTCCGAAGCCTTCGTGCCGATGTATTTGTTGATTGCCTGATCGTAGGTTTCGACGGCGGAAAGTTCGCCGCGCAGCAGGCTGTTGCAGATCTTGATGCAGTGATCGTGGGTGGTGGTGCTCATGATGGATGGGGTTCGGCTGTTGATTCAGCGCTGATGCTCCTCTCGCAGAATCGGTGCCACCATCAAACCGCACGGGATTGCAGGCTTTATCGTGGATGCACCGGAAGACTCGACCCTCAATCTGCATTTAAATACGCGTCCACGATGCGATGCGCACGACCGGATCAGGGCTGCGCGCCGCGCTCTTCGGCATCCATCAGTTCGAAGCGTGTGAGGATGAAAAGGGTCGGCCCTCGCGGGTGGAATTATCGGATCTTCAATCGCTTCGTAAGGGATTGGAACAATCCGCACGTCGTAACACTTCCTTCCTGAATTTTGTCGAGAGGTCGTTCTCGACTCAATCCATCATCCCCCGATATCGCCAAGGCACATACCCGTTCTTCGCGAGCTTAGCGCTTTCCATGCCGGCGGCGTTGACGCGCCAGACGGGGAAGGGGCCTGCCTCGTAGGCGTAGAGTTCCTTGCCGGGGATCTTCCAGCCCTTGAAGAGCAGGACGTGGCGGTGGTTCAGCAGGATGTCGCCGGACTTGAGTTCATCCCATGAGGCAAGCTTGTCGCAGATCGAGGGCAGTTGTTTGGTCGAGTAAGGCCGCGGCAGTTCCCAGCAGCGGGAGATGAAGCCCGAGCAGTCGATCCCGCAGGCCTCGCGACTCACGGCGGCGTCGCCGAGCTTCTGCTTTTCCGATGAGCCGATGTCACCGGCGTATTTGCCCTTCGCCAGCGCGCGCTGGAACGACTCCGGTGTGTCGAATCCGCCCCACTTGTAGGGCATGCCGCGTGCGGGTTGGCCTGGCTTCCACCAGCCGTTTGCGAAGCCATAGCTTGGAAGTGTCTGATCGGGCGTGTGGACCTCGATGCCGTGCTTGTCCTTGCCGTGGAAGCTGGCGGTTTCGGTCGGTGTCCACTCGATCGTCGAGTATCGCCAGGCGGTGGCGATGGCCTTTTCGCGCTTCGTCAGGCTGGGCGCGCAGGAGGCGAGGGAAAGGACGAGCAGCGGATGAATCAGGAACCGGTGGAGCAGGGGAAAGGCGACAGTCACGTTGGGACGGAGGCTAACAGACCGGCCGCTGCGTCTTCAACCAGATCCGCGACGTTTTCAAATCCAGCCTGTCCGCCGTAGTAGGGATCCGGGACTTCATGGGCCTCGTGTTCGGTGCAGTAGTCGGTGAAGAGCCGGATCTTGTCGCGATTCCTTTGCTGGCGGTCGAGAGCGCGAACATTGGAGAGATTGTCCTGATCCATCACCAGGATGAGGTCGAAGTCCTCCAAGTCCCGCTCGTGGATCTGACGGGCTTTTCCGGAAATGGTGTAGCCACGGGCCGAGAGGGTGGCGGACATGCGGGCGTCCGGGCCTTTTCCGGCGTGGTAGCCAAGGGTCCCGGCAGAATCGATGGTGAAATCCGCCGTGCGTCCGGCGTCGGCGACCTGTTTCCGGAACACGATCTCGGCGGCGGGGGAGCGGCAAATGTTGCCCATGCAGACAAAGAGCACACGGAAGGGCTTGCGGTCGGAGTTCATGAGGGGATCAGATGCTGTCCATGCTCTCCGTCCGCCACCTCACCGCAATCGCAATCGCCCTTTTGGCGGGCTTCGCGCAGGCCCGTGAGGTCCGGCCCAGCGTGGTGGTGATCCGCTCCGATGGCGCGTTCGAATCCACCTGGTGGCGGATACTGGAGGCCGACGGCGTCAGTTTCTCCAACGTTCCGTCCGGTCCGAATTCCACGGCGAACCTGGCTGCGTGGCTGAGTGGATGTCACGAGTTCCGTGCCGGTGTCAACCATGTCCGGGGTGGGCGCGAGTGGATCCGGCCGGATGTGCCGCTGATGTCGGAGATGTTCAAGGCAGCCGGATATCGCACGGCGATTTTTGGTGAATGGGGGCTGGGCGATGCGCTGCCGTTTCGTCCGGAGGATCGGGGCTTTGGGGATGTGCTGGTCCTGGGTGGCTCGGGATTGAACTCGCCGGGGGATCGTTGGGGAAACTCGGACGTCGATCCCTGGCTGCGGGATACGAAGGGATGGTCGAGGAAACCGGGCCCTCTGGCCAAGGTTCTCGCGGCGGAGATTTCCTCGCATCTCTCGTCTTTGGCGGAGTCGAAAGGATCGTTTTTTCTCCAGATCAATCTGCCGAAGGGTTGCAGTGCGGTTGGGGATTCGATCCTAGCCGATCTGGATCGTCTTGAGCTGCCACGCTGCATTGTCGTCGGCATCGCCAGGGAGCCGATGAAGCCATCCGGTGCGTCCGATCCGTCCAACCCATGGGTCATCTCGTGGCGGGGGAAGCTTTCTGGGAAAGTGGTCCACACCGCTCCTGTCTCACTCAGCGACGGTTTTGCCACGCTGGCGACGCTCTCCGGGGTGAAGACCTTCAAGGACTGGAAATCCGATGGAGTGGACCTGTCAATAACCCTGCTGAATCCCGCCGAACCCTTGCCCGAACGAACCTTTTTCCTCCATCAGGGGGGATGGCCAGCCGATGAAGCGCCGGATCGGCACAAGTCCTCCCACTTTTCCGTGATGGACTCCCACTGGCGCTTGTCGGAACTCGAGCTCTTCGACCTCAAAAAGGACCCCGGCTCGCGCACGAACTGCTTCGACCAGCATCCGGAAATCGCTACCTCGCTGCTGTCGAAATACAGTGCCTGGTGGCAATCGGTCCGCCCCAGCCTGCTCGATCCCGCCCGCGTGATCGTCGGCGACGAGCGACAGAAAATTGTCGCGCTGAACTGGTCCGACTGGTGGCCCAGCCGTGAGGCCAATGAGGCGAAGGGCCCGGACGACTATCCCGATCAGGCCTCGCTGCGGACCTTGCTCGAATCACTCTCCGACCCCGAGAGATCCAAGCAAATCCCGAGCATTTCCGGCCTTTGGAGGCTTCAGGCAAGTCAGTCCGGGCACTACAAGGTCACGCTCTGGAAGTTGCCCACCGAGGCATCCGAGGAGGAGCGGACCCAGCTCGGCCAGTTGCAACCCGGCACGGTCCACATCCGGTCCGGAAAGTTCGAGGTGAAGACGCCTCTCTTGAAAGGTGCGACTTCGGTTTCGCTCGGGGTCGACCTCAGTGAAGGCCCTGCCGAACTGGAGGCGTGGTTCGAGGGCCAGAACGGCGAGGGCAAAATTCTCGGGGCTTTTTTCGCCTCAATTGAACGCGTCGGAGAGCGCAAAATGCCGGATCCGGATTGGAAAGTGCGGCCGAAGTAGAAATTCTACAGAAACATTGGAGGCGGGGCGGTGTTTTCAGGCTGTCAGCTCCTTATCATGAAAAATCCCTGGATCCTCCCCGCAGCCGCTCTCCTCATTGGAGGCGCAGGCGGTTTCCTTGCCGGTAAAAACGGCTCTGCTTCCTCGACCGCCACTCCTGAGACCTCTGCTGCGACCACCCGGTCCAGCCGTGCCTCCGCTTCCGCAGGTGGTGAAAACAGCCGCAACGCCAGCCGCTCCAAGTCGATCGATGACATCCGCACCAAGCCGGGGCAGCTCGGACGCATCCAGGCGCTGCTCGATTTCTATCAGAACCTCGATCCCACCCAGCTTGAGGCCGAGGCCGCGAAGCTTGAAGGGCTTCCGATCAACGAGCGCATCATGGCCTCGATCCTCCTCTTCGGCCGTTGGGCGGAGACCGATCCTCTCGCCGCCATGGCCTACTCCGACAAGATGGGCATGGCCGGCATGTTCGCCAAGCCGACCATCCTCCAAGGCTGGGCCAGCACGGATCCGGAAAACGCCGCCAAGTATTTCGCCGAGCATCCACGTGAGTTCGCCATGATGGGCATGGGCCCGATGGGCGGCGGACGCAATGGTGGCGGTGGTGCCTCCGTCATCGCCGCCGAGTGGGCGAAGTCCAATCCCGAAGCTGCCCTCGCCTGGGCCCAGACGCTCAAGGGCGGCGACAAGGATCAGGCCATGAGCTCCGTCGTTCGTGAAATCGCGATGACCAATCCGCAGAAGGCCGTCCAGCTTGCCGCCACCATGGAAGGGGAGGCCAAGACCAGCGCGTATGAATCCATCGCCAGCCAGTGGGGAGCCAAGAATTTCTCCGAGGCTGAGGCCTGGATTAAGAGCCTGCCTGCTGAAGAGCAGGACGCCGCCATGGCCTCCGCCATCCGCAGCCTTGCCAATCAGGACCCACAGGCCGCCTCGACCAAGATCGCTTCCATGGCTGATGGCGATTCCAAGAATCGTGCCATCGGTGAAGTGGTGGATACCTGGTCCCGTGAGGATCCCAAGGCTGCCGCTGCCTGGTTGAGCTCCCAGAGCGCCGAGGCCTCCGGTCGCGCCATGCGCGAGCTGATGGGGAACTGGGCCCGTCAGGATGATGCCGGCGCGCTTTCCTACCTCACCGCGCAGCCCGCCGGTGAAGCCCGCGACCAAGCCACCCAGGCCTATGTCTGGAGCAATCGTTCCTCCGATCCCAAGTCGGTCATGACCTTGGCGGAATCCATCACCGATGAAGGCGACCGCCAGCGCGCCGTCGGCGTCGCCGCCATACAGTGGATGCAGTCCGATCCGGAAGGGGCCAAGGCCTACATCGCGAGCTCCACCACGATCAGCGACGAAGCCAAGCAACGCCTCCAGGAAGGTGGCGGACGCGGTGGCTTCGGCGGTCGCGGAAACTTCGGCGGCAGTGGCCGTCGCGGTGGAAACTGAGTGTTCCCCGATTGACAGATTTCGATCCCGTTCCAAGGGTTTCCGTGCAGCGCATGGGAACCCTTGGTTCATTTTACGGCATCATCCGGCTCGATCAGCCCGCCACCGGAACCTACGGCTGGCAGGTCCGCCTCCAGCGGGGAGGTGTCCGCCATGCCCGCTATTTTTCCGACCGGGCCTCGGGCGGCAGCCAGCAGTCCCTCGCGGCGGCAGTCGCGTGGCGGGATGAACGGCTGGCCAGTCTCACCAATGCGAGCCAGGCGCGGGTTTGTGCCTCTTCGGCGCGGAATTCCTCCGGAGTCATCGGAGTTTCCCGGGTCATCATCCGCACCAGCAACGGCGTGGAGTATCTCTTCTGGCAGGCGAGCTGGACCCCGGTGCAGGGGCGGCGGCAGTCGATCCGCTTCTCGGTGAAACGCCATGGAGATGAGAAGGCATTCCAGCTCGCCGTCGAGGCGCGGCTTCAGGCCACTGGATTGTGAAATGAGTTGCGCTTGGGGCTTGGAAAAGCCGCCCTGCCGGACCACAACCCCTGCATGTTCAGCAGCAGCAAACTCACGAGCGAGCAAAAGGAAGCCTTGGTCCGCTGGGCCGCCGAGGGCTCGACGATGTCGGATCTGCAGCGCCGCTTGAAGGAGGAGTTCGACCTCACGGTCACTTACATGGACACACGTTTCATCGTACTCGACCTCAAGCTGGAACTCCACGAGGACCTCAAGCAGTCCGAGAAAAAAGCCGAAGAACCTGCCGCAGCCCCGGTGCCCACGGGCAGCGTCGTGGTGGAAATGGATCACCTCGCCCTGCCGGGCTCGCTGATCAGCGGTCGCGTCACCTTCAGCGATGGCGAGACCGGTGTCTGGATGCTTGATCAGTCCGGTCGTCCAGGGCTCGATCCCGACAAACCGGGCTATCGCCCGACCCCGGAAGACATCGCCGAGTTCCAGCTCCAGCTTCGCGCCCTGGTCCAGAAGACCGGATACTGAGGACGACCCTCATTGCTTCTCTGGAAACATGATGGTCGAGAGCATCTCCCTGATGTGTGTTTCCCTCTGAGACTCTGTTGCGGAAGGGGACGTTTGGCTTGTTTAGGAGTCCGTCGTCACCCTCCGATGCGGAAACACCGGAGGCTCTTCTCGGCAGAGGATGACGTAGTCCTCCCACGCGGCGATTTTCGGAAGGTCGCGTTCCTCACCACGGGCGATGATGCGTTGGAGGCGCAGGTCCGGCGGGCACCACACGAAGTGGATTTCAGGCATTTCTCCGAGCCGTTGTTCGAGGGCCTCCGGCCAGTCGGACTGGCCGCATTCGCGGGTGAAGGGGCCGGCGATGACGACCGGGACGTTCGGTAAATTGACCGCCGCGAGATCGTAGAGCGTTTCGTAAACCGTGTCACGATAGGCGGCCTTGTAGGCCGGTGAGTCACGGTCGTTCGGATCGAGTCCGGCGAGGTTCAGGCCCGCCCGGACCAGCTTTTCCGCGACCATGTCACTGTCCAGCAGCATGGCCCCAATTCGGGCGGCAAGCTCACGGGCGTATGTGGTTTTCCCAGCGGCAGGAGGGCCGCAGACGAGGTGGAGCGCTTTCACTGTCATTCGTGAATGGTGAATAGTGAATGGTGTGGGACCACGACTGACGTTTTACGAATCACCATTCACAATCTTCCGAAACCACGGTGCCCTGCCCTTGGCATTGAGGAATTCCTTCTTGATGTAGAGGCCTTCATTGCCCTCGCCCTTTTTCATGAGCGACCAGAAGAGGCGGGGTTTGATGAAGCGCTTGAGGTAGCCGTCGGTGTTGAAGGCCACGGCGCGCGGATCATTGAGGCAGATCTGGGCGGTGATGGGAATATCGCGTCCGCCATATCCGATGTCACTGCCGTTGGAGTCCCGCCGTTCGAAGAAGATGAAGCCTTCGATCTCCTTGGGCTTCGGGTTCTCAAGTGGCCCCAACTGGTCTTCCACCCAGCCGTTGTTCCAGTAGTGGAGGGCGTAGCTTCCCTGAGCGATGAGGGCGTTCTTGTGCCGGAGCGCGTCCTTGGAGCTGCCCCGATAGGCGGCCAGTGTTTTCCGATCCGAGGACAAAGGGCAGAGCACCTTGGATGGCAAAAGGCTGAGATCGGTCCCCTCATAAGAGGCGTGGACCTTGTTGAGCATCAGCGGGCCGGTGGTGGCGAGGATGTCGAAGTCGGCAACGGTGCCGGGTGTGGCGGCCTTCAGGTGCCGGATGACAGACGCCATGAATGGATGTCCGGGCTCCGAGGCCATCAGGGCGTTGCAAAGCATGTGATCGACTTTTGAAATGGCGGCATGTTCGTCGGGCTCCAGGCCGATGACCGCGGTGTGGCCGACGAGCAGCGGGTCGAGCGGCTGCAGGCACTCGTAATCGATGTCGGCATAGACGCCGCCGTGATGGTGGAGGACCAGGTAGCGGATGGCATCGGCGCGCTGGATGCCGTAGGGGTAGTTCTGGAACGTGCAGAGAAATTCCGGATAATGCCGGGCGACAAAGGCCTCACTCTCCTCATCGGTCCAGAGCCGGTATTCCCAGTCGGGATGATGGCGCTTCCAACTGTTCACGCAGTCCCACCATTCCTCGGGCACCTCATAGGTTTTCCAAGTCTGATGGAGGATTTTCGGGATGGGCATGGAAGGGAGAAATGACTAATGACGAAATCCGAATGACGAATGGAAGAGGCTTTTGCTTCGAATTTCGAGCCTTTCTCTTCCTTGGAACTTGGCCCCTGGCATTTGGAACTTCAGTCTTCTGTCAATGGCACTCACTCGCATTTTCCTGATCCGGCATGGGGCGACGGTTCTCACCGCCGAGGACCGTTTCGCCGGCGCGACGGATGTGGCGTTGTCAGACGAAGGCAGAGCGCAGGTTGCGAGGCTTTCGGAACGTCTAACAGCAGTTCCTGCAGCGGCGGTCTATGCCTCGCCATTGGGCAGGACGATGGACACGGCCGGCATCCTGGCGAAACCGCATGGGCTGAATGTGGAGGCGCGCGATGGACTGCGGGAAATTTCCCACGGCCACTGGGAAAAGCTGACTCGTCAGGAAGTGGAGCAGCAGTTCCCCGAAGAGGCGGCGGCCTGGGATGAGGACCCATACAGCTTCGCACCGGTGGGCGGTGAAAGCGGGCTGGAAGTGACGGCCCGCGCGCTTCCGGCTCTGCTCGACATCGTCCGGCACCATGACGGCGAGGCGGTGATCGTGGTCTCTCACAAAGCGACCATCCGGTTGCTTTTGAGTTCGTTGCTGGGCTTTGACCCGCGTCGTTACCGGGACAATCTCGATCAGGACCCGGCGGCGCTGAACATCGTGGACTTCAAGGGGCCCGTGAGGGCACGCCTGACGCTTTTCAACGACACCTCGCACTACTCGGCGGGCTCTTTCACGATGCCGGCCGCGTCCGAGCCGCGCTTGTCGAAGTGGTGGACGAGGTAAGCGGCTAGGGTTTATTATCGCACTTTTCTTGCAAATAGGCTCCGGTGCGGCCAAATTCCGCGCGTGCGTGGATCTCCGTTTTTCAGAACCCTGATGCTCGCCGTCGGCTTGTTGCTGGCGGGCTGGGGGATTCTCCATCTGGCAAATGCGTCGGCCTCTTCGCCTCCGACGGATACGGCCATGGCGCGGGCGCCGGGTGAGGCGCCTCCCTGCGGATTCGGGCTGAAACTTTCCGCCGTGGCGGAGGTGGTCGAGTTGAAGGGGCGTAATGGCCGGGTGTTGTTTCGTCGCGAACACTCCGGCGGACCCTTTACCGGGATGATCGCGCTGGATGCGGTCGACCCGGCGGTGTTCGTCACTGTGAAATGGCAGGATGCCAACGGAGAAGCAGACGGTTTCGCAAAGCTGTCGCTGGAGCCCGCTGGGAAGCAGACGGTGACGCGCTACTTCGAAGCGCGGGGAACGATTGAGGACGTGTGGGAACTGCCGGGCGAATGAGTGACCATCTCCATCATGATTGCTGCGCGCATCACGAGCAACATCACGAGCTGGTGATCGACTCGCTGACCGTGCACTACCGCCGGGTGCTGGCGCTGGACAAGGTCTCACTGGCCACTTCCTGCGGCAACCGCGTGGCACTCGTGGGTCCGAACGGCGCTGGCAAGAGCACCTTGCTGAAAGCGATTGCGGGCCTGGTGCCGCGCACGTCAGGCACGATCCGCTGGAGGAACACAACGGTGAGGAAGTGGTCGCGCGAGTTCGCCTACCTGCCACAGCGGGAGGAGGTCGACTGGGCATTTCCGATCACCGTGCGCGGCCTCGTGGAAATGGGACGCTATCCCCAAACCGGTTGGTGGCGCGCGTTTTCAGACTCCGACGCTCAGGCCGTCGATCACGCGCTGGAATCGCTCGGGCTGAACGATCTTCAGCATCGCCAAATCCGCGAGCTATCCGGTGGCCAGCAGCAGCGGGCCTTTCTCGCCCGTGCACTGGCCCAGGAGGCGCATGTGCTGCTGCTGGATGAGCCGTTCACCGGGCTGGATCGCAATGCCTCACGCATGCTCGCGGATCTGCTCGGCAAGCTTTCGCACGAAGGTCGGTTGGTGATCGCCTCACACCATGACCTCGATTCGACGTCGCGCCTATTCGATGAAGTGCTGGTGTTGAAGACGCACCAACTGGGCTTCGGGCCGGTCCACGAGGTGCTCACTCCCGAACTGGTCCACCGCGTTTTCGATACGGAAAAAGCCTCCCTCTAACATTTCTCCGACCGTGGAACTCCTTTCCAATCCATTCTACCAGAGAGCTCTCGCTGCCGCCGCCTTCATCGGCTTCGCGAACGGCTTCTTCAGTGGCTTCGTGGTGCTTAGGCGCAGCGCGCTTTCGGTTAGTGCACTTTCCCACACGATGCTTCCCGGCATTGCGCTCGCCATCCTCGCAACCGGAGCGCTCACGCAGTGGAACGCCTTCGCCGGTGCCTTGTTCGCGGCGCTGCTGGTCGGTCTCGGTTCAGTGGCGGTTTCCCGGGGAAACCGGGTGGAACAGGGGACCGCGTTGGCGGTCCTTTATACAGCGGCCTTTGCCGTCGGCGTGGCGGTGCTCCCGATGCTCAAGACTCGTCAGCAACTGGAAGACTGGCTTTTCGGAAACATCGTGGCGGTGGGAAATGGTGACCTGCTGATCTCCTACGCCACCGGAGCGGTCGTACTGATTTCCACCAGCCTCCTGATGCGACCGATCCTTCTGACATTGTTTGAACCCAACGTCGCAGCGGCCCAAGGAGTGCCGGTGCGGTTCATCCAGTATCTACTCTTCGGCCTGCTGGTACTGTCACTGGTGTCCTCATTGCAGGCTGTGGGCTGCGTGCTTTCCGTGGGCCTGCTGGTGGCCCCGGCGGCCACGGTGTCCCTTCTAACGGATAAGACCTCCGCCCTGTTCTGGGGCGGAGGTCTTATTGGTGCGCTGGGCTCGGCACTGGCCGTCGTTCTATCCTCGACGATCGGCATCGCGCCGGGCCCGGCGATCGTGATCCTGTTAGGGATCCTTTTTGTGGCCGCTTACCTGTTCAGCCCGCGTTACGGACTGCTGGCTGGTAGGCGTCGGTGAACCCGCTGCCGAATCCTGGGGGGATGTGATCGGCATTGAGTTCGAGCCAGGATTCCGCCTCCTGACGGGTGCGGAAAATGCGACTGCGATCCGTGTTGCGCGCCCAGTGACCAAGCATGCGGATCGTTCCAAAAGACGATGAATCACCCACGGCGAAAACCAGCCAGCCATTCGTGCGGTATTCCTCCTGACGAAGCAGGAGCGCCAGACGCAGGACGTCGTTGGCTGTCAGATCAAGGTGGGCAGCACTGAAATCGATCAATCCATGATGTTCCCGCGACCAAAAGGGGTCCGCGACCACGGCCTCGGCGACCGAGCGGAGATCCTCAAGGCCGATCCGGCCTTGATATTCCTCGATCCTCAACCGTTGAACTGGCTCGATCCGGTAGGTACACAAAGTACTCTGGGACGGATTATCAGTGCTCAAAAGTTTCATGGTCTTCTGAACTGTCTGACCCTCGTGATGGCTATTCGTTCAAAAAATCATTGTGAATCACCTTCGTAATCGCTTCTTTTTTAAACAGTTACGGACTGGTTAATGGTAAAGAATTCTTAAACATTGTGGTTTCAAGCGACTGTTTTTCATTCGAAGTAGTTGAATAGGAGTCTGGAATGAGCCGTCCGGATTCATTGGATCTCTGGTTTTCTGAGCCAATGGAGAAAAGCGGCCCACGTTTGGCCTTTTTAAAAAATATCGGACGGGAAGCCCGATAGAAGCCCGGCTTAATGCTCTGATTTTGATCTTTGAATCACTGGAAAAACTTTCCGCTGGCGCATGGCGTTGCCGCCCTTATCACTCCTCCAGCCAATGATCACGTTGACCCAACAAGCTGCTGATGAGCTTCGATCCATGTTGGAAAGCCGGGCGGCTTCTTCCACCTCCGGATTGCGACTCGCCGTGCGTCGGGGTGGCTGTGCCGGCTGGCAGTATGAGATGGCCGTGGCCGAGGCGGAACCCGGCGATGTGATCGTGGAATCCGGTGGTGCGCGCGTGATTGTCGCAGCGGACAGCATCGAGCGCCTGAGCGGCTGCGAAATCGATTTCTCGGACGCGCTTTCAGATGCCGGATTCAAGATCCACAACCCCCATGCCGCCCGCTCGTGCGGATGCGGCACCTCCTTTGAAACGGCGGATGACCTGCCGGGAGCCAACGCCGTGGCGGACGGCGAAGCCTGTGGATCGGTCTGACCCGCCGTGGCTCGTAATCTTGATGAACCGCCTCCTCGCCGGCCCGCCTATTTCTGGTGGCTGCTGGCAAATGGACTCGCGATCTGCTTCGCGGTCTTTAGTTGGGTGATCTGCCTCCACATCTTCCGCCATCCGGAGAATCCGAGGAACTACGAGATCCTTCGAAAATTGAAGCGGCTGCCGGAACTGAAGCGATACAGCATGCTGGAGGCCCCCTCGGCGGTCTCGCTGGCTCCCAAGGAGCTCTATCGAAAGTTCTTCGGCTTGGATGATGCCAGACGGACGCGTCTCAACGAGGCATTACTCAGAAACTATCTGGTCAACTTCGAGCGTCCGCTGCTGCTGACGTACATCGAAGGCAACTACCGAGTCGAGGAGGTCCGGCCATTGGGCGAGAAGGACTTCTTCGAGCCTGGGTTCGCCGTTCGTGGCAGGGCGATGGTGAAGCCGGACGAATTCACCGAGGCTGCACCCTATCCGGTCGTCATTGAGTATCTTTTCCCGACCGTCGACCGTGCTGCTTTTTCGTGGTTCAAGCCGGGCGACACCCTGTCCGTCTCCAAGGTGCCGAATTGTGCGGCGGTGCTTCATGTTTCCAATGTCACGGTCGATGGCGAACAGGTGCTGTGCGTCACGGTCGTGCCGATTGTCTACGGCGACTACCAGGTCGGGCCTGAGCGGTCGTTCTCGATCGAGCCGCCGGACTATTTCAAGCCCGGTGCGAGCTTCCCTGTCTTCAAGTAGGCCTCGACAGAAGCCGGTTGATCCTGGCCCGGTTGTAGCGCTGCACCAGGATGCAGGGCAGGTTGGCTGTTAGAGCGTAGCCGATCATGACGAGATCCGCCCACCAGGGGTTCCAGAGGAAAAACAGCGGGGTGCAGGCCATGGCGATCCAGTGGCAGAGTTCGCCGCGCCAGGTCTCGCGGTTGAAGCGTTTCAGGTAGGCGCGATCCCGGCTGGCGAGGTTGGCCTTGGCGAAGCCTCCGGTGAACCAGTTGGCCCCGTCAGGCAGCAGGTCCTTCCAGCTCTTGATGCGTATCACTTCCTCGTAGATGCGACCGCTCGATTCCCAGCTCCAAACCGGACGCGCGTGAAACAGTCCGAGGGGAAGCCGGGTGAAGCCCCAGGCCAGCCCGATCTGAATGACCGGCCAGACGAGGATGTTGAGCGCGATCATCCACGCGATGGGCAATTCAATCGCCATGGATGGTCCGTCCTTTCCACGTGACCTGTTTTCCGGATTTCAGTGCGGAACGCATCAGGACCAAGAGATAGAACATCAGCATGATCGGGTAAAGCAGCGCGATGATCCACGAAAAGCGGCCAACCTGCCGCAGCAGGATCGCGAGCTGGAGGGCGGCAGCCAGATAGATCCACGGAGCCAGCGGCGAGATCGTAATCACGGCCAGCGGCAGGAAAAGCCCACCCATCCAGAGGCTGATCAGCAGCATCACGAATTTCGGAGTTTGTCCGGCTCCGGAAGCGAAGCCCTTCGTCCATCCCTCGATGAGTTCACTCAGCCCACCGGGGTACATCCGGAACGAGAGCAGGCCCTTTCCGATCACGCTGTGGACCGGGATGCCGGCTTCTCGGAAATGCTCTGCCAGCCGGAAGTTCTCGAGAACCTTGCCTTTCACCGATGCATGGCCACCTGCGCGATGGTAGCTCTTGCGATCCACCAGCAGCATCTGCCCTAACAGACCGTGCGGAACGGTGCCGGCGATCATGGTGAGGTTGAACATCGCGCTGAGTTGCTCATAGGGCTTCTCGATCACGTGATGAGGACCCACGGACAAGGCTCCGCCCGTGTAACCGCTGACAATTTTTCCCAGGCCATCGTCTTCCAACCAGGTGTCGGCATCTAGAAACATCAGCGACTCACCTTTTGAAACCAGCGCACCTTGATGGCAGGCCCAGGGCTTTCCCCGCCAGCCCTCGGGCAATGGGGATGAGGTGATGACTTTCGCTCCGAACCTGGCTGCGATCTCTGCCGTGGCATCGGTCGAGCCATCATCCATCACGGTTACTTCCAGCGGCTGGAATGATTGTCGCTGGATGGACTCCAGGAGCTTCGGAAGATTGTGCGCCTCATTCCGGGCCGGGATGACGATGGAAATGGACTGGGCGGGTGATGACGGTTGATTGAACTTCGCCCGACCCGCGCGCATTTTTGCCAACAGTCCCCAGCCCGCGAGCCAGGAGGCTGCGGCGGCAGTGACGATGGCTACTTCCTGTCCCATGCCACGATCTTCTTGCACACATTCTGGCCGCAGAGAACCACCATCGGCATGCCGCCTCCGGGATTCACCGAGCCGCCGACGAAGAAGAGGTTCGGATACTTCGTGCTCTGCTTTGGTGCTTTGAACGCGAGGTTCTTGAAACGGTCCGAGACCACGCCGTAGATCGAGCCCTTGTTCGAGTTGTAACGCTCGCG
The DNA here is from genome assembly GCA_031411755.1 of Luteolibacter sp. GTDB lineage: Bacteria > Verrucomicrobiota > Verrucomicrobiia > Verrucomicrobiales > Akkermansiaceae > Luteolibacter. The sequence goes on along the minus strand of JANOBS010000429.1, from coordinate 678 downwards.
GATGTCGAGAGGCGTCCAGACGTGCTCATAAACGATGTGTTTCCGCAGGTCGGTCAGGCCCATGCGCTCCAGCTTGTCGATGATGCGGTCCTTGAAGACGAGATAGTCCTCGCGGGTGAGGGGATGCTCGTCGTCGATGTAGGGAATGTGCGGCAGGATCTTCAGGCAGTCGCATCCGGCAGGCGCGACGGTCGGGTCGGTCTTCGACGCGGCGACGAGGTAGATCGTCGGATCTGGTGGCAGCTCGTGCTTCTGGAAGACGGTTTTGAAATGCTCCTTCTGGTGCTCCGAGAAGAAGAAGTTGTGGTGGGCGAGCTGCGGATACTGGATGTCGAGCCCGAGATCGAGAACAAGTCCCGAACAGGCAGGCTCGTACCGGTCCAGCGACTTCATGAACGCCTTGTCCTCGCCTAACAGCTTTTCATACGCGGGGATGACCTCGACATTGGAAACGAGGATGTCCGCCGGATGGAAGTCTCCACTTGCTGTGACAATGCCGGTGACCGTGTCGCCCTCCTTGCGGATTTCCCGGATCTCGCTGTTGAGGTGGACAGTGATGCCGAGTTCCTCGACGAGGCGCTTCAAGCCGAGCGCGATGTGATAGAGCCCGCCATCGACATACCACAGATCGTAGCGGAACTGGATCGTTGGCATGCAGTTCATGAAGGCCGGCGCGCG
>JANOBS010000428.1:0-23133 GCA_031411755.1 Luteolibacter sp. | reverse complement strand
TCGCCCCCGGCGTGCTCCATCTACCAACCGTAAACGACGAACCATCACAGGAGCGAATCCGGGGTAGGCAAAGTGAAACAGGATGGCGAAAACCGCGGCGGGGAAAACCACACAGATCAAAACTGAAGCGACGATGTAGTTCCAACCAAAGACCTCGAACGACAAAAGGAAATCGACCGACTTCTGGAAAAGCCAATCCGAGAAAGCGGAGAAATCCCTGATGCTGAGGAGAATCGCGGTGATCGCGACCACGTAGAGGATTTTCAATACCTGCTTCTTCAGGATACGGTCCGCGAGAACAACGTACGCGAACGGAAGGACGATGTAGTAAGCAATGATGTTGACCTCGTTGTAGCTGAATCCAGTGACCTCCGCGATCCACATCAGGAGCAAATAGACGATCTGAAAGGCGGTGTTCATTCTTCGGTTGGAAAGCGGGTTTGGAGAACCGTCAATGAGCGTTGCCATTAAGGCTTCCGCGATCCTCGCGCAGGATGGTCCTGAGCTCGATTCGGTTCCTTGTCAACCGGACCACCTTCATCAGCGTTCCGGGTTCCTGGTTCACAGCATCGGGAGAAACCGCGAAGCGGCTCACAGTGGTTCCAGTCCACTCGCACTCGGTTCCCACGACCACCTCCGAGCCCACCGACAGCAACCCATTGGCCGCGGCCAATTTCAGGTCTTCAGGCAGCTCCATCTCCTTCGATCCATGCAGGATCCGCCTGACCACCCGGCAGATGCCACGAGTCAAACTGCTGCCAACAATGAAGAAATTGAGGCATTCCGCCAAAAGATAAACGGCAAGCAACACGACTATGGATGGAACGAGCGGCGGCATGTTTCCGGGGAATTGAACCTCCAAGTCTTCAAATCAGAAAAACAAGACTTCGAATTTGAGAAATCCAATGGGTCAGCAATCAGGGGGCCGGTCTGGCAACATTTCCACCGCGATTGAAGATTTTCTCCATGCGGTCGAGATAGGTGGAGACCGGATCCTTTCGATCGGACACGCGGGTCTTCAGCCGTTCCTTCAGGGCAAGATAATCCTCGAACGCGCCGCTGGTTTCGCGGACGCGGGTGATTTCAAACCAGTCGAGGTAGTCGCGCGCATGGCGGGCTTTTTCCGTCATGATCCGTCGGCTTTGCTCAAGGCCGGCGAGGCGCTCGGCGATCTTCTGCGGCTTCGGCTTGAGGAGCTCGGCGAGGATGAGTTGATACTCGGCGAGCAGGGGCCGGAAGGACGGGAAGCATCGGTAGCTCAGGCGAACCAGCGCCTCCTGGACGGGTCGGACCGCTTCCACGCGCGCGGGAACGGGCAAGGCGGCGAGTTCCTCCCAGTGTTGGTGCAAGGGCTTCTCGTTGTCGATTCCTCCGGCATCCCGGAAGTGCAGCTTCAGCGCTTCTTCGAGGCCGGCCTCGGTCTCCACAACCCCGAGAGATTCCGTCAGGTCGATCTCCTTCATGTTGAGTCCCTGGAGCGTCCACCATTTCGCAAGACTCTGCTCGGACAGGTTCAGTCCCGGAAAACAACGCCGCAGAAGCACCGGCATCTCACCGCCGAAATTTGCGGCCTCGCCGAGGAAGGTGCGGAAGCCTTCCTTGCCGCTCGGTTGTTCAAGCAGGGCCATGACCAGTGCGCCGGAAGCCACCCGGAAAGCGGCGCGCATGGCACCGTCCAGATCCTCATACCCGGCCTCCGTCAGGGCGAGGAGATCATCGAGCTTGTAAACGCCGCCATGGTTGAAGAGCGCCTCATAGAGTCGACGGTCGCTGCGCTTCTGCTGCCAGGAGACCGCCTCGCGCAGCCCCTCGATCAGCCACGGCGGCACGAGCAGGGCGGAGTCCTTGGAATCGGCGGGCAATTTCCGCAGGGCCTGCTCGATCAGCAGGGCCTTCGTCACCGCGCGCTGGAAACGCTCCTGCTCAATCCCTCGGGCGAGGTGCAGATCAAGCCGCAGCGAGTAGCCCGCCTCGTTGGAATACAGGTCAAAGGCCACCGAACGCGGCCGCAGCGGGTCACCCGGCTGCCCGTGGAGAAAAATGGAGATCATCGTTTTCCAGCCGTCCTTGGATTCGGAGAGCTTCAGCAGCTCATCCTTCGCGCTCTCCGCCAGCATGGCGACGGTGGCGCGAACGGCCGGGTCACCACCATTGACCGCAAACTGACCAGAGCGGCTGATCACACGGGCCGGAGCCGCGGAGTCGGGGGCCACCAAGGGCTCGTGAACGGCCACAGGCTCCTCGGGCACCGGCACGGCTTTCGGTGGCGTTTCCGCACGGACCGCCACGATGAAGAGCAGCAGGACAATGGCGGAGGACTTCACCGGGGAGGAGGGTGGAATTGTTAGAATGTTCCGCCAGGTGCGGTCATCAGGTCACCCGGCTCACGGGGATCCAGGATCAGCTTGTCCTTCTCGATCCGGATGCGGGCCATGCGACCGAGAGCCAGATCGAGTTCGGTCTTGTAGAGATCCGCCAGTTTCTGGAACGAAGGCAGGACGAGCAGGAGAAAGCCTTGGGGCACGACCAACTGGCCGAAGCGGCCGCCACGATTCAACGGCAGATCCTTGATGTAGGGACCTCCATGCAACACGCCTTCGGTGCTCGGTGCGCCGGTGGGAGCCACGGTCTGGCTGATCTGTACATAGGTGGAAATCGTCAGCGGCTGCCCGAGGATTCGGCGCTCCAAAACAACTTCCACGCGGCCCTCTTCCAGCCGGACCCAGGCTCCGTCGAGCGAGACATTGCTGCCGAGAAGGCCACCCTGTTTCGCCGCGAGGGTGCGGGAGAGGTAGCCGTTGATGTCCTCTTCGGTAAGGGTGACCTCGAACCCGCGATCAAGCGAATTCTGGAGCGTGCTCTTCAGATCCTTTCGCTGCGCCAGTGCGGCGGCGGGACCGTAGCCACCGACGTCGGTGAGATCCTGAGGCTGGGCGATGTAGAACACCGCCGCGCCAAGTCCGGCGAGGAAGACGAGCATGAACAACTTCATCAACAGTCCGAGGCAACCGCCGCCGGATTTGCTGGGCTTTTCAGAAGTCTTGTCGGCCATGAAATGAGAGGATCAGTGGAGGGAAAAAGCGGATCAATTTCCCGCCGGGGCGGCCGGAGTGCTGTCGGTCTTTGGAGCACTTTCGGTCTTGGGCGCGGCGTCAGGTTTCGAACTGGCTCCATCGGCCTTCACCCCGGCCTGGTAGGACGAGGAGCGGTAATCGGTCTGGTAAAAGCCGGCTCCCTTGAAAATGAGACCGGCACCGGTGCCAAGCAGACGCTTGACCGTGCCGCTGCATCCGGCTTGCGGGCAATGCTCGAGCTTCGCGTCGTTCATGCTCTGGAACACTTCGAAGCGGTGCCCGCAGGACTGGCATTCGTAATCGTAATTGGGCATGATGGTGGGCCGCTTGAATAGCATGGTCACACGGGGAAGCAACCCCCATCCGGCGGACGCGAGCGACACTCAGGACACCCCGGACCACGTTGGCTCGTTGCCGGGCTTCCACTTGATGTTGCAGCCGCTGCTCGGATAGGGACGGGCCAGAGGCTCCTCCCCTGCCAGCATCCGCCGGACCGCCTCACCAAGATCCCCGCCGTGGGGCTCCAGGCCACTGCGTGGACGGGAATCGTCAAACTGACCGGAATAGGCCAACCGCAGGGCCGCATCGAATAGGAAAAAATCCGGCGTGCAGGCGGCCGAGTAGGCCTTCGCGACCTCCTGGGTCTCATCGATCAGGTAGGGAAAATCCCAGCCATGCTGCGCGGCGAAGGCCGGCATCAGCTCGGGTGCATCTGCCGGATATTTGGACCAATCGTTCGACATGATCGCCACCGTGCCGACTCCCCGATCCCTGACTTCACCGGCGAATTTCCCCAAGGCATCCGCGAGGTGAACCACGAAGGGGCAGTGATTCGAGGCAAACACCACCAGCAGACCACTCGACCCCACGACATCCGAGGGAGTCAGCTCCTGACCGTCTGTTGTGGGCAGCGAGAAGTCCGGCGCGGGATCGCCAGGCTGCAGGACAAATGTTGAGAGTACTTCGGCCATGATGGAAAGATACTCCACATCCATGTGAGGCGAAAGCAGGAATCGATGACAACTCCGACAGAAATTGCCTTTGCGCTGCGGGCTGGAAACCGTTCATTCAGGCGCACCGATGCTTCCCGAGCTGACATCCGACGATCGCGAACGCTACTCGCGCCACCTCCTCATTCCCGGCGTGGGCGAGGAGGGGCAGCGGAAATTGAAGGGCGCGTCGGTACTCATGATCGGCACCGGCGGGCTCGGCTCGCCCGCCGCGCTCTACCTCGCGGCCGCTGGTGTTGGTCGAATCGGGCTGGTCGATCCAGACGTTGTGGACCGCTCAAACCTCCAGCGCCAGATCGTCCACGGCGAATCCTGGGTTGGGAAATCCAAACTCGACAGCGCCGCCGCCCGCTTGAGGGAACTCGCGCCGGGGATTCTGCTCGACCTCCATCGCGTCCGCTTCACGCCGGAAAACGCCATCGAACTCGCCACGCCGTATGATCTCATCGTCGACGGCTCCGACAACTTTCCCACCCGCTTCCTTTCAAACGACACCGCGTTCTTCCTGAAGAAGCCGAACGTCTTCGGGTCGATCTTCCGCTTCGACGGACAGATCACCGTCTTCGCCCCGCACCTCGGTGGTCCCTGCTACCGCTGCCTCCTGCCATCGCTGCCGCCGCCCGGCGCGGTGCCTTCATGCAATGAGGCCGGAGTCCTCGGCGTGTTGCCCGGCATCATCGGCTCGCTCCAGGCCATGGAGGCCATCAAGCTCCTGCTCGGCCTCGGTGAAATCCCGCTCGGAAAACTCACCTGCTACGATGCCCTTCGTAGTTCCTTCCGCGTCCTCACCCTGCGACGCGATCCCGCCTGCAAGCTTTGCGGCGACTCCCCTTCCATCCATTCCATCTCCAATCCCGAAACCCTCGCCTCCCCCACCTGCGACATGAGCTCCGACCTTCCCACCATCTCCGTTTCCGACCTGAAAGCCCGCCTCAATTCCGGCTTCGAAGGCCTCCTCATCGACGTCCGCGAGCCGGATGAATACGCCGCCGCCCACATCGAGGGCAGCCGCCTCATCCCGCTCGCCACGCTTCCCGCCGCCCTGCCCGGAATCCCGAAAGATCAAGAGATCCTCGTCCACTGCAAGGCCGGCGGCCGCTCGGCCCGGGCAGTGCAGGCGATGCTCGACGCCGGTTTCACCAACGTCACCAACGTCGCTGGCGGGATGGATGCCTGGTTGAAGCTTTGAGCGGAACCTCGCCAATCACTTCCCGGCCGGAACAACCGTGAGGTTGCGGAACTCGATTTGCATGTCGACTCCCGGATGGACCTGGAGGCCGATCGGTCCTTCGGGAACCGAGGTTTCGGAGGTGTAGTCGAGGACCTTGGTACCGTTGAGCTCGATGTTGTAGACGTTGCCAGTGACGGTGACCTTGAGGTGGTTCCAGTCGCCGACCTTAAGGGCTTCCTTGATGCCTTTGGCCTCTTGCGGATACTTGCCGGTCTTGGCGATGTAGGGCGAGCAGGTCATGTCACGCTTCAGCGAGCGGGAGACGCCGATCTGGATCTGGTCCGCCTCGGAGCGGAGGAAGACGCCGGAGTCGATGTTGCCATCGAACTTGAAATCGAGCTCGATCACGAAGTCCTTGAACTTCGCATCGGTCCAGAGGACTGAACCTTCCTTCTTCGCGTTGCTCTTGCCGGTGAGCACGCCGTCCTTGGCGGTCCAGACCTCGGAAGGCCCCTTCGCGGCCCAGCCGGTCAGGTCCTTTCCGTTGAAAATAGGTTCGGCGAGGGCGGAAAAGGTCGAGGCTCCAACGAGCGCGGCGGCAAGGATCAGGTTTTTCACGACTCCATTACGACAGGATGCGAGCCCGTGTTTCAATCACGCATCCGGGTGAGGAGCCGGAAAGAACTCCTCGGGCAAAGGTCGGCGGATGCAGAGGCAGCCGACGAAGTGGAAGCCCTGGGTGGCGAAAAGACCCCAGAACAGCTTGCTCGCACTCCCGTTGCTCAAGAAAGACCACACAAAAAGGGCGAGGACGGAAATCGAAATGAATGTCATCAGGAAACGAATGACCCTACTCCAACAAAGAAGAGGGACAACAAGCGGACCTGTTACGACTAGAAGGGACGTTCCAAAAAAGGAACCAATGCCAGTTGCTAATCCAGTATCTACGAAAATATAGCGCCATGCTCCACTGGAAATTAAATCCAACCAACCTCCCCAAAATGTCCACCCTCGATCGCCTGCAGGCCCCGGCAAAAGCTGCAACACCCCAAAGCAAACCAGCGCCGCGATAAAAATGCCCAGCGCGAGCCGGTTCATCGGGTGGCGGTAGCAGCCCTTGAAGTTCATTTCCGCCGCTGCAGGAACAGGTCGATGCCGTCCACGATGGCGAGCCAGCTGGCTTCGATGATGTTGTCGGAAACACCGATGGTGCCCCAGGTTTCGTGGCCGTCGGTGGAGACGATGAGGACACGGGTCTTCGCGGCAGTGGCGTCGTGGCCGTCGAGGATGCGGACCTTGTAATCGACGAGCGTGACCTTGGCGATTTCCGGATAGAAGGGCAGAAGGGCCTTGCGCAGGGCGACGTCGAGGGCGTTCACAACTCCGTGGCCTTCGGCGACGGTGAGTTCGAGCTGGTCATCAACGGAGAGTTTCACCGTGGCCTCGCAGACCGGAGGATGGCCGTCGCGGTACTGGCGGAAGCTGGTGTGGTATTCCTTCAGCTCGAAGGGCTTTTTGTAGTGCCCGATCTCGCGGCGGATCAGCAGCTCCAGCGAACCACCGGCGGCCTCGAAGGAGTAGCCTTCATTTTCCAATTCCTTGACGTGCTGAAGAACCGACTTGGCGGACTCGGAACCCTTTTCCAGCGGCACACCGAGTTCGGCGGCCTTGATCAGGATGTTCGATTGGCCGGCGAGTTCGGAAACGAGGATGTTCTGGGAGTTTCCGACCTCTTCCGGACGGATGTGCTCGTAGCTGCGGGCCAGCTTCTGGACCGCGTTCACGTGCATGCCGCCCTTGTGGGCGAAGGCGGTGCAGCCGATGAAGGGCGCACGGGCGAAGTGCGGGTTGTTCGAGACATCGTCCACGAAATACGAGAGGTCCCGTAGTTTCTCCAGATGCGGTGCCACCTGCAGGCCCATCTTGAGCTGGAGGATCGGGATGACCGAGGTGAGGTTGCAGTTTCCGGTGCGCTCGCCGTAGCCGTTGATTGTGCCCTGGACCTGGATGGCCCCGGCCTGGACGGCGGCGATGGCATTCGCGACCGCGAGTTCGCAGTCGTTGTGGGTGTGGATGCCGATCGGCGTGCCCGGGATGCGGGCGGCGACGGCCTTGCAGATTTCCGCGACCTCGTGGGGCAGCGTGCCGCCATTGGTGTCGCAGAGGACGAGGGAATCCGCTCCACCTTCAGCGGCGGCTTCCAGGGTGGAAAGCGCGTGCTCGGGGGAGTCCTTGTAGCCGTCGAAGAAATGCTCGGCATCATAGACGACCTCGCGGCCGTGCTTTTTCAGATGCGCCACGGTGTCGCGGATCATCGCACGGTTTTCCTCGACCGTAGTGCGGAGGACCTCCGTCACGTGAAGGGCCCAGCTTTTTCCGAAAATCGTCACAACCGGCGTCTCGGCCTCAAGCAGCAGGCGGACCTGCGCGTCGTCCTCGACCGGGATGTCGGCCCGGCGGGTGGAGCCGAAGGCCGCGAGCTTGGCGTGCTTGAGCTTGAGGTTCTTCGCCTCGCGGAAGAACTCGACGTCCTTCGGATTCGAGCCCGGCCAGCCTCCCTCGATGTAATCCACGCCGAAATCATCGAGCCACTCCGCGATCCGGAGCTTGTCGAGGCCGGAAAGCTGGAAGCCTTCGCCCTGCGTGCCGTCGCGCAGGGTCGTGTCGTAGAGGAAAACCGGTTTGGCGCTCATCGTGGGGCGCGGAGACTAGGGGGGGAGGTTTTGAGGTTCAAGCGCTCAGTTTCAAGGAATCCGGACCCTAAGATCGGCGATTGAGGGGCCGGTGGTCAGGGGCTAGGGGCCAGGAAAGAATGACGAATGAGGAATTTCCGAATGACGAAATTTCAGCTCCAGAAGACTCTGCCTGACCCCTAGCCCCTGAATCCTGACCCCTCAAGTCTTCAAAGCTTCGGCTTCGGGGGCGAAACGGGAGCCTCCCAGGCCAGGACGCCGGTGAGCTGGGTTTCGCGCTTGAAGACCTTGTCTCCGGCGGTGGCGTAGAGGGTTTTGCGGTCCGGTCCGGCGAAGCAGAGGTTCGAAGGAGAGCGGACGCCGGCGGGCATCGGGAGGATGAGATTCACCCGACCCGGCTGATCGCAGATCTGGACGCCGATCGCGGTTGCGACCAGCAGCCAGCCGTCCTTCGTCATCGTCATGCCGTCGGCTCCGCTGCGGGGATCCGGATCGGCGGGGGGCAGGTGGAGGTGGTGGTAGGGCTGGACGTTGGCAAGGGAGCCATCGGCCGTGCGGGTGGCCGACCAGACGTAGCGGCCGCCGGGATCGGCCACGTCGAGGCGTGACTGATCCGGGGTGAGGGTCACGCCGTTGACGCCACGGAAGGCATCGCTGCCGAGGACCTTTTCCTGACCCGGACAGATGATCCAGACGGCGTGCTTGGAGGGCTCGGTGGCATAGACCGTGCCGTCGTGGGAGACGACGAGGTCGTTGGCGTTGATCTCCTTCGCGTGGACCTTCTCCTGCTTCGTGGCGAGGTCCCAGGAGACGATCTCCTTGCTCCCGGCACGGCAGCCGTAGAGTCGGCCGTCGGGCCCGAAGGCGAGGCCGTTGGTCGCCTGAGTGTTTTCAAGGAAGACCGCGACCTTGCCATCGGCTCCCACGCGGAGAATCTGGTTCTTCGGAATGTCGGTGAAAAAGACCGTGCCGTCAGGTCCCGGAACCGGGCCCTCAGTGAAGCCATGTCCCTCGCTGACCATCTCCCAGCCCTTTCCGGGAACCAGCATCTCCTTGGCGCGGCTACGGCAGGCCTCGTAGTTCACCGCGACGGGCTTCGGGAAATCCTTCCACAGCCAGCGCAGGACGTTCGGCATGATCGCGCCGCCATGCTGGGGGGAATGCGGTCCGGTGCCCCACTCGTGGTTCACCTCGTAGCCGGAAAAGGTCAGGGCGCGCTCCAGCGTTTGGTTCGCCATCCACCAGTCGCCGCAGTAGATGTTGTTGTCGTTCTCCCCATCCTGCAGGAAAACGCGCAGCGGCTTGGGCTCGGTCTTGCGGACGAAGGTGGGAAACTCATCCCCGCCGCGCAGGCCGACGAAGGTGCCGATCATCGAGTAAACCCGGCGGAATGCATCCGGACGATACCAGGCGACATCAAAAGCGCAGATTCCTCCGGACGAGGCTCCACAGATCGCGTGATGATCGGGATCCGGGCTGAGGTTGCGGGTTTTCGCGACCACCGGCAGCAGCTCGTCGGTCAGGAACTTCGCGTAGTCGCCGCTGAAGCTGTCGTATTCGAAGCTGCGGTTGAAACGCGGCTGGGACTTGTCATTCGGAGCATCGACCACTCCCGGATCCACGAAGACCCCGATGGTCACCGGCATTTCCTTCGCGGCGATCAGGTTGTCGAACACGATCGGGATCTTGTTCGCGCCGGTTTCGCTGACGTAGCCGCCGCCATCGAGAAAGACCATCAGGCAGGCGGGCTTCGTGGCGTCATACTGGGCGGGCGTGTAGATCCAGTAGCTGCGCTTCGTGCCGGGATAGATCCGGCTGTTGTCCATCGAGAACTTCTCCACCGTGCCCTTCGGCACACCCTCGTGACGCTGCGAGGCGGGATCGACCGGATAGGGCCCTTCCGCAAAGGCGAGCGGCATGGCGAGAATGGAAGCGAGCAGGAAGGTTTTCATCGTGAGGGAAACAGGACGGACGCGCCGCCGTGGATCTTTCGGATTCGCGCCCCGAGGTGGTTCTCCTCTAGACAAAGTCGGTGCCGGGGCTCAAAAGCGCGGCATGAAGAAGCTGTTTCCGATGGAGGTCCCGAACCTCAAGCCGCCGCGCGTGGTCGAGGCGATCAAGCACGACATCCGGAAATACCTGAAACGCGAGCGCCGCAAGGCCTGTCCGGAAGGCATCGACTTCTGGGACTTCGACTGCCGCACCGGCACGACCGCCGATGAGGCGAAGCCTACACATGTCGGCGACGTCAACGCCACGATCGACACCGCCTCTGCGGAAAACTGGCCGACGCTCTACATCGAGATCCTGTCAAAGCCCGGCCATCGCACCAAGAAAGCCGTCGAACCAAAAGACGACTCAGCGGCCGAGCTAAGCGCCGAGGACGAATAACCTCTTCCTTGGAACTTGGCATTTGGCACTTGGAACTTACCCCCCAGGCGGCGTCCGGTGCTCACCGAAGTATTTCTCGCTGCGATAGCGCAGCCACACCCGCAGCACCTGCGGAACCTTGTCGCGCTCCTCGGGCGTGAGGGTTTCATAAAGCTCCATCGCCTTTCCCCGTTCGCCGCGACAGGCCCGGTTGTTGTGGGCGTCCCAGTAGCTGCGCGCCACCCGGATGCGGCGGCAGACCTCCTTGACGAGGGCCGCGCCGCTGAGGGGCTTCGCGTTGGGTTTCTTTTTCGGCGGCACGGGGGAGTCTAACCCTGGCTCCTTGATTCGATCCAGGCCTTCCAGCCGCCGAATGAGGTGATTTCCTCGGCTCCGAGAGAGGCACGGGGCTCGGCGATGAATCCCGGGACTTCCGAACCATCCGCCAGCAACACTTTCCCGATCCCGAGCGGCCCGGGAATTCCCGCGACGAACTCCCCGAACGCGGACGGTTCGAGTTCCCAGACCTCGACCAGGATTTCTGCTCCGGCCGATTCATCGCGGATCAACGCGGGGCGCGGAGGAATCGCTCCGCTGGGGGGAATGACGAACATCCGGTAAACCGGTGCCGTGGTTGTCTTCGCACGCAGGACCGCGCCGCGATCCGCCAGTTGCCAGTGCAGGGGAAAGCCTTCGAGGTGGGCTCCGCAGACCGCGACCGGAATGCGCGACGAGGCCTGGGAAAGAGGGCTTTCTCCATGGAATTGCGCCGCCAGCCCCAACAGGGCGGTGTCGGATCCGGCGGGAGCCGCGAGGGTCACTCCCCAGGGAACGCGACCTTCCCGGGCACGACCCGCAGGCACCGCCACGGCGGAAAGGTCGAGGAGGTTCATGAAATTCGTGTAGCGGCCCAGCGTGGAGTTGGTGAGGTACGGTTCCTCCAGTACTTCCGTGACCTTGTAAACGGTTGGCGTGGTCGGCAGGAGTAGCAGATCCACCTGCTTCCAGGCCTTTGAGGACTCAAGCGCCAGCTCACGGAGGCGATACTCGGCCTTGAAGACCGAGACGGCATCGAATCCCTTCGAGGCTTCGAGGATCCGCCGGGTGACCGGGTGAACCTCATCCGGGTGCGCTTCCACGAAATCTCCAACTGCTGCCCAGCGCTCTGCCACCCAAGGGCCTTCGTAGAGCAGCTTCGCGGCTTCGGTGAAGGGCGTGAGGTCGATTTCCACCGCTGTCCCGCCGAGGGACTCCAGGTGCGCGACCGCCTTTCTGAACAACTCCGGAGTATCGGGATCGCCCGAAAAATCGAGAACCTTCGGCACGCCGAAACGGAAGCTGTTAGGGAATGGTCCCGACTGCCGCACCCCGCGGGAAAAGGCGTCCGCCTGATCCCAGCGACCGACGATCGAAGCCACGGTGGCCGTATCCTCCGCTGTCGTGGCGAAGACCGAGATGCAGTCAAGCGATCGGCAGGCTGGCACCACGCCGCGCGAGCTCAGCAGGCCGCGGGTTGGCTTCCAGCCGATGAGTTCCTGAAAGGCCGCAGGCACGCGACCCGATCCGGCGGTGTCGGTGCCGAGCGAAAAGGAGCAAAGGCCGGCGGCAAGCGACGAGGCGCTGCCCGAGCTGGATCCGCCCGGAAGATACTCGGGCGCGATGGCATTGCGCGCGACTCCATGGGGCGAGCGCGTGCCAACCAGTCCGGTCGCAAATTGATCGAGGTTGCCCTTGGCGATCGGGATCGCACCGGCCTCACGCAGAAGGCGGACCACATGCGCATCCTCCGCCGCCACCTTGGAATAGGCCGGGCATCCTGCCGAGGTCGGCCATCCGGCGACATCGATGTTGTCCTTCACCACGAAGGGAATCCCCCACAGCGGAAGATCTTTCGACATCGCTTCGACCTCGGTGGCCATGGTTAGAAGCGTGTCGAGGTCAGGCTGGAAGATGAACAGCGCCGGATCATTCCAGGCTGAAATCCGATCAAGGATTTCCCTGACCATCGATGACGGCGTCGCGGAGCCTTCCTGATAGGCGGCCTTCCATTCCTTGATGCTGTGGGGAGTGTTCATGGAAAAATCTTCACGCATTCACTGGCCGGACTACTGCCAGAGCTTGTCCCGCGCGTACGCTTGCTGCCTCGGTCACGAGGAGTTCGACCACCTCGACCGCTTCATCGGTCTCCAGCGGCACCTCCATTTTCATCGCCTCCAGGATGAGCAGCGAGCCGCCGGAGGGAATCCGATCGCCGGCCTTGCAATCGATCTTCCAGACGCTGCCACTCACCGGACTGTCGAGGGTGGTGCAGCCTTCTGGAATCGTGAGTTCCTCGACGGGCTTGGCCTCTTCGGCGGGTGCATCCATCGAAAGGCCCGCGAGTTCCCAGCGTCGACGCTCGGCCTGGAAGGCCTCCTGTTGGGTGGAACGAAACTCCGCGATGCCCTCCGCGTTGGCTTCCAGAAAGGCCTCGTAATCGGCGTAGCGGAACACGGTTTCCTCGATCTCCAGCTTGTGCCGTCCGAGCGGAACATCCTCGCGCAAGCGAAGCAGCTCCTCCGCCTCCACCGGATGAAACCGCAGCTGGTCGAAGAAACGCAGCAGCCAGGGTTTCTCGAAATCGGCCGTCCTGCGCCAGCGGTTCCAGACAGGAATGGTGCGGCCCGTGAACTGATAGCCGCCGGGTCCTTCCATGCCGTAAATGCATAGATAGGCTCCTCCGATTCCCACCGCGTTTTCCGGCGTCCAAGTGCGGGCTGGATTGTATTTCGTCGTCACCATCCGATGTCGCGGGTCCAGCGGAGTCGCCACCGGAGCCCCCAGATAGACATCGCCCAGACCCATGACGAGATACGAGGCGGAGAAGAATTTCCAATAGACCTCATCGATCGAGTCGAGGCCGTTGATGCGGCGGATGAACTCAAGGTTGCTCGGGCACCACGGCGCATCGGGACGTACGCCCTGCATGTAACGGCGGATGGCTTCCTGGGTGCTCGGGTCATCCCAACTCAGCGGCAGATGAACGATGCGGGTTGGCACCTCGATTTGTCCGAGTGGTGGAAGTTCGAGAATGCCTTTGCGGAGTTCGCGCCACAGCTCATGCCTCGAAAGGATTTCCGGATCAAAATGCACCTGAAGCGAGCGGATGCCCGGCGTGAGGTCGAGGATGCCGTTCAGCGCGCGTTCCTTCAGCCACTCGTAAACCACGTGGACCTTGAAGCGGAGCTTGAGATCCAGATGATGCGGGCCGAACTCGATCAGCACATAGCGGTCGCCAGCACGGCGCAGCACCACCCGATCATCTCCTTCTCCGAAGGTGTCGAGCACCGGCGATCCCGGATCGCTTGCGATCGGATCCACAAGTTCCGTTCTCGTTCCGGAAATGAACTCCGCCACCTCGACCTGACGTGCGGCCGCCCAGGTTTCATCGACCGGCACAAAGCGGATCCGATCGCCTGGTCGCAGCTGGCCGAGCTTCCAGAGTTCGGCATCGACCACCACCACCGGGCACACGAAGCCGCCGAGGCTGGGGCCGTCGGGACCGAGGATCACGGGCATGTCGCCGGTGAAATCGACCGCGCCGATCGCATAGGCGTTGTCGTGGAGATTAGAGGGATGAAGCCCCGCCTCGCCACCGTCGCTGCGGGCCCATTTCGGTTTGGGTCCGATCAGCCTGACTCCGGTGCGGGCCGAGTTGTAGTGGACCTCCCACTCGGTCGCGAAGAAGGTGTCGATGTCCTCATCGAGAAAGAAATCGGGCGCACCATGCGGGCCGTAAAGGACGCCGATCTTCCATTCGTGGCGGATGGGAATCCGAACCGCTGCCCTTGAGGAAATGACAGGGCCGGCGGAACGAAGTCCAAGCACGTCCCCCGGAAGTAGAGCACGACCGAAGGGGCCTCCGAATTTTCCGAGCGTGAAGGTGGAGGCGCTGCCAAGGTAGTCTGGAGACTCGAATCCACCGGCGACCGCCAGATAGGCACGGGCTCCCGAATTCTCAAAGCGCCCGATCTTGAGCACGTCTCCGGCGGCAACCGAAAGTGGTTCATTCATCGGCACCGGCTCGCCGTTCAGCATCACCAGTGCCTGGGCACCGACGAGAACCAGCGTTGCCGAGGTGTTGAATCGAAGAGTCGGGCCCGTCATCGTGATCTCCAGGGCTGCGGTTCCCTCGGGGTTTCCGACGAGCGTGTTTGCCAGTCGAAGCGACAGGGAATCGAAGGGGCCCGAGGGAGGCACACCGACCTCCCAGTATCCAAGGCGTCCCGGCCAGTCCTGGAGGGTGGTCATCGTGCCGGGGGAAACCACATCGACGGTGGACGGTCGGTAGTCGAAGTCCGCCATGTCGCGCATCGACACCCCGCCGTCGAGGTACGGCTTCCATCGTACAATGTCCCGGAGGTAGCGGATGTTCGTTTCGATTCCGGAGAGGCGGGTTTCCTGCAAGGCGCGATCCAGCTTTCCGATGGCGGCGTCCCGATCCTCGGCGTGCACCATGACCTTCGCGAGCAGCGGATCATAAAACGGGCTGACCTCCGAACCGGCGGCGACCCAGCCATCGCAGCGCGTCCATTCCGGAAATAAAGCCTCGGTGAGCAGTCCGCTGCTCGGGCGGAAATTGTGGTTAGGATCCTCCGCATACACGCGGGCTTGGATTGCGCAGCCGCTGGGGGGCGGAGCCTCGACAGGGAGGGTCCACGAGGGATCGAGGGCGAGCCGTACCATCCACTCGACCAGGTCGATGCCGGTCACGAGTTCGGTCACGCCGTGCTCGACCTGGAGGCGGGTGTTCACTTCGAGGAAGAAGAAATCATTACGGTCCGCATCGTAGATGAACTCCACCGTTCCTGCGGAGCGGTAGGAGACGCTTTCGCCCAGCTTGACCGCCGCGCGGTGAAGGGCGGAGCGGGTGGCCTCGTCGAGTCCCGGTGCCGGAGTTTCCTCGAACACTTTCTGGTTGCGGCGCTGGACCGAGCAATCCCGTTCGCCGAGCGCGAGAACGCGGCCATTTCCATCGCCGAAGATCTGCACCTCGACATGGCGTCCGCGCGAAATGAAGCGCTCCAGGAACACGCTTCCGGAGCCGAAGCTACGCTCGCTGATCCGGACCACCGCTTCGAATTCACGGCGCAGTTCCTCCTCATCGCGGCAGACCTTCATGCCGATTCCGCCACCACCGGCGGAGCTTTTCAACATGACCGGATAACCCAAGTCCGAGGCGGCCGATAGCGCGGCCTCCACGTTCTCTAACAGACCGGTTCCCGGCACAAGCGGCACACCCGCCTCGCCCGCGAGCCTTCTCGCCTCGTGCTTCAGGCCGAAGGCGATGATCTGCTCCGGCGTGGGTCCCAGCCACTTCACTCCCGCGTCCTCGCACATCCTGGCGAAGTCGGTGTTCTCGCTGAGAAGCCCGTAGCCCGGAAACACAGCGGCCGCGCCTGATGTGGTGGCGATTTCGAGCAGCTTTTCCTTCAGCAGGTAGCTCTCCGAAACCGGCCCGGGTCCGAGTCGGTGGCTTTCATCCGCCAAATCGACATGAGGCGAGGCGAGGTCGGGGTCGGAGTAAACGGCGATGCTGCGATAGCCGAGACGCTTGAAGGTCCGGATGGCGCGGGCAGCGATCTCTCCGCGGTTGGCGATCAGGATGTTCATTCGAAGATCAGGACCTCGACGGGAGTGGGATTCCAGCCGTTGCAGGGATTGTTGAGTTGCGGGCAGTTCGAAATCAGGCAGACGACATCCATCGCCGCGACCATCTCGACATATCGGCCTGGGGCGGAGATGCCGTCGGCGAAGGACAGTCCACCTTCGGGCGAGACCGGCACGTTCATGAAGAAGTTGATGTTGCAGGTGAGGTCGCGCTTGGTGAGCTCGACCCTCCACTCCTGGGCTCCTCGGATGAAGGAGTCGCGGCAGGCGTGCATGCATTCCTTGTCGTGGGCGTAGCGCATCGTGTTGGACTCGCGCGAACAGGCACCGCCGAGCGTGTCATGGCGACCACAGGTGTCGGCGGAAAGGGTGAGCAGGACATTTCCCTCGGTGCTCATCAGCCGGGTGCCGGTGGTGAGGTAAAGCGCTGCCTGTTCCTGGATCGTGCGGTCGGCGCTGTAGCGCTCGGTCGGGTCCGCAGCACTGAAGAACAGGGTGTCGGCGGCCTGGTTGCCTTCGAGATCGAGGATCCTGAGCGTCTGCCCTTTGCGGATTTCATGGACCCACCAGTCGCCTGCGGGAATGACCTCGCGGAACACGGCGCTGTCCGGTTGAAGCGTGCTTTCAATCATGGCGTTCAGAAGCGGAGGGCGTGATAGGTTTCATTGTTCTCCCAGGCCCGAAGGTTCTCGGGCCGGATGTCGAGTGAGGGATCGCCGGGAAGGGCAGGCTCACCGGCGAGCACCTCCAGGCGCACGTGGCGGTGACGATACTGCGGATCGGGATCGAGCGGATGCTGGCAAGTGTTGATGACCACCAGCGTGTCCATTTCAAAGCGGAGCTCGATCGAGCTGCCCGGCTTCGAGTGCCCGGTCACGAAGGACAGCCGGCCTTCCTCATCCGGAGCGACCTTGCTGAAGAGGTTGAGATTGGGAACGAGGTCCTTCTTGCCGAGCCCCCATTTGGCGAGCTCGATGAGGAAGCAGTCGCGGCCATTGCGATACCAGTCGTTGCGGGCCTGCTGGTAGTTGTTGGATCCGTATTTCGCGAGAACCCTGGACTCGTCGGAGTGGCCACAGACGGTGTCGTGCCAGCCGAGCGAGTCCGCGGTGATGGAGGCGAGCAGCCGGCCCATGTCGGAGTGGAGGCAGTAGGGCGCGCGAAGGAAGAAGATGTGCTGGCCCTTCAGGGTGTCGGGCATGTTGTAGCGCTCGGTGCGTTCGAGGGCGTTGTAGAGCAGCATGGAAACATTGGCTCCGCCATCGAGGTCGGTCAGGCGCAGGCGCTTGTGGCGTGAGACCACGGCGGAACACATGCCGGCTCCGTGCAGGGTCGTTTCGAAGATCGTGTTCATGTTCGTGAAAATTCCTCAGTCCTTGGAGCGCTTGGCGTGGAGCGGTGGCATGAGATGGGGTGTGAGGGTGAGATGGGCGCTCTTGACGCCCTTGCAGGTGACGAGCTTGTTGGTGATCTCGCGCAGCGTCCGCGCGGGGCCCTGCATGAGGATCACCTCCAGCACGTGATCGTCCTCAAGCAGGACATGCTGCGAGGAAATCACCTCGGCCAGATGATCGCGGAAGATCCTCGAAAGGTCGCGGAGCAGGGCGCTTTTCGATTCGTCGTACACCAGGGTGAGCGTGCCGGCCATGACCTCGGTGCCGATCTTTCCAAGGTGCTGGGCGGCATGCTGGAGGATCATTTCGGAAACCGCCTGCGAGCGGTTGTCGAAGCCCCGCTGCTGCACCAGGCGGTCGAGTGCCTGGAAGGTTTCATCCGGCATCGAAACGGTGATCCGCTTCACGCCTTCACTGCTGTCGCTGTCTTTCATCGGCGGAGAGCCTAAAGCAGGGATGGGGCCAGTATGAAGTTTTTTATTGTTCCTCATACCGCTTTCGAAACGGGGCGCACTGGATTCAGGGATTTCAAGGATCTCAGACGACGTCGGGATCGGACACGGCCAGCCTCATGACTGGTGTTTCCTTCTGCTCCTGGCCGGGTGGGTGCATCATGTGGTCGATGTGGCGGCGGGTGGCGATGAAGCTGGGATCGAACAGCTGGGACACTGCCCGAGGGCGTGGCACCGGGACTTCGACGAGTTCGTTCACGCGCCCGGGATTCGCGTCGAGCACGAGGATCCGGTCGGACAGGAACACCGCCTCGTCGAGGTCGTGGGTGATGAACACGATGGTGATGTCGACGTTCTTCCAGATCTCCAGCAGGTAGGACTGCATGTTGCAGCGGGTCTGGGCGTCGAGTGCGCCGAAGGGCTCGTCCATGAAGAGGACGCGCGGTTGGTTGGCGAGGGCGCGGGCGATGGCGACCCGTTGCTTCATGCCGCCGGAAAGCTGGTGGGGATAGGAGTTCTCGAACTTCGAGAGCCCGACGAGGTCGATCCATTCACGGGCTTCGCTTTCGGCGATGAAGGACGATTTCCCCGCCATCTTCGGGCCGAACATCACGTTCTGCTTCACCGACAGCCACGGGAAAAGGGTGTAGCCCTGGAACACCATGCCGCGATCCGGGCCCGGGCCTGAAACGGGTTGGTCGTAAACCCTCACCTCGCCGGCGGTCGGGGTCTCGAGTCCTGCGAGAATCCTCACCAAGGTCGATTTCCCGCAGCCGGAGGGACCGATCACGCACATCAGCTCGCGCTTGTGAACCGAGAA
The DNA here is from genome assembly GCA_031411755.1 of Luteolibacter sp. Taxonomy (GTDB): domain Bacteria; phylum Verrucomicrobiota; class Verrucomicrobiia; order Verrucomicrobiales; family Akkermansiaceae; genus Luteolibacter. The sequence goes on along the minus strand of JANOBS010000428.1, from coordinate 4,500 downwards.
GGAAACATCATCCAGCGCGGTGATGATTCCGCGCGGGGTTTCGAAGGTCTTGGTCAGGCCGCGAACCTCCAGCGCCACGGGCCGTTGCTGGAGCCGTTCGAAACGGGCCGCGACCTCGGGTGGCTGCTCGCGGTAGCTGGGAAGTTCGATCGTGCTCATGGGTTCTCGTTTCGCGCTGCGGCCAGCCGGGCGGTTTCCATCGCGGTCAGTCGGTTGCGAATCAGGCGGGCCAGGGTCCGGATGGGCCAGGTGACGACTTGGGCGAATCCACGCGAAAGAGCACCGGCATGACCTGCCCAGGGGAACAGGAGTCCGTGGAGCCAGGACAGGAACTGATCCATCACGAAGCCGGTGATGCCGATCAGGATGATGACGGGAAAGACGCGATCGAAGTTCCGGAAGCGGCCCTGGGTTTCGATGAACTCGGTGAGACCGCTTTTCACGCCAATGAGTTCGGCGATGACCAGCCAAGTCCAAGCCCAGCCGAGGAGGATGCGCAGGTCGTTGTAGAGGTTGGGCAGGATGCCGGGGATCACGACGCCTGTGATCATCTGCCGTGGCTTCGCTCCGAGAGTCTGGGCGGCTTCGAGAAGCGCCGGATCCAGCAGGCGGGTGGTCTTTGAAACCACCAGCACCATCTGGAACACGGTCCCGATGAACACCAGGGCGACCTTCGGGGCATCGCCTGCCAGCAGGACCGCGACCAGCAGGGTGCTGAAGGTCGGAGCCGGCATGTAGCGGAAGAAATCCACGAAGGGCTCGAACAGCTTCGAGAAGAAATCGAAGACCCCGCAGAGGATGCCAAGGGGAATGCCGAAGACGCAGGCCCAGAGGAAACCGAGGAAAATGACCCGCAGCGATTGGGTATAGCGCTGCGACATGGTGAGCTCCCCTTCCGGTGCGGTGGCGGTGAAATCGCGGAAGCCGGTGCGGATCACATCGTGGGGCTCGGGGAGGTAGACCGGGTTGGCCGGCTTTCCCTGAGGCAGAAGTTTCAACAGCGGCTCGTCGGGAAGCTTGCTGAAGGAGAACTCGCTGGAGAGCGCCGAAAGGGTGGCCCAGTTGCGCCTGACGACCTCGAGATTCTCATCTGTTAGAGCGGGAGCCTTGGCGGTCTTCGCTCCCGTGGCGATATCACGCCAGACGGCGAAAAGCACCGCGTCGTTCTGGGTGTCGCGGTAATCGAGCCAGCCGTGCTCGATCGCGATCGGAGAAATCTGGCGCAGCAGCTTTTGGTTTCTGCGCCGCGCCCCGGTGGATGGATTGCCGGCTGCTTTCGAGGAAAGGGTTGCCGCATTTTCGGATCGGACCGCTTCCACGAATTCCGGAAAGAACCCTCGGCTCACGTGGTCGCCGGCGGTGTAAACCGTGGTGACTCCCTCCCGCTCGGCGGACAGTTCGAGTTTGACATCCGGGTGCCAGATCCAGGGAACATAGGACACCAGACACCAGATGAGGATCGGAAGAAGGAACGACACCATCGTCAGCACCATGCGGCGGTGCTGGGGTAGATCGCGTCGGATCAGGAACCAGTCCTGCAGGATGCCGGGGCGTGCCATGTGGCCTGGAAATGGGTTTGGAACCGCGCCGCCGGAGGCGACGGCGCGGGAGGGTCACTCCGACTCACTTGGAGCCTGAAAGCGCCTTCGTGAACGAGGGATCGAGGTACTTCGTCGGATCCTGGCTCTTTTCGTAGACCTTGAACTTGAGGTTGAAGTCATCGACCACCTTCGAGGAGCCATAGACGCTGCCGAGCCCCTCGGCCGTTTCCCAGCGCTTCATCGCCTCGGTGAGGGAAAGGATCTTCGTGCCCTTGAACATCGGCTCATACTCCTCAGGGGTAATCTTCACGCGGGCGGAAAGGATCTTCAGGGCGTCGTCGAGATTCTCTTCCTTTTGAAGGTAGTCCGCGATCCGGTACCAGACCTTCACCACCTTGGCCCACTCATCCTTGCGCTTTTCCAGCGATTCCGGTGAGACATAGAGGAGGTCATAGATCAGGCCAGGTGCGTCGGCCGAGGTGAAGATTGGCTTCGAGCCCGGCACTGCTTTCAAGGCCTGTCCGGAGTTTGGCTGCCAGGCTCCGATCGCGTCCACCGCCTTGGAGCCGAATACCTGTGGCGTCTCATTGGTGGGCGTGTTGACGATCGTGACGTCCTCCAGCTTCATGCCCGCCTTTTCAAGGCCCTTGAGCAGCAGCAGGTGCTCCACGAAGCCTTCCTCAAGCCCGACCTTCTTGCCCTTCAGGTCGGCCATCGAGCCGATCCCCGGGGCGGCCACGATCATGTCATTCCCGTTCGAGAAATCGTTGAGGATGATTCCCACCGAAGGCTTTCCAGTGGCTCCGGTGACCAGCGCGTCGCCATTGGTCATGCACACCGCATCGACCTTGCCCGCCACATAAGCCTCCATCGAGGGAACGTAGTCGAACCACTGGAAATCCACCTCGACACCCGCCTCCTTGAACCAGCCCTTCTGGATGGCGATCTCCCAGGCAACCCAGCCCGGCCAGTCGGAATAGGCGATCTTGAGGGGCGCCGCATGGGCCAACCCGCAGAGGGCGAAGGCCCCCAGCAGGATCGATCGAAGACGAGGAAACAGTTTCATGGCGATTGGATGCAGGAGTTGTCAGATGCTCCGGTATGAAATTATAACCGGATTTTCATACTCAAATAAGCACAGGGCATACCATCCCCCGCAGGAGTCCGAAAAATCACCGATCTTGCGGCCGTGGCCGTTTCTCCACTAGGAACTTTCCCGCATGCCGTCGCCTTCCAATCATCCCAACGATCCTCTTCACGGCGTCACGCTGGAGTCGATCGTGACCCAGCTTCAACAGCGCCACGGCTGGGCCGAGATGGGCTACCGCATTCCGATCAAGTGCTTCCTCAACGATCCCAGCGTGAAATCCAGCCTGACGTTCCTAAGAAAGACCCCCTGGGCGAGGCAGCGGGTCGAGGACTGGTTCACGCTCGAAGCCATCGAGGCCCGCGAGCGTGATGAAGCGTGAGCCAAATGGCCTAGCCGCCCTCAGGCTTACATCGTGAAGGAATAGATGAAGATCCTGCCGTCGGGTGCGATGCCGAGCCAGCCGTTGACGCGCCCGGTCAGGTCTTTGGAGCTGAAGAATTCGAGTCCGCCAAACTCCGACGCGGTCAGCCACCAGGATTCAGGCTTTTTGGGTGCCACATACTTTGGATGGGTGTTGTGGGACTCCAGCGGCTTCAGGGCCGCACGCCAAGCTGGGAGGTTGGCAGGATCGACCTTCACGGCGCAGAAGGTGGTAATATCCGAAGGTCCCAGGTTTCCATCCCCGATTTTCTCCTGGAGGAAATTGCCGTCGATCAGTGGGCCAGGCAACGGAGAATGGTTGGAGAGGATTCTGGAAACGATCGCGACCCGCTCCGTCTGGGTGCCGGTGACAGCCTCGGCGGATTCAGCTGCTTTTTTGGGACTGCAGGCTCCGAGCAGGCCGATCAGAAGCAGGCCGAATGTTTTCTTGTTGAGGTTCATGGTATTGGTTTGCATCCGGAGGGATTCAAACCGAATTGGGCGTAGCCGTGCCGATAGCCCGGAGAAAAATGAATGAACTCAGTGAGTCTTCATGTTCACCATAAGCGCTTCTTCACTTCACCTGCTTGATGCCTTCGGGCAGCTCGACCTTGCTGACGATACTTCCATCCGGCTGCTTGTCATGGCGGACGCGGATCGGTCCTTTCGGAGTCGGATAAGTTCCTTCGACCCATTTCAAATCACCAAGATGCGGCTCGATTCTGACCTCCGCACAACCCGGTGCCAGCGGCTGGACACCGAGGACATTGCGGCTCAGCCAAGCGGTCGGCCCACCGGCCCAGCCATGACAGAAGCTATGACGGAATCCCTTGTAGCAAAAGGCCCCGAAGTCACCATGCAGGTCCTTTTTCCCAGCCGGGACCATCTCGTCGATGCGACCCGCGTTCTTCGTCCAGTCGAGATCGAAGTCCTCCCAGAACGTCGTCGCGCCGAAGTCCAGCATCCCGCCCCAGTATTGGCTGATGAAATCGAGACCGGTCTGGTAGTCGCCCGCCTCGGCCAGTGCGTTGAGCACGTAGAATCCATAGAAGGTGCTGAGATCCTTCGGACCATCCTTCTTGAGCACGTTCGCTGAGACCTCCTTCGGATCGCGGAAACCGGCCAGCGCAAGCAAGGCTGCGGGCGACTTCCTGCCACTTGAGGCCGGAGTGTGGGTGCGGAGCTTCGCCTCCGTCTTCCGGCAGAGTGCGGCGGTGTCAGCGTCGCCGAGAACGTCGCAGAGACGCGCGCCGCTGGCCATGGTCTTCGTCATCATCGCCTGAAGGCCTTCGTGGACCGCCACCGGGTTCTCAAACGTCGGCCAGTCGAGGAAGCGCATGCCATCAAGCTTCTCCTTTCCGTCATCCGCGACGAAGCCGCTGAGTTTTTTCAAGAGAGATTTCAGATAGGCATGCTGTTGCTTGAGGTAGGTGAGATCTCCGTTTTGGC
>JANOBS010000427.1:0-5838 GCA_031411755.1 Luteolibacter sp. | reverse complement strand
ATTCATGATCGCGGCAATCTCAAGGAGTTTCTTTCCTTCCGCCCGTAGCTTGATCGCCTTGGCGGGATGGCCTTTCGTGCTTCCAACGACTCTCCCCTTGTAAACGCCTTTCTTCTTTGCGTTGGCGATGCCGATTGCCTGCCGCTCACGCCTAGTCTCGTTTTCCATTTCCCCGACACTGAGGAGGACAGAAGCTAGCATCTTGCCCATTGCGCCGCTGAAATCGAACCTCTGAGAGGTAGAGACGAGACGGATTCCCATCTTAAGCCACTGAGAGAGAACCGCGATTCCATCGCTTAGGCTCCTAGAAAACCTGTCGATCTTGTAAACGGCGACCGTGTTAAATTCTCCTAGGAAAAGCAGCGATTGCATCTTCTCGAACTCAGGACGCTCAAGATTTGTTCCCGTGGCTTTGTCGATGAAAAAAATGGGCTCCATGCCATGCGCTTTGCAGTAGGATTGAAGCTCCGCAACCTGGGATTCTTCATTCTGGCCGACCGATGAAACACGAACGTAACAAGCAACCTTCATGGGGGGGAGTATGCATGCATTTAGAGTATACTCCAGGTCAATTGAAAAAATCGACCCCAAAAGCCCCAAATTCCGTTTGGAATTGGCCGAAATCTAAGATGACCCTAAATGAACAGATTTCCGATTAATGAAACCATTGGGGGGGTGAAAAAGTGGTTCCAGATTCCATCCCAATTTGGAATGACCCACCCTACCGCAACTGTGGATAGAATGAGGGTCAAATGAAATGGCCAAAGGGTTTTAGACCTAGCAGCTTTCAATAGACTTCTATTTTTTGCATATTTCCCGACCTTCATGGAAAAGTCGATCTTATCGTTTTCCTTCTTTTTTGTAACCTCTTCATAAAGATCTCTAAACCTCCACTCGGTCGCCAGAAAAAATGCATCTAGGCCCCAAAACATGGGAATCGTAATCAGGGGGATCACTGCGAATCGGGGATTTGAGTCTTTGGCAGCTAGAGCGAAAATCGCGGCCATTATAGTCACTGACCAGCCCTTTACCAAAAACGAGTTGCTTCCCATTCTCGCGATTACCGCTTGAATGTAGTCCAAATGCTTCAATAGCTTATTTTCGTTCATGTGTTATGGATTTTAATTCTGTTCTGGGAGGATTTCATATAAAACATCGAGAGCATGTTGAGGATAATTTTTATCGAACAAGGTAATCCAATCTCCAAGGATATTTCGGTCAATTATTTGAAGGTGGGTTATATCAACCGTGTGCTCTACCTCTAGTTTCTTCTCGGAAGCTTCCTTCGCTTGAATTGATCTAGAATTTGCTGCCTCCACTACACTGAGACGTTTCGGGTAACTCTTCCTCATCCAGTTGAGAATCGCTAACTCAAAAAATATCCAAGGGGATTTTGTCTTGGACACGGAATCCCTAGGTGTAATGGAGTTTCGGGAATTTATAAAGATGACGCATTCGCTTTTGTCTATGATTTTTCCAAGTGCAGTGGCCAGCATCATATAGACATGGCTTGTCGACCCATTTCTTTGGTTGTAGTCGTAATCGTTAGTGTCAGGACGCCAACAAAATTCCTTGTCGATAATTCTTAGAAGATCCTCAGAATGCCCCCATACGAAAGAATCCACAAAACACTTTAGGTTAAACATTTTATTGAGCCCACCAGCAAGCACTAATGCAAGATCTAGATCGGCGTGAGAATGCGAAATAAACACATCTGCCTCGATAGAGGGGAACCAAATTTCTTGCAATTTCTCTCCATTCAAAATGCCATCTTTAGATACAAATTCTTCCAACTTTACTTTAATTTCTCTTGAGCATTTTTCTTGAATTTCTACCCCTTGTTTTCGCCAACCAAAGATTGTATCGCGATCTACTTCGCATAATTCTGGGAAGTCAAAGTTAAATGATCTAAACATTTGAGCGAGGATCTAGAGTTCTATTTATATTTTATTGATTTACCCGTGAGCTGATACAATGAATCCAATGAGCTTTCATAATAATATTTTTTTTGATGTGTAATCATTCCTCCACTCGTCGATCTCGTCAATCCCTAGAGTAGTGAGCCCCTCTAAATTCACATTATAATCGACTATTTTCTTGCTGGAAAAATCGAACTTACGTTCATTGACGGCCTCCTTTGTAATTATTCCCGAGTCTCGATAATCTGAAAGTGGACGTTTCCGAATTAAATTCAGCATCCCGATCTCATAGAATAACCACGGTGAATTGGTTTCAGCGACAGCATTTTTCGAAGTGATTGATTGGGGAGTGTTTAAGAAAAAAACGCATTCACACCTATCAATCATTTTCGCGATCGCGCTCGCCAGCATCATGTGGACATGGGCAGTTGAGCCATTTCTCTTGTTGTAATCATACGTGGTTTTCTTACTTGGATCGGACCAGCAGAATTCGTTATCAATCATTTTCAAGAGCTCTTTTGAGTGTCCCCAGACGCAAGAATCAATAAATGGTCGTAGATTGAATTTGCTGAAAAGCTCTCCAGCTAGTATGAGTGCGGTTTCTTCATCAGCGTGGGCGTGGGATATAAAGACGTTGGCATTCGAGATTTCAGGAAACCATTCATCTTGAATTGCTGACCCGTCCAATCTCCCATTCGATTTTAAAAACGGCGTTAACGAGTCTCGAATTTCCTGTGCATCAATGATTTTCAATGCTTGTCCGATGCTGCGCCAAGCCTCATTATCCTCTAGGCCCCCATCAATTTCTAGATTGTATGATTGATGCATCCGATTAGTTAGTTTCCAATTTTTGCGGTCCCTTCAGTGGCCTCGTATGGGAAGATATTACTGATTCGAATCCTTCCTTCGAGATCAGCCTAGAGGCAAGCCATTTTCTCGCCAATTCCAACTGCCGCTCGCCGAGCTTTGCGGCCTTCTGACGATTCATTTTCTCAGGCATGAATTCCAGATTGAAGAGCTTGTTCTCAAGCTCTGGAACCACGACACGGGGAATGATGTGATCCACGCTGGCAATGTCGCCAATGTAAGCGCCTTTCGTGATCGTCGGGGCGTCTCCCTTTCGAAGCTTCTCCATCCCCTCCTCTGTGAAGCATCCTAGCCCCTCAAGAATCTCCAGATTCCTCAGTAGGGCGGCGCGGTCTTCCAACCCTAGAGGGGTTCCCGCGATTCCTAGGCGTGCTTGTGCCGCGTCAATGGTTGTGGCTGGCGCTCCGCTCGCTTTCAGGTGATACATGATCCTCCTAAGCCTTTCATTGGCTGGCCTGTCGCCTTTCAGGGTTGCCAGCTTGGCAGGGTCAATCAGGGAGCCGATGATTTCGGCAGGAGTCGCAGCAAAAGCCGTAAAGCCGAAAAAAATTAGCAGGATAAATGCCCGAATTAGAATCCTCTTAACCATCTGGATTACAATGATTTGAATATGGGAGAGAAGGGCGGCAAATAGGTCACAAGAGGAGAAGATTGTGGCCACCCGCGGCAGCGACCTCTAGGGCGCGCTTCACGTGGTGCTGGCCCTTGACCTCGTCGAAATCGACCTCGTAGCGCCGGTGGGATTCAAAGAAGGCACGGCGGTCGAGGATGAAAGGCTTGATCGGCTCCTCGCCTCTGAGAAATTTCCAAGCCTGATGCAGCGAGCGGACGCCGAAGACCTGCACGCCGTCGATGACCGCCGCCTCAGGAGCGTTGGCCTCGGGGACGATCACCCGCAGGCGTCCGCAGCGTTTCGCCTCTAGAGCGATGGACAACACGCCCTTCACCGGTCGCACCGTGCCATCCAGCGCCAACTCGCCGACGATGCAGCAATCCTCCGCCGCCAGCGGTTCGTTCTCACTCGCGGAGGCCATGGCCAAGGCGATCGGAAGGTCGAACGACGGCCCTTCCTTTTTCAAATCCGCCGGAGCGAGGTTCACTGTCTTGATCCCATCCGCCAGATAGAGCGCGGAGGCACTGATCGCGGAAATGACGCGCTGGGAGGACTCCCGCACGGCCGCGTCCGGCAGGCCGACGACGATGACCTGAGGCTTCTCGGCATTGCGGACATTGACCTCGACCTCGACCTCCTTGGCATCGACCCCGCGCAAGGCAGCTGAATAGAGACGTGTGATCATGTGAACAGTTACGTTGTACCAACACGATCTTGCACAGAGAAAGCACAAATTCGGAAAAAGCGGCACGATTCAACTCAACAGGCAACCCGAGCCGCGCCCAGTCACTGAGCGATTCCGGCCTTCGTAGTTTAAGCGAAAAAGGCCTGCTCCAGTCCGCCCCTGTCTCCCAACCGAAGCCCTGCGTCACACCCAATGATCACCGGCATTGGACCGCTCGCAGCCCGCTGCCGCTTTCGCGCCGCCAGCCCGCTGACAAGGACCCAGCGTCCTGAATGCTTGAATTCGTCTGGCCGGCTAGGCTTTCTCCAATTTCGACGCTGTCTTCCGCATGATCCTTTTGCCTTTCCTTCGGTCCGACTCAATGGTTGTTCTAGCACCATCCACGACAAGCGAATAACCAGCCGTCCTGAACCAATTACGTGACCACCAGTCGCTACGCTATCCTGCTTCAATTCAGCCTGCTTGTCGGCGTACTCGGTTCATTCCGGGCCGCCGGTCAGGCAGCCAATGGCGCGTGGGTCTATCCCTCGGCGACGGGAAATCTCCTCTACCAGCTCGACACCCGCGGACAACGCATCAACGATTTCTCCCAGTGTGGCTATCGCGGCGGCACCGAGCCCCTGCCGAATGTCACCGCGCTCATTCCGCAAAGTCGCTGGGTCTATGTCAGCCCCGGTGCCGGGGATGACACGGCGTTGATCCAGGCGGCGATCGATTCCGTGGAGGCGATGACGCCGGACGCGAACGGCTGGCGCGGGGTGGTTTATCTGAATGCGGGTGAGTATCAGCTCGCCACCACCCTGACCATCCAGGCCAGCGGCGTGGTGCTGAAGGGCGCGGGTGATTCCTCCACCACCGGCACCCGGCTGCGGGCGACGGATGCGCGGCAATACACGCTCATTTCAGCGACCAACTCCACCGGTCGCAGCACGGTGAGCGGAACGACGCACAACCTCACGCAGAAGCTCGTGCCGGCTGGCACCCGGACCTTTGAAGTGGACAGCACCAGCGGTCTCGCGGTGGGGCACACCGTCATCGTCAAGCGTCCGAGCCCGGCCAACTGGATTGCGGACATCGACATGGATCAACTCGGCGCCGCGAGTGGGGATCCTGCCGCCTTTCCATGGACGGCTGGCTCGAAAGACCTCTCTTTCGACCGCACCATCACGCGGATCGACGGAAACTGGATCACCGTGGACATCCCGCTGCCGCAAACTTTCGAGTCGCAGTACGGCGGTGGACAAATCTGGCGATACACCTGGAGCGGCCGCCTCCAGCAGGTGGGCATCGAAGACATCTACGGCTTCTCCGATTACGCCAGCTCCACCGATGAGGCCCATGCGTGGACCTTCATCAGCATGGGGAAGGTCCAGAACGGTTGGGTGCGCAACATCACCGCGCAGTATTTCGGCTATTCCGCGGTCACCGTCAGCGATGGTGCGAAGTGGGTGACGGTGGCGGATTCACAGTGCCTTGACCCGATCTCGATCATTGACGGTGGCCGCCGCTATTCCTTCAACAACGATGGCGGGGAATGCTGCCTGTTTGTGAACAATTACGCGCGGAAAGGGCGGCATGACTTTGTTTTTGGCTCGTCTGTGCCGGGACCGAACGTGTTTGTCCACAGCACCGCGGACACGGTGTATGCCGACAGCGGGCCGCACCAACGCTGGTCGGTCGGCGGATTATTCGATGACATCACCATCAATGGCAACGAGCTCAACGTGGAGAACCGCGGCAACCTCGGCACTGGC